>VBGJ01000161.1 GCA_005880445.1 Chloroflexota bacterium | reverse complement strand
CCGAACCGGGGTCACAGCGTCGAGCTCCGCGATGAGATCGAGGGTGGGGCGCAGCCGGTCGAGGTCCATGATGCTGGGCGGGATGGGGACGATGACAACGTCCGATGCCGCGATGGCACTGCGCACGATGGCCCGATCACCCGGCGGTGTGTCGATCACCGTATGGGACACACCGGGGAGCAGCGTTTGCAGGCGGCGATGAAGGTCGCGGACCGGAAGGCTGACCACCGCACATGGCAGCTCGCCCGCCTCCTCGGACCATGACAGTGCCGAGCCCTGCGGGTCGGCATCCACGAGCAGCGTCCGCCCCAAGCGAGAGAGCGCGGCCGCCAGATGGATCGCGGTGACCGTCTTTCCGGTGCCACCTTTGAGATTGACGACGGCCAAGCGCATGGTGCGGCAGTTCTACCACATCTAGGGTCAGTAGTCCAGCGGGCCACCACATGTTGGGCGCCGAGCACCGTTTAGACGACCCGGAGCGAGAGGGATTCGAACCCTCGAGACGAGTTGACCCCGTCTACCGCATTTCCAGTGCGGCGCCCTCGACCAACTAGGCGATCGCTCCGGCCGGATTGTAGAGCGGCCGCATCCGCGCAGCCGATGAGTTACAACTCGGTGCGGAGAGGTGTCCGAGTGGTTGAAGGTGCCGCTCTCGAAAAGCGGTGTGGTGATGAGCCACCGTGGGTTCGAATCCCACCCTCTCCGCCACTGTGATGCCGCTCTCGCTCAGGCCTCCAGCGACGACAGCGGCACCTCGGTCCACCGCTCGACACCTTGTGATAGGTAGGCCGGCGTGGTGTCGGCCTTGATGAGGAACTCGAGCGCCCCGAGCTCCAAGCCGCGCTCGCGGAGCTCGGGCTCTCCGTGGTTGGTCAGGATCACCACCGGCACGGCGGCGGTAGCCGCCGTTTCGCGCAGGCGCTTGAGCACCTCCAGGCCGTCCATCTTCGGAAGCCGGAGGTCGAGGTACACGAGATCCGGCTGCTCGCTCTCAGCGAGCGCCAGTCCCTCCTGGCCGTCGCGGGCGATGATCACCGTGTAGCCGTCCGCTGTCATGCGAAGGCGATACATCTCCGCCGCCGCCTCATCGTCCTCGATCAGGAGCACCTTGATCTCGTCATCCACGGGACGTTCCTCCACGAGAACACCGACGCAGACGACAGCGAACGCGATACGTCACCGTCTTTTCACCACCATCCATAGCTGCCGAGGCACGCCTCGTCAGCGTCAACCTGACGAATGCCCGACTCACGTTAGCGCTCGCCCAAGGCGATGTCAAACCCGGCCTTACCCTTACAGCGGACCTATCACCTTGCATGATATGGTCTGCTGCAGGTAGCGAGGGGTTGTTCTCAACCGTTGCGACCCGATCAGGAGGAGCGTCAAATGGCCAGCCACCCGGATTCCTCGCTCGCCGAACCCATTCCCCTGCCCCGCCGCCAGGACCTACGAGCCGATCTCGTGTGGCGTTGCGCCGACTGTGGTTATCAGCGGCAGTCGCCGGAACGGCCCGAACGCTGTCCGGCGTGCTCAGCGGGGACCGAGCGGCTCGAGGGCAAGACGTCGATCGAGTGGCGTCTGCTCATGCGGCGCCGCCCCGCCGTGTGATCACGGAGCCGCTCCTGCGGGCGTCGCGCTAGGGCTCGGTTGCGGAGTGGCGCTCGGGCTCACCGGTGCTGGCGAGGCCGACGGGCTGCTCGACGGCTGCGCGGTCGGGGTGGCGGCGGCGCTCGGCGCCGGCGACGACCGCGACCCCGGTCCCGGGGCGACATTGCCGATCGACGGGAGGTTTCCGCCGCCGCTCCCGAACGGCGCGGTGTCCGGCGGCGAGGTGACGACCAGCACGGCAGCGACCGCCGCCGCGGCACCGGCGAGCCCGAGGCTGGCGCCGACGATGGCGCCGCGACGAATCGGCGGCCGGTCGCCCGTGTTCTGCGGCGACGCCATCCAGGCCCGCCGCGCCGGGGTCAGGCTTACCCGCTCGGCAGCCAGGCTCGCCAGCGGCGCCGAGGCGTAGACCCCGGACTCGAAAAGGAGCAGCCCTCCCAGCAACCCAGTCGCCAGGCTGAGCGAGCGCACCATCATGGCGATGGCCGCCACCGCGGCCGCCACAGCGATGAGCGTCTCGGCACTCGACGAGCGCAGCGCATGGAACAGCGCGGCGCCCTCCTTGTGCTTCGGGGTGCGCAGAAAGTCCGCCTGAGAGCGCACCAGTCCGCGAAGACAGGCGAGCGTGACCACCCAGCTCAAGGCAAACCACACGCGCAGCGCGTGAACGGCGTCGCGCAACGAGCAGCCGGTGGTCCTGCGCATCGCCCACAGGGCGCGAGAGAGCCCCGTGGTCGCGAAGGCGAGCGGCACGACGAGCACCGCTCCGGTGAGCTGCCGCACTGGCAGCTGGTGATGCAACGAGGTCACGAGCGCCGTCAGGAGGAGCAGGAATGTGAAGGCCGCGGTGAGCGGGTCACCAAACCACTGCAGGACACCAAGGAGGTAGTGATTCCGCTGCGCGCGCGTGAGGCGAAGCTCGTGCCGGGTGAACGGCAGCAGCTCGGTCCACCACTGCCGGAGGATCTGCACGCCGCCCAGAGCCCAGCGGAACCGTTGCTTCTTCAGCCCGTCAAAGTCGAGCGGCATCATCCCGGCCCCGTAGGCCCCCGATCTCGGTGAGCGCCGAGCGCCTGATGAGCCCCATCGTGCCGCAGAAGATGATCGCGTTGCGGTGCGCACGCGCCGGCATGGTGACGTCGAAGAAGTAGCGAAAGCTGTAGAAGAGCCCGCGCAAATAGCTGCTGTCCTGCCAGTCGCGGTAGTTCTGCGAGCTCTGGGCAAAGGCGACGGTCGGATCGTCGAAGTGGCCGACCATCGCCTGCAGAAAGTGCGGCTCGACGATGTAGTCGGCATCGATGATCCCGATGATCTCCACCTGCGGGGCCAGGCGCCGCGTCGCCTCGTTGAGCGCCCCCGCCTTGAAGCCTGGCCACGGTTCCAGGTGGAGAAACTGGAACCGCGGTCCCAGCTGCTCACACAGCTGCTGCAGTGGCTGCCAGACAGCGGGATCGCTCGTGTTGTTGTCGACCACCTGCACGATGAGGTGCGGATAGTCGAGGCGCGCGAGCGACTCGAGCGTCGGACGGAGGATGTCCACGGGCTCGTTGTAGCTCGCCACCTGCAGCGCGACCCACGGTTGGGACTGCGACCTCGGACGCGTGAGGGGTCGCTCGCGCCGGCTGAGAACGTCGACGATCTCGAATGCGTACGAGACTGAGAGAGCCAGTGCCGCGATCTCGAACAGCAGCAGAAGGGTGGACGCCGCCATCACGCCGGCGCTCAGGCCGCGCGCATATGTCTGCCACGCCGCATACACGAGATATGCCAGCGATGCCAGCACGACATTGCTGAACAGTTGCGTTCCCACCCAGCTCCATCTGCGCTGTGCCGCACGGAAGAGCAGCGTCACAACCACCACAACGAAACTCAGGTACAGCGCGGCGGTCGGATCGCCGAGCACGTACGACGCTATCAGCGCGGCCAGTGCGAGAGCGCCCCAGACGATGAAGAGGGAGAGCCAGAACGGCGCGCGAATTACGCGCGGCACCAGCGCCGCGAGACTTGTCGTCCCCAGGCAGAGGCTGAAGAACACAACAGCTTCCAGGAGCACGCGCGCCCTCCTATCGCTCATCATTGCCGTGTGGCAAATGTGATAGCTAGGCTATCATATAATCGACATAGTCGATGGTCGGCTCAGCCGGCCCGCGTCCAGGCTCGCTGATGCGCTCCGCCTTCACCTCGTTCGTGAGCATGTTTCCGTTGATCCTCGGGTTGCTGGCGATCCTTGGTCTGGCCACCAGCGACCCCTCGGTGCGGACGCAGTTCCTCAACGCCACGCTCGTCTTCTTCCCCCCCGACGCCCACGCCGCGATCACGAGCGCGCTCGACGGTGTGCGCCACAACTCAGGAGTGTTGGCGGTCGTCAGCATCCTCGGCCTGCTCTGGAGTGGCAGCAGCCTGTTCACAGGCATGGAGTACGCGCTCGGGCAGATGGTCGGGGCGCGCCAGCGCGAGTTTCTGCGCCAGCGCGCGATGACCCTGGTGATGACGCTGATCTTCGCCGTGTCCGTGGTGGCGACGATCTTTGTCAACGGCGCGCTGGCGGTGTTGGGGTCGCTGCCTGCCCTCGAGCCCGTCGTGGGTCTTGGCATCTGGCTCGCTTTCATGGCCGCGGTGTACAGGTTCGTGCCCAACCGCACCTACCGGCTGCGCCAGCTGTGGCCGGGCGTGGTGCTCGCCGCGCTGTTGACGGAGGGACTTTCGCTGCTCTGGCCCCTTTACGGCAGGCTGAGCCACGGTTTCAACACGTACGGTTTGACGTTTGCACTGTTTTTCTTGCTGGCGGCCTGGCTGTACTTCCTGGCGCAGTTCATCCTTCTCGGCGCCGTGGTCAACCGGATGCACACAGGCGCCCCCGAGGTTCCGGGCCTGATCGGCGAGCACGACCCACAGCCTCTGGTGACCGATGCGACGCGCGCGGCCGACGAGCTCGGCCGAGACCGCCGCCGCGCCCCCCAGCCGTCCGCGGCCGGTTTTCCACAGCTGCCTGCGGATAGTGTGGATAGGTGATAGGCGAGATATCACCTCGCAGGCTGGGCGCCGATCGGGACGATCGAGCGGCGAGCCCCTGATACAGTCGAGAAGAGATGCGACGTTTGGAGGGCTGCCCGAACCTGTGAGCGGGGGTCATCGCGGGTGGACCAGGACCGGTTTGGGCACGGGCGACAAGCCGTCGGGGCGCGTCCCACGCCGCCGCCTCGTGCGGGACACCGGCAGGCTGTTCAGGCCATACCGCTGGGCGGTCGCGCTCATCGGCCTGGTGGTGTTCTTCACGGCCGGCGTCGGAGTGGTGAATCCCCTCCTGATCAAGGTCGTCTTCGACACAGCGCTGTTCCCGCCCACCGGTCATCCGAACCTCTCACGGCTCTACGTGCTGGTGGCGATCATGGTGGCCATCCCGATCCTCACGGGCGCTGTGGGCATCCTGCAGACGTACCTCACCAACCGCGTCGGCCAGCGCGTGATGGAGGACCTGCGCAACCGGCTGTACGCGCATCTACAGGGCATGTCGCTGCGCTTCTTCACGGGCACGCGCACCGGCGAGATCCAGTCGCGTCTCACCAATGACGTCGGCAGCATTCAGTCCGTCGTCACCGACACCGCATCGTCGCTGCTGAGCAACGTCGTGATTCTCATCAGCACCCTGATCGCGATGCTCATCCTCTCGTGGCAGCTCACGGCGTTGTCGCTGTTCATCACACCGCTCTTCGTCTGGTACACGTATCGGGCGGGACGGATCCGGCGCCGCATCACAACCCAGGCGCAGGAGTCCAAGGCAGAGATGACCGCCATCACCGAGGAGACGCTCTCGGTGTCGGGCATTCTGCTCAGCAAGGTCTTCGGCAGGCGCGCCGAGGAGACGGCGCGGTTTCGTCACGAGAACCGGCGCCTGGCCAACCTGGCGATCCGGCAGGAGATGGTGGGCCGGACGCTGTTCGCCGTCATCGGCGCCTTCTTCAGCAGCGCGCCGGCGCTGGTCTATCTCATCGCTGGACTGGTGCTCTTCAACAATCCCACGGCGGGGATCACGGCAGGGACGATCGTCGCGTTCACCACGCTGCAGAGCCGCTTGTTCTTCCCCATCGGCAGCTTGCTGCAGGTCAGCGTGGAGATCCAGGCATCCCTGGCACTGTTCGAGCGCATCTTCGACTACCTCGGCATGCCGCATGACATCGTCGATGTGCCGCATGCGCGTGGCTTGGTGCCCGGCTCGGTACGCGGCGACGTGCACCTGGATCACGTGTACTTCCGGTACGACCGGGCCGCGTTCGGCCCCATCGACACAGAAGACCGGGCGACGGAATCGGCGCTCGACGGCGACGGCGCATCGCCTGCTGAGCTCGTGCCCAACGAAACGCCGCGCCCGTGGGCGCTCGAGGACGTCGATCTCGAGGTCCGCCCAGGACAGCTGGGTGCCATCGTGGGGCCGAGCGGAGCCGGCAAGACGACGATCTCGTATCTGATCCCCCGGCTGTATGACGTCACGCGCGGAGCGGTGCGTCTCGACGGCATCGACATCCGCGAGGTGAAGCTCGACTCGCTCGCCGACGTCATCAGCATGGTGACGCAGGAGACGTACCTGTTCCACGCGTCCGTGCGGCGCAACCTGCTCTATGCGAAGCCGGACGCTACGCAGGAGGAGCTGGAGGCCGCGGCGCGCGCGGCGTTCATCCACGACCGCATCGTCGATCTCGATCAGGGCTACGACACTGTCGTGGGCGAGCGCGGTTACCGCATGTCGGGCGGCGAGAAGCAGCGGCTCGCCATAGCACGAGTGGTGCTCAAGTCTCCGCGCGTGCTCATCCTCGACGAGGCAACCTCCGCGCTCGACACGACCAGCGAGCGTCTCGTGCAGGCAGCGCTGCAGCCGCTCATGGCGGGACGCACGACGATCGCCATCGCGCACCGGCTGTCCACCATCCTCGCCGCCGATGTCATCTTCGTCATCGACCGCGGCCGCCTGATCGAGCAAGGCACGCATACGCAGCTGCTCGAGCGCGGCGGCCTGTACGCGCAGCTCTACGAGCAGCAGTTCCAGAGCGGCCGCGTCGAGGCGTTGTGCGAAGACGGCGTCGTGCTCGCCAGCGGTGAGGTGGTGCACGCCGGCTGACTCCATCGCGGAATCGCCAATATTCGCTCTGGCTCTGGTACCGTGGTCCCTCGCGTCAAATGCACCACACCCGGCGGGGATAGGAGCCTGAGCCATGCCAGGACGGTTCGTGATCATGCGTAGCCGGATACCCGCGGCGGGCGCTGCGTGCGCGCTCGCCGCCATCGTATTTTCCTTCTCGGGGCAACACAGCGCGATCGCAACGTCGGTGGGGCACCACACTCGAGTTCCGACCGCCTCGCACTCGAAGGGCCCGGGCTGGGCGTCGAGCAACTGGTCCGGCTACGCGGTGACCGGCGGTCCCTTCACCGCTGCCACCGGGCAATGGAGAGTTCCTACGGTGAGCGCGACCGCGGGCGCCACGTACTCATCCAGCTGGGTTGGCATCGACGGGTTCAACAACAGGAGACCGTCATCAGCGGCATGACCGTCCATCCCGGCGACACCATGACCGCGTCCGTGACCCGGGTGTCGACCGGCGTCTGGACGATCGCGATCAATGACGGCTCGCAGCACTTCAGCATCCAGGAGGCGTACAGCGGCCCGCTGACGTCGGCGGAGTGGATCGAAGAGGCTCCCAGTGTCGGCGGGCGCACCGCCACACTGGCTCACTACGGCAGCACTGTGTTCGACCCGGGTACGGTGAACGGCGGCGCGCCGGGGCTCACGGCCGCCAATCGCGGGGTCATGGTGCAGCACCGCAAGCAGGTCTCGACGCCTTCCTCGGAGGACTCCGATGCCGATGGGTTTGCGGTCGCGTACGGGAATCTCGCGCCAGGTCCGCCGACGAGCTAGCGACGCGCGGCGAAGAACTCCGTCAGCAGCGCGCCGCACGCGGTAGCCAGGACGTCCGCGGTGACGTCGATCCGGTGGTTGTTGCGCGGATGGCGCAGCACGTCGTAGACGCTCCCGTCCGCGCCCTTCTTCGGGTCGCGAGCACCGTAGACGCACCGGGCGATGCGTGCCTGCACCATGGCGCCCGCACACATCGGACACGGTTCGAGCGTCGCGTAGACCGCCACGCCGTCCAGCCGCCACCCGCCAACACGACGCGCCGCGGACCGCAGGACGAGCATCTCCGCGTGCGCCGTCGCATCGCCACGTCGCTCCATGGCATTGCCGGCGGCAGCGATCACAGCGCCGTCTCGTACGGCGACGGCACCGACGGGCACCTCGCCACGCCGCCCCGCGCTCCGCGCGAGGTTCAGCGCACGCCGTATCAGCTGCTCGTCGTCATGCTGGCTCACTTCGTGGCTGAGGCGGGCGGGGACATGTATCGTCTTGCTCAGACAGCCCTTCGCGGTTCGGTCTCGCGCAAACGCATTTTCGCGCTCGACCTCACCGCTTCGGGAACTCGCCGACGACACATGTCCCCCGCCCGCCGAAGCACACGCAGCTGACTAGCCGGTGGCGACGAGCGGCAGCTCGACCTTGAGCTCTGGTCGCTCCACCACGCGCATGGTGTCGTCGATGAAGCGCACGCGCTCGAAGGTGATGCAGTTGACCGGGCAGTGGTCTTCGCAGATGCGGCAATTGGTGCAGCGGTCGTAGTTGATGAAGATCTCGCCTTCGTAGCCGCCCGCATCGGGGTTGCCGCCTGACGTCTGGCAGACGAGCGTGTCGCCACCGGAGGAGCGCTCGCGGTCCTCGCCGAAGACGACTACGTCGATCGCCTTCTCGGGACAGACGTCGTCGCACGCACCACAGAGCACGCACACCGACTGGTCGTAGTGGTGAACGGAATCACACTGGAAGCAGCGGATCGACTGCACGATCGCCTCGCGATCGCTCCACGGCTGCTCCACCTCGGTCATGTCGTATCGCTTCGAGGCTTCGAGGATGCCGGGTTCGGTGCGCGCGAAGTATTCGGACTGGCGGTGGTCGTCGGTGCGCTCGATCACCGTCTGATAGATGCGCCCACCGGTCGCTTCCATGTCCTCACCGAGAAACTCACGGATGGAACGCGCCACTCGATGGCCCCAACCGCACGCATCCACGATGAACGATGGCCCCTGCACGCAGTCGCCACCGGCAAAAAGCTTCGGGACCGATGTGTGACCGCCGCGGTCGGCCGCGACGAGCCCACGTGGCGTCACCGGCACGACCTCGTCGGGACGCTCCATGATCTGTCCCGACGCGAAGATCACGTAGTCGGCGCCGGCGGTCCATCGCTCGGCGCCCTCGACCTCCTTCACCGACGAGAAGACGAGCTTGCCCGACAGCTCGTCGAAATCCAGCTCGTGAAGAGGCGCGAACGACACCGCGCTGACGCTGCCCTTGTTGTCTCCGTGAATCTCCTTGACGATCACGCCACACTGGATCTTGAGCCCGATCTCCTTCGCCTCGTGCAGCTCGTTGCCGAACGCGGGGAGCCGGTCCTCCGGTTCGATCGCGACCATCCAGACCTCGCGGGCGCCGAGCTTGATCGACGTCTGGCATGCGTCGGTTGCAACCGCTCCTCCGCCGACGACGACGACGCGTCCGCCGACCGGGAAGTGATCGGGGATCTTGTCATACGACACTTCGCGCAGGAACGTCATCGCATCCGTGACCTCGGGAAGGTCGCTGCCGGGAATGGGCAGGATGCGTCCTTTCATCATGCCGACGGTCACGAAGACGGCGTCGTACTCCGCAAGAAGATCCTGGACCTGCATGTCGCCGGGGTCGGTACCGACGTTTGCGCTCGTGCGCACATCGATGCCGGTGGCCAGGATCATCTGCAGCTCCCATTGCAGCTGGCGATGGTCGAAGCGGAACGGCGGGATCGACGTGCTCAACAGCCCGCCGACCTTCGTCTCGCGCTCGAACAGTGAGACGTCGTACCCCTGCACGCGTAGGTCGAGGGCGGCGGTGAGCCCAGCGGGGCCCGCCCCCACCACAGCCACGCGCTTGCCCTTCGGCGGACCGATCTTGTAGTCGATCCACAATCCCTGCTGGAATGCGAAGTC
>VBGJ01000160.1 GCA_005880445.1 Chloroflexota bacterium | reverse complement strand
GCCACCGCCGGACAAACTATCACCGCGGTCGAGCCGGCTCCGGAGCGCGCGGCAGGTGAGATCGTGAAAGACGAGGGCGAGGCCGCCAAGCGAATCGCCGAGTTCCTCGTCGAGAAGAAGGTGATCTGACCGTGGCGGTGGGGAAGGTGTGGGTCTTCGCCGACATCACGGAGGGCAAGCCGGCGCCGGTGGCGCTGGAGCTCCTCGCGAAGGCCCGATCGCTCGGCGGGACGACCGAGGCGGTCGCCTTCTTCAAGGACGCCGAGGCCGCCGCCGGCGAGCTGGGCGCGCACGGCGCGACGACCCTGTTCGCGGCCACCGATCCCGCATACGGCGAGGTGCTCCTCGGCGGGCCTGCTGCCGACGCGCTGGCCGCCCTGGTGGGCGAGCACCATCCCGACCTGATCCTCTTCGGAATGACGTACGACGGCCGCGACGTCGCCGGCCGGCTGGCGGCGAAGCTCGGCGTGCCGGTGCTCGCCAACGGGGTCGACCTGTCGGCCGATGGCGGCATCACCGTGCAGACGTCGATCTTCGGCGCGACGCTCAACGTCACCACCAAGTTCGACGCCACGCCGCCGGCGATCGCGATCATGCGGCCGAAGTCCTTCGCAGCGGAGCCGTCGGGCGGCGGTGCCGCCAAGGTGGTGCCGATCACGACACCTGTCGACGAGAAGCATCGGCGCGCGCGGGTCACCGACCGGGTCGCCGACGTGGCCGCCGGACCCAAGCTCGAGGAGGCGCCGGTCGTCATCAGCGGCGGGCGAGGTCTGGGCGATCCCAAGAACTTCGAGCTCCTCGACCAGCTTGCGAGCGCAATAGGTGGTGCCGCGGTCGGGGCCAGCCGGGCGGTGGTCGATGCCGGCTGGGTTCCGTACGCCATGCAGGTGGGCCAGACGGGCAAGACGGTCAAGCCCGGCGTGTACCTGGCGTTCGGGATCAGTGGCGCGATGCAGCACACGGTGGGAATGAAGGGCGCCAAGGCAATTGTTGCCGTCAACAAGGACGAGAACGCGCCCATCTTCAAGCTGGCGGACCTGGGCGTGGTGGCCGACGCGCTCAAGGTCCTTCCCCAGCTGATTGAAGAGGTTAAGGCCCGCAAAAGCTGATCGGAGCCCGGGCCCGGCTGTAGTCGTGTATTGGGCGTTTTCGGCCAAATTCGGCCCTATACTCGCCAAACAATGGACGACAAGGTCATCGTCGATCTGCTCGGGCAGGTCGGCAATCTCTTCACGTCCAGCCTCGAGCTGAAGGAGACCATCGACTTCATGCTCAAGGCCGCGGCAGACCTCGTGGAGTGCGACGCCGCCACGGTGTTCCTGCTCGACGACGACGGCGGCGGGCTGTCGGCCATCGCCACGTTCCCCTTCAGCGACAGTCTCGGACAGGTGGCGCATTTCACACTTGGCGAGGGCATCGTCGGCTGGGCGGCGCAGCGGCGCAAGATCGTGTCGGTGGCGGACGCCACTCGCGATCGCCGTTTCAAGACGCTTGACATGGCATACGCGCCGCGTTCGTGTCTGGTCATGCCGCTCGAGTCGCCGCAGCGCTTGGTCGGCGCGCTGACGCTGGCACGCCGCGAGGTGCAGCCCTTCACGAGCATCGAGCAAGCGTTGATGCAGATCATCGCCAGCCAGGCTGCAATCAGCATCGACAACGCACGGCTGCACGCTGCGCAACAGCGCCAGCTGGCGGAGATCGCGTCGCAGAAGCGCGAGGTCGAGGTGGCAAACGCGCAGATTGCGGAGATCTCGCGCCTGAAGAGCGAGTTCCTGGCCAACATGAGCCATGAGCTGCGCACGCCACTCAACGCGATCCTCGGATTCAGTGAGATCCTCAAGGACAATCTGGTCGAGCTGACGCCGGAACAGCGACAAGAATGTCTCGAGAACATTCACACGTCTGGGAAGCACCTCCTCGAGCTGGTCAACGACGTTCTCGATCTGAGCAAGATCGAAGCCGGACGCATGGAGCTGTCATACGACAGCTTCGGAGTGCTGTCCGGGGTCAAAGAGGTGCACAACGTCATCCGCTCGTTGAGCGAGCGGCGAGACATCGACCTGAGCATCGACGTCACCCCTGAGGACCTCGAGGTGCGCGCCGACAAGAGCAAGTTCAAGCAGGTGCTGTACAACCTGCTCAGCAACGCCATCAAGTTCACCGCGCAAGGGGGGCGTGTCTGGGTGTCGGCCCGCCATGACGGGGACGAGCTGATCGTCGAGGTGGGAGACACCGGAGTCGGTATCCCCAAGGAGCACCACACGCGGATCTTTGACGAGTTCTATCAGCTCGACAACGCGACCACCCGCCAGGTGGAGGGCACGGGTCTCGGACTTTCGCTGACCCGCCGGCTGGTCGAGCTGCATGGAGGGCGCATCCGGCTGGAGAGCGAGCCGGGCAAGGGATCGATCTTCACGTTCCAGTTGCCCATCGCGGGCCTCGAAGCGGTGAACGGGCATCGACACAACCGCGTCCTGCTCATCGAGGACAACGCGAGCAATCGCGAGCTCGCCAAGATGGTGCTCACCGGCAACGGGTTCGAGGTCGACATCGCGCTGGACGGCGACGAGGGGCTCCACAAGGCGAGAGCGAAGCCCTACGATCTCGTGCTCATGGACATCGAGCTTCCCGGGATGGACGGGCTCACCGTCACCCGGATGCTCCGGTCGGATCCCAAGACGTCGTCCATGCCCATCGTCGCCCTGACCGCCAACGCGATGAAGGGGAGCGAGCAGGAAGCGCTGGCGGCGGGGTGCTCCGGCTACATCAGCAAGCCGATCGAGGTGGCCAACTTCGTCGAGCGGATCTCCAACTACCTGGAGGCGGCGGTGTGAGCGGCGCCGGCAAGACCATCCTCATCGTCGAGGATGACCAGCCCAGCCGCGAGATCGTGCGCCTGGCGACCAGCGCGCAGAATCACACGCTGGTCGAGGCCGCGACCGGCGTCGATGGACTCACCCTGGCGCGAGAGCAAAACCCGGACCTGATCATCCTCGACATCAACCTGCCCGGCATGAGCGGTCTCGACGTGTGCCGCCGTCTGCGTGCGGAGGGATCGCGCGTTCCCATCATCATGCTCACGGCGAAGTCGGACACCATCGACGTCGTGGTGGGGCTGGAGCTGGGAGCCGACGATTACGTCACCAAGCCATTCGAAGTGCGCGAGCTGATGGCGCGCGTAGGAGCGCATCTGCGACGCAGCGAGATCTCTGCCCAGGACCAGCCCCGCGACCGTTTCGAGTTCCCCGGTCTGACCATCGACCTCGGCCGCCGTCAGGTGTTCCGCGAGGGCGAAGAGGTC
>VBGJ01000159.1 GCA_005880445.1 Chloroflexota bacterium | reverse complement strand
TCACGCTGGCATGCGCCACCTGCCATCCGGACGTCTCGAACCGGCAGGACGTCGTGTGCACGACCTGCCATACCTCGGATGGGACGAACTCCGCCGGCCCGGCTCCGATCGATTTGGGGCCGGCCCACTCCAGCCGGCTCGCGGGCACGACGTGGCAGGCCACGCCGGGTCCGACGCCGCAATGCCTGCTCTGCCATGCGAACGACTTCCTCGAGCGCGTCAACGTGCACGGCAGCGGCTCGCCACCACTCTATCCGTCTGACTTCCCCGGAACGACGTTTGCCATCGCCAGCGGCCCACACTTCGCGGCGTGCGACACGTGCCACGCGTCGAAGACGACTGATGCGGGGTCCAAGGACCCGCACATCGACTTCGTCGAGCGCAGCTGCGACTTCTGCCATGGCGAAGCGAAGGACCGCATCGTCACGAACCACGCGGGCATCGGCATTCTCATCCAGGACCCCTCGGGACCCAACAACGCTGGCGCGTGCCTGCAGTGCCACCCGGACGGCGGGAGCGCTGCGGCCACCGTGGCCTACAGCCACCCGTATTTCCCGGTCGGGCCAACCAGCGTGCACGCGCTGGGGGTGCCCGCGGTGCATGCTCCAGGTCAGTTCCAATGCGCGAGCTGCCACACCGCGTTGAACAGCGACCCGGCAAAGATCGATTGCACGGGCTGCCACACGCAATCGCAGATGAAGAGCAGCACGGGCGTCGCATTCCACGTGGCCGTACCGGATCTGACCTGGCCCGCTCCAGCGACGCCGCAGGAGACTTCGCTCCTCTGCCTCAGGTGCCATGCTGACTCGAACGTGCCGGCGTCGATCTCGTACTCGACGAGCTCGAACAAGGGGAGGCACGACCCGACGAACGCCGCCATCCTCTTCGACGTCACGAACGGGTCTCCTCACAGCTCGATGCGATGTCTCACATGCCATTCGAGCATGATCGCGCCGTTCGCAGCCGTACCGGCGATGGCGGTGGCGGACTTCACGCAACAGTGGTGCACGACGTGCCACTCCCCCTCGGGGACGCTCGCGCAGGATCTCGATGCCATCCATACGGGCGTGACGACGCCGGCGCCGGGATATCAGCTGCTGCCGAGCGTGGCGACCGCCGCCTACAACAGGACCTGTCTGCCGTGTCACGCCGATGGCCGGGTCGATCTGACGATCGCGGCACAGAACCACGTCTGGTTCCCGCTCGCCGGCGCCGATACGCACGCGCTCGGGAACTCGTTCGCTATATCGAGCTCCAACGTCACGCTCGTTTGCAACACCTGTCATCAGAACGCCGCAATCCGGGCGGACGTCACCTGCACCACCTGTCACACTCCCGATGGCGGCAATGCCGCCGGTCCGGGTGCGATCGATCTCACGCCCGCCCACGCCGCGCGGCTCGCCGGAACGACGTGGCAGGCCGCGCCCGGTCCGACGCCGCAGTGCCTGCTCTGCCACGCGAACGATTTCCTCGAGCGCGTGAACGTCCACGGCAGCGGCTCGCCGCCGATCTACCCGTCCGACTTCCCCGGGACGACTTTCGCCATCGTGAGCGGCCCGCACTTCGCTGCTTGCGAGGTGTGCCACTTGTCGCAGACCACCGACACGGGGTTCAAGGATCCACACGTCGACTTCGCCCAGCGCAGCTGCGACGCCTGCCACGCCGAGGCGACGGATCGCGTAGTCACGAACCACGCCGGCATCGGAATCCTCATCCAGGACCCGTCGGGGCCAAACAACGCCAGCGCCTGCCTGCAGTGTCACCCGAACGGCGGGAGCGCTCCGGCCAGCGTCCCGTTCACCCATCCGTTCTTCCCGGTAGACTCGGCCGCGAAACACCCGATGGGCGCGACGGTGGTGCGCCCGAGCGGCGACGCGGTCACGTTCTCTTGCTGGAGCTGCCACGTCGTCCCGACGGACACCGCCCAGGTAGACTGCACGACCTGCCATTCGCAGGTCAGCATGACGTCGGGCGCGAGGAGCGCGCATGAGTCCGTGCCCGACGTTCCGGCGGCATTCGCGCCGGGCACCGCCACGTCCGTCGGCCTCTGCCTGCAATGCCACGCTGACGGGAAAGTGCCAGTCTCCTTGACGTACTCCCTGGCGAAAGCTCCCACGCACGACAGCAGGTATGGATTCCTGATCTCCGCCGGCAGCAAGCACGCCACGACGAATACGAACCCGACCGAAACATGCTCGACCTGCCACTCCGTGACCAGGCCAATCGCCGGCGTGCACACGGCGGGCGGCGCGCTGGTCACCACCACGGACTTCACGCAACAGACCTGTACCGCCTGCCATGCGCCCGGCGGCGCGCTCGTTCAGAACGTCGACCTGATCCACGCCGGCTTCGGCACCGTGACGGTGGGCGGCGTCGGGTACACCTACCAGAACCTCTCGAATCCGCTGGCGCCGGCCGACAGCAAGACCTGCCTGAACTGTCACCCGAGCGGCAACGCGGGCACGCTCGATCACCGGTGGTTCCCGATCGCCAGCACCGATACGCACGCGCTCGGACACTCCTTCAACGTGTCGGCGACGCCGGTGACGCTGGCGTGCGCCACCTGCCATCCGGACGTGGCGACGCGGCAAGACGTCGTCTGCACGACCTGCCACACCTCGGACGGGACGAACGCCGCCGGTCCGGGTCCGATCGATCTCGGACCGGCCCACTCCGGTCGGCTCGCGGGAACGACGTGGCAGGCCACCCCCGGTCCGACGCCGCAATGCCTGCTCTGCCATGCAAACGACTTCCTCGAGCGCGTAAACGTCCACGGAAGCGGCTCGCCGCCGATCTACCCGTCCGACTTCCCCGGGACGACTTTCGCCATCGTGAGCGGCCCGCACTTCGCTGCTTGCGAGGTGTGCCACTTGTCGCAGACCACCGACACGGGGTTCAAGGATCCACACGTCGACTTCGCGCAGCGCAGCTGCGATTCCTGCCACGGCGAGACGAAGGACCGGGTGGTCACGAACCACGCCGGGATCGGGATTCTCATCCAGGATCCCAGCGGGCCCAACAACGCTGGCGCGTGTCTGCA
>VBGJ01000158.1 GCA_005880445.1 Chloroflexota bacterium | reverse complement strand
GCATTACGTGACTCCTACGCGTGAGGGATTCGTCTTCAACTGGACGGTCGCCGGTGACGCAGCGCTGAACAACAGCTGGTGGCACTACCGTCATGACGAGCACAACACGGGCGCCTATGGGGTCGACACGCGCCGGCCCGCGTCAGTGCTCGATCTGCGCGCGCCGGGTGGCAGCGCAACGCCCCTCGTGACGTGGACTGCGCCCGGAGACGATTACATGATCGGAACCGCGGCTCAGTACGATGTGCGTTGGTCGAACACCCCGATCACGTCGTCGAGCTTCTGGTCGGCCACCTCGCTGAGCGGGGCGCCGGTGCCGCTGGTAGCGCGATCGACACAGCAAATGCCGTTGCGCGGGGTGTCCGGCTCCACCGTCTACATCGCGATGCGCACGTTCGACAAAGCGGGCAATATCTCAGCGCTCAGCAACGTGGTCTGCTTCGGCAGCTGCGGGATGTCTGGCGCCGCCGGCATGACTAGCAGCTCGCTGCCGGTTGTAGCGCGCAAGCTTGGCGGGGCCGGCATCGACTCGGGGATGCTGACCGGCTTCGTCGTGCTCGTAGCAGCCAGCACGCTTCGCTTCCGCCGGCATCGCTGGCTAGCGCCAAGGCAGCGCTAACCGATGCCTGGGGCGAGCCTCTAGCCGTTCAACGCCATCGAACCAGCCTGCTGGACGGGTGCAAGCCAGCTCAACAGGGCGGGGTCGACGAGCACAGCGATGCCCAATCCCATAACCGCGCCGCCAACGACCCTCGTGAGACCAACGCCGTGGCGCCAGTTCTTCTCGATCAGGAAAACACCGGCGACGGCGGCCATCCAGACGAGGTTCATCAATCCGACGACGAACAGCACCGCCATCAGCGCCCAGCAGCATCCGAGGCAGTACAGGCCGTGGGACAAGCCCACTCGAAAGGCACCCATTGATCCCCTTCCAAAGTCATGTGTCATAAGGAATGTGAGCGGAGTCCGGCACGCGCGTAGGCATGTTTCCTTCCAGTGGCTGAACTGATAAACGCCGGCTACCAGAAGCACTGAGCCTCCCACGCGGTCGATCCAAATCGACTGAGCCGAGAAATGCCTGAAACCAAGGAGCACCGCGAGCGGTATCACACCGACCGACGCCCAAATCACAAGGTAGCCGAGGCCGAAGGCTATGGTCGGCGCCGCGCCCTCGCCGCGCCGTCGCACCACCATCCGATGCAGCAGCACGATCGGGGCCGTGGTCGGGAACATCATTGCGACCATCATGGTGGTCCACATACCCATGAACACCAACGCGGTCATGTCGAACGGCATTGCGATGCCGACGCCGGCCACGCCCTGCACCATTGCACCCATATCCCGCGCGTTGCCGACGGTCGACCACCACGCTGCGGCGGCGAGCGAGAGCAACAGCGCCAGCATCGTCAGGGTAGCGCGCCTCTCGAGGGTGCTGTACGCCATCCTGGGTGTGTCGGTCGGTGGGGCGGCCAGCGCGATCTCGGTCACTAGCCCTCCGCCGTGCCACGCCGCGTCGCCATCAGCAACCCGTAGTTGGACACACCGAACGGCACCAGGTAGGTCAACGCGCCCTTGAGATACGTGACCGTCGTCGCGGTGTGCTGCAACACCGCGTCGAGCTGGTTGATCGAGAAGATGACGCTGCCCACGATCAGTGCGATGAGAACCGTCTTGCGCAGATGCGGCCGGAAGCACACGATGGCCAGTGCCTCACGCCACGTTGACCATTGAGGCTGCACTCCGCTGGCGACAATTGGCCGTCCGCTGCGAGCGGCAGGTCCCATCAGACTCAGCGTTTCTGGCTGAATCGACTGATCAGAAGCGGCCGGCCGCTTCTCCAGGCGCCATGCGATTCTCACTCGACCATTCAACCTCGGAGTAGTAGGCATTCTTGCCAGGATGGTCGAACGTCACACCGTCAGCGTTGACCTTGTGCACTGAGGTTGTGCAGATGCGCGCGTCTGTGAAGATGAAGCCGTCGGGCAGGACTGTATGGACCTCGTGCGGCGCGCCAGTGACCGGGTTCGTGAAAGTTTGCATTTTGAGCTCGAACTTGTCGCCGACGCGTAGCTGCGAATCGGTCCCCTTGTCCTGGATGTCGATCTTCTCGAAGAACGGACCGGAAATATCACTGATGGTCGCGGCCAGGATCTCCCAAGGAAGACCTGGGTCCTGGGCCGTCAGGATTGCCACAAGCGCCTCTTGCTGCTGCTGGTTTCCGTCTATGAAGACGGCGAGCTTGCCGTTGCCTTCGTGAATCGCACCGGGCCATTTGACTGAGCCGACGACCTTCGCGCCGGTGAGGTCGACGCCCTCACGCTGACCCTCGCGGATGTCAAAAGCGAGGGTGCCTTCGCATTTTCCATACGTCGGGAATCCATTCATATTGCACGGACAGCCGAAATCGCAATTACAGGCCTCGTAATACTTGGCCTTCAGGTGCCACGCCATAGCCCGGTCCCTCCTACTCGCGTCTGCAGTGGTGGCCCAATCTACCGCGCCAGAGGTGACTCCATCAACCGACCAGCCACCTGAAGGTGCGATCGCGTCGTTTGATAGGAACGCATCCGCCCGGTATCCGCTGGGCGCGGACGCTAGCCTTCGACGAAGCTCAACCGCACAGTCCGGTGCGCATTGTCTCGGTTGGGGTCGACGAGCACCACGCGCTGCCAGGTGCCGAGTTGAAGACGTCCCTCGCGCACAGGAATCGTTAGCGAGGGCGACACGAACACCGGCAGCAGATGATCCGCGCCGTGGCCGCGCGAGCCGTGCCGATGCGTGTAGCGGTCGTCGCGCGGAAGAAGGGTCCCCAGCGCATCCGCGAGGTCACTCTCGCTGCCACTGCCCATCTCCATCAGGGCCGCACCCGCCGTCGCGTGGGGCACGAACACGTTGAGAAGCCCGTCACCCGCATCGCGTACGAAGCGCTCCGCCGCATCGGTGACGTCCGTCACCAGCCTTGAGCCGGTGTCGACTTGCATGTCCTCGCTGCGCACGGCTCAGCGGCTCCTATGGCGATGGCGCCGCCGCAGGCGCCTCGCACTGCGGGAACGGGAAGGTGATCGAGTCGTAGAAGTTCTGGAAGTCGACGAATTGACTCTTGCTCTCGTAGTTGAAACCGATCTCCATGGCGTGG
>VBGJ01000093.1 GCA_005880445.1 Chloroflexota bacterium | reverse complement strand
CCGTGATCGAGACCCTGAACGGGCGCAATCGCGATTTCGCGAGCCACCGGCATGTGTCGAGCTTGGAGATGTGCCTGCTCATCTGGCCCGACTGCCCGCGGGCCATCCTCCGCGTGCGGAGACTCCGGCTGGCGCCAGCAGTGCTCGGGCGCTATACGCGCGGAGCGAGGAGCCTTGGGGATGGCCCGATTGCTCTCGGTCAACGTCGGGCTGCCGCGCGACATCGAGTGGCGTGGAAAGACCGTGCACACGGGCATCTGGAAGCAGCCGGTGCAGGGGCGGCGGCGCGTCAGGCGGCTCAATGTCGAAGGTGACGGGCAGGGCGATCTCGGCGGCCACGGTGGCGAGCAGCGAGCGGGCTTCGTCTATCAAATTGAATCGTATCGATACTGGGAGGAGCGGCTGGGCCGCCGTGACTTCAGCCACGGGCAATTCGGCGAGAACTTCACCATCGAAGGATTGCCGGATGACGAGGTCTGCATTGGCGACCGCTATCGCATCGGGAGTGCCCTCTTCGAGGTGACCCAGCCGCGAACGACGTGCTACCGCGTCGGGATTCGACTGGACGAGCCGCTAATGGCAGCGCTCCTGACCTCCAGCGGGCGGCCGGGCTTCTATCTGCGCGTCCTCGAGGAAGGCGAGGTCGGCGCGGGTGATCTGATCCTCCCCATTGCTCGAGGACCCGAGCGCATGACCGTCGCCGAGGTCAGTGCGCTGCTCTATCTCTCTCACCATCCTCGCGAGCAGCTCGAGCGGGTGCTTCGAATTCCTGCGCTCTCCCCTGGCTGGCGGTGGTCGTTCGAGGAGTTGCTTCAAAGCCAGAAGGCCCATCCGGGGGCCACGGGCAACGCGGGTCTCATGCCCGCGGCGGCCGGGCAGACCGCGGCGCCCGGATTCCGGCCGCTGAGGATCTCGGGGATCGATCGCGAATGCATCGACGTGATCTCGTTGTCGCTGCAGCCGACGGATGGAAGGCGCCTCACGAGCCCACTACCGGGGCAATTCGTCGTGCTCCGGCTGCGGCCTGCGTTCGATGGTCCTCCGCTCTTCCGGAGCTACTCACTCTCCGGCCCCCTCTCCGACGAGCAGTACCGGGTGAGCGTCAAGGTCGAGCCCAACGGAGCCGGGGGAACCTACTTGAACAGCAACGTACGACCGGGCGACGTCCTTGACGTCAGCGAGCCGAGGGGCAGCTTCGTCCTGCAGCCGGGCGAGGGTCCGGTGGTGCTCCTGAGTGCAGGAATCGGCGCGACACCCGTGCTGGCCATGCTGCATGCGCTGGCCGCGACCGCTTCGCCTCAAGAGGTCTGGTGGTTGCACGGCGCACGCAATCGCAAGTCTCATTCCTTCGCCGCGGAGTCGCGACAGCTGCTCGGAACGCTGGCTCGCGGGCGAAGTCACATCCGGTACAGTCGACCAGATGTAGAGGATCGGCAGGGCCACGATTACGACGCGGCCGGTTATCTGACGATGAAGGTGCTCGACGAGCTGCGAGTGCCGCGAGAGGGCGACTTCTATCTCTGCGGGCCAACGACCTTCCTGAATGACTTGAGGACCGGGCTGACTGCCTGGGGGGTGGCCTCGAGTCGGATCCACTCCGAGATCTTCTCCGGTGGTCCTTCACTGATGCCGGGGGTGGTCGCCGCGCCGGTGCGCCCGCCGCATCACCCAGCGGGGACTCCTGAAACAGGACCGCTGGTGTCCTTCGCCCGCAGTGGTATCGCCGTTCGCTGGCGCTCGTCGGAGGACCAGAGCCTGCTCGAGCTGGCGGAAGCGTGTGAGGTGCCCGTTCGATGGTCGTGCCGCACCGGCGTCTGTCACAACTGCGAGAGCGGATTGATCTCCGGGAGCGTCACCTACCAGCCCGACCCACTCGATTTGCCGGCAGAGGGAAACGTCCTGATCTGCTGCTCCCGGCCACGAGGAGACGTGGTGCTCGACATCTGAGTGGGGACATGTCGCACGACCGTCAGGATCGTCCTGAACGCGGAGGTGCCGGATGGATTCACGTCTGTTGATGATGTTGCAGGTCAAGGTGGCCGGTGCACAGAAGATTGGCCCCGTGCCTCACGGGACCCGTCTCACGGCACCCATTACGGATGGTCACTTCGAGGGCCCCCGGCTTCGCGGAAAGGTGCTTCCCGGCGGGGGCGACTGGACCCTCCTCCGAGGAGACGGCGTTCTCGAGCTCGATCTGCGCCTCACGCTCGAGACCGACGACGGGGCCCTGATCCATATGACCTCGTTCGGGGTCCGTCACGGGCCACCGGAAGTGCTCGCCGCGCTCACACGCGGCGAGAGGGTCGATCCGTCCACCTACTACTTCCGGACCACGCCCCGTTTCGAGACCGCGAACCCAAAGTACGCGTTCTTGAATCGCCTCCTGGCCGTCTCGAGCGGCGATCGGCGTGCCGAAGGCCCGATCTACACGATCTACGAGGTCCTATGAGGCACCGATGGATGCTCGACGAAGAGAAGTTCTCAGGCTGGCAGCGCTCGCCACGCTCGTTGGTTGCGCACCCGTTCAACTCGCCGCTCCCGTTCCACCCCTCCCCGACACGAGGCCTGGCATGCGAACCCGTCCCCTGATGTCGGTCCGTCTGAGCACGGCCCCCACGCAGGACATCGGCGCCGGACCCCACGGCACCCGGGTCACCTTTCCGATCGTCGGAGGCTCGTTCGAGGGTGACCGGCTTCGCGGCACGGTGCTGCCGGGCGGCGATGACTGGACGATCAAGCGCCCGGACGGCATCATCGACCTCGACCTGCGCGTCACCCTCGAGACCGACGACGGCGCACTCATCCACATGACCTTCGAGGGCATACGCGACGACGGAGCGCCAGGAGGTCCCTGCTTTCGCACCACGCCGCGTTTCGAGACTGCCGTGGCGAAGTACTCCTTCTTGAACCGACTTCTGGCCATCGGCACGGCCGGGATCCGCGCCGACGGGCCGGTTCACGTGATCGAAGAGATCCTCTGATGCAGGCGCCGCATCTCAGACCGAAGCCGAGGCGCGGCGCGACGAAGGCAACCAGCATAGCGGCCGTGAAGATCGCCCCACCGGATCGCGACGCCGTTCCGATGTCGCCTTGCGGAATCATCTCCTACATCCCGGAACGAGTGGAGCTCGACTGCGGCTCCGCCGCTGGAGGATACGCGGTCCAACTGGGGTCCAGCGCGCCTACGGCCGAAAAAAGAGGGCCCGGGTCCCTGGAGATTCCTGAGGGAGAGCCGGGCCCTTGTCGTTGGAGCGGAACACCGGGTTTGAACCGGCGACCTTCGCCTTGGCAACGAGGCAGCCCGGCATTCACGATTCTCCCCGACCCTCCACGAATCAG
>VBGJ01000073.1 GCA_005880445.1 Chloroflexota bacterium | reverse complement strand
CTGCTCGGCATCTCGTCGATGCTCGGCGGCATCAACTTCCTCGCCACGATTCACAACATGCGCGCACCGGGGATGACCTGGGGACGGCTTCCGCTCTTCGTCTGGGCACAGGAGATCACGCAAGCACTGGTCGTGCTCGCGTCGCCGTTCATCGCCGGCGCGCTCGCCATGGTGCTCCTCGACCGGCAGATCGGCACCAGCTTCTTCCTTGTACCGACTGGCGGCAACGCTTTGCTCTACCAGCTGCTGTTCTGGTTCTACTCGCACCCCGCGGTCTACATCATGGTCCTGCCCGCGTTCGGGATCATCAGCGAGGTGGTGCCGGTGTTCAGCCGAAAACCCATCTTCGGCTACAAGGCGATGGCCGCCTCGATCGCCGCCATCGCAGTACTTGGCTTCATTGTGTTCGTGCACCACATGTTCGTCACCGGTCTGCCGCTCGTGGTGCAGACGTTCTTTGCCTTCACGACGATGATCATCGGTGTGCCCACGGGCATCAAGATCTTCAGCTGGGTGGCAACCATGTGGGGCGGCAGCATTCGCTACGACACCGCCATGCTCTTCGCTGTCGGATTCATCCTGATGTTCCTCATCGGCGGCATCGACGGTGTGTACCTGGGCAGCCTGGCGGTCGACCGCACGTTGCACGGCACGTACTGGATCGTCGGGCACATTCACTACGTGCTCTTCGGCGGCAGCGTGCTCGGTGTGTTCGCCGGGATCTACTACTGGTTCCCCAAGATCACCGGCCGCTTTCTCAGCGAGAGGCTGGGCAAGCTGCACTTCTGGCTGATGCTCATAGGCCTGAACCTCGCCTTCCTTCCCATGCACGTACTCGGGCTTCTCGGGATGCCGCGCCGCATCGCAACCTATCTCGACGATCGAGGCTGGGGCGACTGGAACTCGCTGATCACGTTCGGAGCCTTCCTGATCGCGATCAGTGTCACGATCTTCCTGATCAACTTCATCATCACCCTGCGCGCACCCAAGACCGCTTCGGATGATCCGTGGGAGGGGAACTCACTGGAGTGGGCGACGTCCTCGCCTCCACCCCCGTGGAACTTCGACGAGGTGCCCGAGGTGCACAGCGGACGGCCCGTTCGTGACCGCCGCCTCGCCGAACGACAGGCCGCTCGCGCCGGAGCGCCGGCGTAGTCCGGCGGATGGGCACGTGATCACGCGACCGGCGCGGGCGTTTCGCCGTCTCGCCGTGGCGGCGGCGGTGGTCACCTACCTGCTCATCATCGTCGGCGGCATCGTGCGCGTCACCGGCAGCGGTGACGGATGCGGGAGCACCGGCGGCTGGCCGCTGTGCAACGGCTCGCTGCTGCCGGCACTGCGCACCACGACGCTCATCGAGTTCTCGCATCGCTGGGTGACGACGCTCGCCACCGTGCTGGTTGTGGCTCTGGTGACGTCGGCGTGGCTCACGCAGCGCCGCCATCCGCGCATCGTGGTGGGGTCGTCGGTCGCCGCCGCGCTGCTCGTCGTGCAGATCGTGCTGGGTGCGCTGGTGGTCGGGTTCGATCTTCCCGGTGGCATCGTCATGATCCATCTCGCCAACGCGCTGCTGCTGCTCGGCGTCCTCGTGTACGTCGCCGTTACCAGCGCCGTGGCGGGTTCGCAGCGCGCGCCGTGGGCTACGGCGCGACGCGCGGCGCCGGTCGCCGGGCTCGCGGCCGGTGCGACGTACGTGCTCGCGCTCAGTGGGGCACTCATCGTGGAGACCCGCTCGTCCGCTGGATGCGACGGATGGCCGCTGTGCGGCGGTGGATTCCGTCTGCCCGCGAGCCAGATGGATGTCATCAATGTGGCCCATCGGTTCGTCGCCGGCATGGTCGTCCTGCTAATAGCCGCGGCGATGGTGGTGGTGCTTCGGCGGCACCGCGGTGACCGGGGCTTGCGGCTGGCGGCGGCCGCGGTGTTTGGGGTCATCGGGCTGCAGGTTGCCGCCGGTGCACTCGTGGTCGACCTTCGCCTACCCGCGGGACTGCAGGCCCTGCACATCGCGCTCGCCAGCGCGTTGTGGGCGACGGTCGTGTTGGTTGCGGTGCTGACCCGGGTGCGCGAGGCCGTGGCCGTGCCGGCGGCGCGAACCACCCAGACGTCCGAGCCGCTTCGCGCGCACACACGGATGGCGGCGTCATGAGCGTCGCGCTCGGCATCAAGGCGCTCCCGCAACGCAGCGCTGCGGCGGTCGCGCGCGACTATGTCGCGCTGACCAAGCCCCGCGTGGTCGTCCTGCTCGAGGTGACCGCGGTCGCCGCGATGGTGATGGCGGCGCGCGGACTCCCCGCCTGGAATCTCCTGATCGCCACCGTCACGGGTGGCTGGCTGGCGGCCGCCGGCGCGAACGCGATCAACTGCTGGTTCGATCGCGACATCGACGCCGCGATGGGGCGCACGCGAAGCCGTCCGCTTCCCGCCGGGCGTATCGACCCCGCGCACGCGCTGTGGTTCGGGACGGTGCTGGCCGCCGCGGCCTTTCTCTTGCTGTCGACCGCGGTGAACATGCTCGCGGCGTCGCTGACCATGGCAGCGTTCCTCTTTTACGTGCTCGTCTACACCATGTGGCTCAAGCGCTCGTCGATGCAGAACATCGTGATCGGCGGGGCGGCCGGGGCCATTCCGCCGCTCGTCGGCTGGGCCGCGGTGACCGGCCATCTCGACCTGACCGCCGTCTTCCTCTTCGCGGTCATCTTCTACTGGACGCCGCCCCACTTCTGGGCGCTCGCGCTGCTGGTTCGCAGCGACTACACGCGAGCAGCGGTGCCGATGCTGCCCGTGGTTGCGGGGGACCGCCAGACGCGGCGGCAGATCGTGCTCTACACGATCATCCTCGTGCTGGTCACGGTGCTCCCCGTGCTCACGCGAGCGTTCGGCGCCGTGTACATCGCCGGCGCGACGATTCTCGATGCCGTGCTCCTCGCAGACGCCATCCGCGTGGTGCACGACCCGTCGGCGCGCTCGGCGCGCCGGCTCTTCTACCATTCCATGCTCTACCTGGCGCTGCTCTTCGCCGTGATGGCGCTGGACCGCGTCGCGTTGGGGCGGTGAACACGATGAGGGCTGTGTGATGGATCGAAAGCTGGCGCGCAAGAACATGCGCTTCGGGATCTCGCTGTTCATCCTCACCCTTGCGCTGATCGGCGCCACGTTTGTCTGGGCGAGCATCTACCTCGGAGTGATCAAGTGAGGCGTGGCCTATGAGTGACGACGCGGCGAGCGAGCACCGTGACACTGCCGAGCGGGATGCCGGCGAAGCACACAGCACGCCGCATCTGCCGCCGCCCAGCCTCGCGCCGATCAATGTCGCCGTGGCGCTCGCGGTGACGTTCGTCGGATTTCTCAAGGAGGTCCGCAGCGGCGTGGGCCCGTTCATGTGGGTGATCGGGCTCGTGTGGCTCGTCGTGTCGCTCGCCGTGTGGGCTCGCGGCTCGAGACGCGAGTACCTGGATCTCCCGGAGGATGCGCACCACTGACAGCTCATCTGGGGCTCGGCGATTGGTCCTGGGAGCCCACGGTCCTCTGCGGCGTCGTCGCGGTCGTCGCCGCCTACGCGCTGGCGTGGCGCAGTCGATGGCTGCGCCGCGCCGACGACGTCAGTCCGTGGTTCCGCGACTCTCGGTGGCGACCGGTGTTCTTTGGCGTGGGTGTGCTCGCCGGCTTCGTCGCCTTGCTGTCTCCCATCGACACCGGTGGCGACCTCTATCTGTTCTCGCTCCACATGGTGCAGCACCTTCTGCTGATGATGGTGGCGCCACCGCTGGTGCTGCTCGGCATCGCGGGCATGCACACGCCGCCGAATCAATTCCGCCGCGTGCGCCGGATCTGGTGGGTGCTGACGCGGCCGTGGGTGGCGCTGGTGCTGTTCAACGTGGTCATGCTTCTGTGGCATCTGCCCGGCCTGTACGACACGACGCTGACGACGGAGCCCATCCACGTGGTCGAACACCTCAGCTTTCTCGCCGTCGGCATCATCTTCTGGTGGCCGATCGTCGATCCCGTGCGCGGCCCGAACACGAAGCTGGTCAGCCCGCTGGAGAAGATCGCCGTCCTCGTCGTGTCTGGGATTCCGCCCACGGTACTCGGCCTCATCTTTGCGCTGGCCCCGGTGGCGTTCTACAACTACTACGTGCACGCCCCGCGCCTGTGGGGCGTGACGCCAGTCGCGGATCAGCAGTACGGCGGTGTGGTGATGCTCGGGCTCGGCAACATCGTCTACTTCATCGCCATCACCATCATCTTCGTGCGCCTGCTCGGCGACCAGGCGCATGACGAGGCAGCGGCGTTCCATCGCCTGACGGAGCCATCGGTCGGACCGGGCCGGGCCGAGGACGCGAGTCAAGAATCATCGCCTAGGATCGACGCCGTTCCCGCGGCAACACCGCGGTCGACCGCGAACGAGCGCGTTGCGGTGTTGGCCGAAGGAGGCTCCGAATGAGGCGATTTCGTGGACTGGTGGTGGGAGCGGGGGCGGTGCTCGGGATGGGTGTCGCCGGCTGCGGCAACGGCCCACCCACGACGTCCTCGACCGGTACGAGCGGGGCTGCGTGTCCCGGCACCGCCGGCGTCACCGTGGGCACCCCTGCGGTGAAGGTCGATTCGACCGATCAGCTGATGTTCGTGCCGACGTCATCGGCGGCGAAGGTGGGTCAGGTGGTGCAGTGGAGCAACACCGGGTCGGTGCAGCACACGGTCACATTCGACACAGCGTCGTGCCTGACCGACGCATCGATCGTGCCCGGGGCCACGTGGGAGGTCAAGTTCAGCAAAGCGGGGACCTACGCATACAAGTGCACCATCCACCCCGGCATGAACGGAACTCTGACCGTCTCGGGCTGACCCGACCGTCCGGCTGCAGTCCGTCCCCGGCGGCTAGCGTGGTGGCATGCAACGCCGCCGAGTGGGGGTGACTCATCCGTCAGGCGGCGACGCGCCGATGTGCACGTCGCCGGCGACCAGGCGCACCACACCGTCGCGAGTGCGCACGAGCAGGCTGCCGTCGTCGGCGATGTCCTCGGCGATGCCGGCGACGGCGCCGCGCCCCATGGTAGCGGTCACCGTCGCTCCAAGCCCGACAGCACGGCGCCGCCATTCGTCGAGCAGCGCCGGCATGCCGCGCGCCTCGAGGGCATCGATCCGGCGCCAGAGGGCATCGAGCCAGGCGTTGAGCACTCTGTCCCGACCCGGCACCACCGCCGCGAGCTCATCGAGGCTGACTCCGTCGGCGCCGGCAGGAAACGAGGGGACCCGGAGATTGAGGCCGAGGCCGACGACACCGGCCGCGCGGCCGTCCTCGGGGGCGGCGCCGGGCTCGAGCTCGGTGAGGATGCCCGCGAGCTTGCGGCCGCCGGCCATGACGTCGTTCGGCCACTTGAGCTGGGCATCGATCGGAGCGACCCGGTCGAGCGCGTCGAGGACCGCCAGCCCCGCCGCGAAGGGGACCCCTGGAACTGTGGCCGGACCGGTTCGCACCAGCACGGAGGCGAGCAGGGCTGTGCCTGCGGGCGCCTGCCAGGTCCGGCCCTGGCGGCCGCGGCCGGCGGTCTGCTCGCCGGCCACGCAGCAATACCCGGCCGCGGCGCCGGACCGGGCGGCTCGGCGGACCGCGTCCTGCGTGCTGCCGACGCGGGCAACGTGATGGATTGCGAAGAGTGGATTCTTGACCATCTTGGACATCGGCAATAGGATGGGATCGCAACATTAGGGAGATTTGCAGAGGGTGGATGCGGGCGTGATTCAAGAGACGTGCCTTGAGATCGGGGAGTTGGAGCAGCACTGGGTCGCCAGGAGGGAGACCCAGAACGCGCGGCGCCGGCGGATCCGGTTCATCGACGAGCTGATCGAAGAGTTCGAGAAGCTGAACCTGGCCGACGAACAGCAGGTGCCGCGAGAGTTGCGTGAACGCGTTCGCGCATTGATCGGCAGCGAAGAACACCCGCTGTCGACCCGTCCCGCGGATCAGGTCGCGATTGCCGAGTGGATGGACGCGCTGTTCGACGTGCAGGATTCGTTGATGTTCGGCGCCGAAGAGGGCGAGTAGCCCCGGCGGCTCCCACTCGTGCGCCTGCTTATACTCGATTTCGTTCGAGCTGTTGACATGCGCCCGTAGCTCAGTCGGATAGAGCGCCGGCCTCCGGAGCCGGGTGCGGGGGTTCGAGTCCCTCCGGGCGTACCAATGTGATGTCTCAGGACATGGTGCCCGTCTGTCGCAGGTGATACTGACCGAGGACGCACGCCGCCCCGACGTTTTGCTAGGATTCTGAAATCTCAGAATGTTCAGCAAATAGCCAGGGAATTGTGGGTGGCGCGGAGGTCGCCTTCCACAGGGCTTCCGCAGGGAGGACAGGATGAGCGAGACACTTATGGCAGCGCCCGCTCCCCATCGGCCGGCTCCGTCGCCGTGGTTCGCGGACCGGCGTGCAGCACAGCTGCTCAGCTACGCGGCCGCGTTCTATGCGGTCGCCTGGGCCATCCACACCGGCGACCACGTCCGCCGGGGCGTCGGCGTGTTGACGGTCGAGGTGTCGACCCTCGGCAGCATCGTGGCGATCGCCCAGCTCCTGGTCGTCGCCGCGGTCTTCCTCCGCTGGCGGTGGGCGGCGCTGGCGGCGGCGTTGATCGGCTTCCCGGACGCGGTGGGGATCGCCGCCGTCCACCTGCTGCCCCACTGGAGTGCGTTCAGCGACGCGTTCCCCGGCGCCCAGCGCACCGGCGTCACGGCATTCTCATGGTTCGCCGCGGTGCTCGAGGTCGTCGGAGCGTTGCTCTTCGGGATGGCCGGCATCTATGCCCTGCGAGTCGCGACACGCCGCGGTCGCGAGGGCGACACCGCCGGGCCGGCCAACGCCCCGAGCTAGCAGCGGGATAGGCACCACCTCGGGATCGAGTCAGTGGACCAGATCACCGGTCTCTTCGTTGAGGGCATGGGGGCTGCGGCGGCCACCTCACGCATCCTCACGCAGCTGCAAGGGAGGATCTTCGGGCTCTTGTATCTGAGTCCAGGTCCGGTGACGCTCGACGAGATTACCGACGAGCTGCAGCAGAGCAAGAGCAACGTGTCGGTGAGCGTGCGGGGCCTCGTCGACTGGCAGCTGGTGCGGCGGGTTCGCGTGCCAGGGTCACGCAAGGACCACTACGAGGCCGCCACCGACTTTTGGCGTGTGATGCAGGAGATGTTGGAGCGTCGATTCCGCTGGAATCTGCGACAGGTGGTGGCCGCGGCCGAGGAGACGGGGCAGGCGATCGCCGCATCCACCACGCGAGGCCCCGACGCGACCGAGCGGGCCGCGTTCATCTCGCGCCGGATGACGAGCCTGCGCGACTTCTTCACGGCTGTCGACGTCGGTCTCGGCGGGTTCAGCCGGGGCGAGGCGTTCGCTCCCCAGCCGCTGCAAAGGGCCGTGGTCCGGGTTCCTGTCGAAGATGGGCGTCCTGCCCCGGTCCGTGGCGCGGCGCGACGAGGCCGTCGTCGGTGACGACCATCCACCTGAGGCAGCCGAACTCCGCCTATGCTGCGCAGCCTTGGGTGATCGCGCAGATCGCCCCCGATTTCAAGCTGCTTGATGTTTGGGCGCTGCCGGCGCAAGGGGGACCGGACGACTTCGGCTCTTTCCTGAAGATCGTCGCATCCTTCGATCCCGCCAATGCAGAGTCGGCAGCCACTCGCGCGCTCTTCTCGCTGCGGTACCGCCTCGGCGCATGGTTTGGCTGGGACGATGTCACTCAGAAACGTCCAATCCCCGGATGCAATGAGACGACGCTGAGCGCTCGCCTTCCGGAGCCTCTTCGAGGTAGCGCAAAGAGTCCTCCGGTCAGTGGCGCGATGCGACGCGCCGGGGGCGGCTTCCGCCCCCTGTACCGAACCAACGACGAGTGGGGTGCGGAGATCTCAAACGGCACCGTGCATGGCGTTCTGCACCTTGCATGGATCCAGCAGAAGCGAGGTCGTTATCGAGCGCACATGGGCATCTACGTCAAGCCTCGCGGCAGGCTTGGCGAGGCCTATCTGATGCTCATCCAACCGTTCCGGTATCTCATCGTCTATCCGGCACTCCTGCGTCAGATCGGACGCGCGTGGGATGCTCGCGCCTCGTAGTGGATTGGAGTTCCGACGTTCGTATGAGAACCGTTGTCTACGACAGGTACGGGCTGACCAACCTCTGTCACAGTTCGGTTGCGTCGGTTCGTGTCAAACATGGGACGGATAATGCATGCGCTGCGCTGAAGCCATCGATGGCACTGGAGTTGCTCCATGAGAAAGATCTTCACTTTCCGAGTTCGGCCTCTGCCCGTGGTCGTCGCTGGCATACTCGCTGCCACAGGAGGAACTGCGGCGGTGGCGCTGACGGGATCCGCGCTCAGTTCCCACCACACCTCCGGCCCGGCCGGTCTCGTCTCTCACCAGCTGAACCGCTCAGGGCAGGCCACCGAGCAGTCGGAGTCGCCGGAGGCATCCGAGACCCCCGAGGCATCCGAGTCCCCCGAGGCGACCGAGACCGCCGAGCCGACGCAGACGCCTGAGGGCGCCGAGACACCCGAGTCGAGCCAGATCCCCAAGACAACCGAGAAAGCCGAGGCCAGCGAGGCCCCCGACACACCTGAGGCACGCGACAGTCCTGAGGCGAGTCACCCGGCCGGGGCCAGCGACACACCAGAGGCCGACTCCGGAGACGGGGGACAGGGCTCTGGCGATGGAGGCGGCGACTAAAGGACGCGCGGGTGAGCCGCAGTCGTGGTCAGCGAAGTCCCGTGTCGTAGTTCAGCTCGGCCTTCGCGTACGCACCGCTCTGCACCGTGACGGTCACGCCACCCGGCGCGCGCGGAAAGCCCTGACCGGGCGAGCCTGCAGGGCCGCCCACAACGAGGTATTGCCCTGGGGCTACGGCGACGCTCGCCACCCCCGCAACGCTCGTGTTGACCCGAATTCCGCTGCTGGCCGGCGGTGTAGGCGTAGGCGTAGGCGTCGGCGTCGGGCTGGGGCTGAGGCCGGCGCCGCAGGACGCCGCTAAGAGCATCGCCGTACCTGATGCGAGCACGGCAAACGGGTATGCCTTCACGCACGTGGTACGCGCCGGCCGGCGACGCGGTTCCCGGGCCCCACGATGCCGGCCGGGATCAGGTCATTGCACGGTGACGTCGTCGAGGTACATCCAGGTGAGGTCGCCGTATCCATCCATGTGGTCGTTGAAATACAGCTGGATGGTCTGTCCCCGGTAGGCGGAGATGTTGAAGGTCACGTGGGTCCACGTGCGCGTGTTGGAGCAGACCTTGAACACCTGGGCGAGGCTCGTCCCCGACGTGTTGCGGATCTGCGCCTCCTGCCAGTCGTACCTGATCGAGTCGGAGCTCGCCGCCCAGTAATAGAAGCTGAGCGTCGTCGCCCCGCTGGGCACGATGATGGTCTGGGTCAGCGAGCTGTTGCCGTTGGGTTCGCCCCCGGTCGCAGCGCCGAGCAGGGCCGAGTACGACCCTCCGTGGTGCTGTGCCGTGCTCACCGTCGGCGCAGAGGCGCCGCTGGTCTCCCACCCGCTCAAATTTCCGGCCTCGAATCCGCCATTGACGACGGGATTCGAGCTCGGCGCGGTAACTGTGAGCGACACGGTGGTGCTGTGCGTGGCCGACGTTCCGGTGCCGGTGACCGTCACCGTGCTCGTGCCGGTCGGCGTGGACGCCGCCGTCGCGATGGTGAGCGTCGAGCTTCCGCCCGAGCTCACGCTGGCAGGATTGAAGGATGCGGTAGCCCCGCTGGGCAAGCCACTCGCGCTGAGCGCCACGGGCTGCGCGGTGCCGGACGTCACCGCCGTACTCATCGTCGACGTGCCGCTCGAGCCTTGCGTGATACTGAGGCTTGACGGGTTTGCAGCTATCGAGAAGTCGTTGGCAACGGTGGTCACCGCGACGTCGTCGAGATACATGTAGGTCAGGTCGCCGTAGCCGTCCTGGTGGTCGTTGAAGTACAGCTGCACCGTCTGGCCCGCGTAGGGCGACAGGTTGAAGGTCACATGTGTCCAGGCGTGCGCGTTCGAGCAGACCTTGAACACCTGCGCGAGGGTCGTCCCCGACGTATTGCGGATCTGCGCCTCCTGCCAGTCCCACGTGATCGAGTCGGTCGTCGACGGCCAGTACCAGAAGCTCAGCGTGGAGCCGCCTGTGGGCACCGTGATCGTCTGAGTCAGCGAGCTGTCACCGTTGGGCTCGCCGCCGCTCGACGCACCAAGCTGCGCCGCGAACGACCCGGAATGCGGCTGCCCGCCGGCCACCGTCGGCGGGAACACGCCACCGGCTGCCCAGCCACCGAGATCGCCTGTCTCGAAGCCGCCGTTGAACACTCCACCACCTGAGCTCGTCACGGTGAGGCCGACTGTGGCCGAGTGCTGCGGCGACCCCGTGGATGATCCAGTTCCGGTGATCGTCAGCGTGTAGGAGCCGGGCGACGCGGTGCCGACGTTGACCGCCAGCGTAGAGCTGTTGCCCGCCGTGACGCTCGTCGGATTGAGCGTCGCTGTCGCGCCGGATGGCGCGCCCGACAGCGCGAGCGACACGGTCTGCGCGGAACCGCTCGTGACCGCAGTCGAGATTGTCGACGAGCCGTTGGCGCCCTGCGCCAGTGTCAGGCTGGCTGGGTTCGCGCTGATCGAGAAGTCGTCAGGCGTCGTACCGCCGCAGCTCGGGAACTTGAAGGAACCGATGCGCGTGTGCCAGTTGAAGTTGCCGTTGCTCGGGATGTACTCGTTGACGTACCAGAACGTGCAGTCGTCCGTCGGATCGACGGTCATCTCGCTGTAGTCTCCCCAGCGGTTGCCCGGCACGCCGAACCCCGCCGTCTGGGAGCCTGCGCCGGTGAACAGCGTCGACTCGCCCTGCGGCATTGAGCCCAGCGCATCGGAGATGAGCCGTCCCGTGTACGCGATCCCCGGGTGCAGCGAGCTGCTCGACGTGCTGTAACCCAGCGCCATGTCGCCCGACTTGTCCATGGCGATCGATCCCATCCATCGGTATGTGCTGTCCGGCGCGTATGTGCCCTGCTGGTACACGGTGAGCGCGGATCCGCTCGTCCGCAACTCGTACCAGCGCATGCCGACCGAGCTGCCCGCGGTGATCGCATGCGTCACAACGAGGGCTTCGTAGCCTCCAAAATTTCGATACTGCAGGCGGAACATCAGCCGGTCACCAAGCGAGTCCAGCCGCTGCGACGTGCCTGCTTGCGGAACGCATGTGCCGGCACCGCCACATGCTTCGCTGAATCCTGCGACGCCGAGGTTGGTGGCGGCGCTCAGCGACGAATTCGCAGGGGTGGTCCAGTCGACGGCGTAGCGCCAGTACGCCAGCGAGTTCGCCGCAGTGGGCGAGATCGCGACCAGCCACTCCGGCGTGCCCGCCGCCGGCTGCGTCGTGCCGTCGATGGTTGCGGGGAGCAGCGTGGTCTCGCCTGAGGCCGTTGGCATCACGCACTGTGAGGCAGCGGCCGCGCCGGTGAGCATCGAGGCACGATTGAAGGCGCACACCTCTGAACCCAGTCCCTGCGTCCCGGCTGAGTTGAAGAGGTTGAAGGTGGCGTAGTACGCGTCCGGCCACACACCCGTCTTGGGATAGTCGGGGAAGTTGCTGAACTGGAAGCTGTAGCGGTTCCAGGTCCCGGTCGCGTCGCTGCTCGTGGAGACGGCGACGCAGTCCAGATACGGCGTGGTCGTCACGGAGAACTGCTGGATCACCCAGCGCTGCGAGATCGTGTCGAAGAGGATCGTGCCGTCGCCATCGTTGTTCGACTGGCAGCCGCCGCCGAACCCGGAGAACAGCGTGTTGGTCGTTTCGGGTCCGAGCACCGTAGCGCCCGCCTTGGTGTACACGGCGAGGTGGCTGTTCACCAATTCGACGTACTGAGACGTTCCCACAGCGCCGTCGTTGTCCGGCGGGATGACGCCATCCAGGTCGGTGATGCCCTCGAAGTTCTGCGACGCCGAGGGGATGTTCAGCGCCGAATGGCGTCTGCCGCTGGTGTCAGGCGCGGCGAACCGATGCGCCGTGGAGGGTGCTGCATGACGTCCCTGGCGCACCACATGAGGAGCCTGCGCGGCGTTGTGTGCGGGATGCAACGAGCGCAGCGCGGGCGACGTGTCGTGATGGACGTCGTGGCTGACGATGACCTGCGTCTGCGTTCCCACGTGCGTCCGCGCCGCACCGGCGACGCTGCTCGTGAGGGGAAGGGCGATCACCGGCAGCGCGACGATGCCGAGCGCACGGCGCACGTAGCTGGTTGAAAACACTCGCATGGTCCCCACCTCCCGGGAAGGCACTTCGACGCCGGACGCTGGCGCCGGATGTGTACCAAGAAGGTGTGGGGGTGTCAAGGTCCACCTGGAACGAAGGCCCTCGCCGAGCTTCGGGCCGCCTTCGAACAGATGCCGGCTGCGATGGGCCACCGCCCTCGACGGACGGCGCTGCGCGGAATCGGCTGCGCCTGGCTACTGCCCAACGTCGGGCGTCACGGCGCCGCCGCGGCCAGCTCCGCCGCACGCCGCGCCATCTCCTCCGGAGCGATGTCCTCGACGTGCGTCGCGAAATACCGCTTGTTTCCGAGGACATCCCGGACGCCCGCCATACGATCGCCGTAGAACTCCGTCGTCGGCTCGCGCAGCGAAGTTGCACCGTGACCAATTGCCCGCTCATACAACGCGTCGGCGTCCTCGACGTAGAGGTGCAGCATGGCCGGCATGACGTCACGGGGGCTTGGAGCATCTGCGAGCATGACGACCGAGTCACCCACTCGGACTTCTGCGTGTCCCAAACGCCCCTCCGGACCGGGGAGGCGCATCAGCTCCGTGCCCCCAAGGACATCAACCATGAACTCAATGAGCTGCGCCGCTCCGTCGACCACCAGGTACGGGGTAACTGTGTGATATTCGTTCGGCTTGAATTCGACAGGCACCGTACGACCCTCCGCAAACGCAGCGTCTGGAAAACGGCAGTATCGTACTCATCCGGCATTGGCACAGAACTCTGAATCCATGACCAGCCTGCAGGAGACGAAGGGTGCGAAGTTCCGCGCCTTGCACGCCGGTGAGGCCTTTGTCATCCCGAATCCATGGGACGCCGGCTCAGCTCGCGTGCTGGCCGCGCTGGGATTCAAAGCACTCGCCACCACCAGCTCTGGATTTGCGTTCACACTCGGACGTCTTGATGGCCGCGTAACGCTCGACGAGGTGGTGGCTCATGCTGCGGCCATCTCGCACGCGACCGATCTGCCACTGTCGGTGGACCTCGAGAACGGCTACGGCCCGGAACCGGAGAGCGCCGCCCGCGCGATCACGCGGGTCGCCGATGCAGGCGCTGTCGGCGGCTCGATCGAGGACTACGATCCCACGCGCGGAATCTATGAGCTACGCCACGCGGTCGAGCGGATCGCCGCCGCGGCGGAGGCCGCGCGCGGCGTGGGGTTTCCGTTCACGCTGACGGCGCGGGCCGAGAACCACATTCGCGGGCATCCTGACTTGGACGACACGATCTCCCGCCTGCAAGCGTTCGCGGATGCAGGTGCCGATGTGCTGTACGCGCCGGGTCTGGGCAGCGCGGCCGAAATCCGCGCCGTCTGTGGCGCCGTCTCGAAGCCTGTGAACGTGCTTGCCCGCGCGGGGCTGTCACTTCCGGAGATCGTGGCCGCCGGCGCGCGGCGGGTCAGCGTTGGGGGTTCCCTCACATGGGTCGCGATCCGCGCCATGGTCGATGCGGCCGAGGCGATTCGTGATGCCGGCGACGTCTCCGCCCTGGCCGCGAGGCTCCCGCTCGACGAGTGGTTCCCGGGATGAGGCGGCGTTCACACCCCTTGCTCGGGAGCTAGGATCACAGTCGAGACGCTCGGCTGTCCGGGCCCACACAGTCCCGGCGAGCGTGAGATGGGGTTCAAGGTGCTGGCTAGGCAGAGTACGCCCGGAAAACGGGAGCGCCGGATGACCATCGTGGCCGCACCTGAGTCGCCTGCCGTCTCCCTCGAGGCCCTCACCAAGCGTTTCGGCGACGTGAGCGCGATCGACGAGATCACGCTCGACATCAAGGATGGCGAATTCTTCTCGCTGTTGGGCCCATCGGGATCAGGCAAGACCACGACGCTCCGCCTCATCGCCGGCTTCGAACGGCCCACCACCGGCCGTGTTCTCCTGCACGGTCGAGACGTCACGGGCATACCCGCGTTCGATCGCGATGTCAACACGGTCTTCCAGGACTATGCCCTCTTTCCGCACATGACGGTTGGTGAAAACGTCGGCTACGGCCTGAGGGTGCGGGGCATGGCTCGTGACGAGCGATCGGTCAGCGTCGCCGGTGCGCTGGACACCATGCGGCTCCGTGGGTTCGAGGCGCGAAAGCCGTCCGAGCTCAGCGGCGGGCAGCGGCAGCGTGTCGCGCTGGCGCGAGCGCTCGTCAACCGCCCTCGGGTGCTGCTGCTGGACGAGCCGCTGGGCGCTCTTGACCGCAAGCTCCGTGAGGACATGCAGGTGGAGCTCAAGGATGTGCAGCGCCGAGTTGGCATCACCTTCATCTTTGTGACGCACGACCAGCACGAGGCGCTGGCGATGAGCGACCGCATCGCGGTCTTCAACGCCGGCCGCATCGAACAGGTCGGCTCACCAGCAGACGTCTACGAGCGTCCGGCAACGCCGTTTGTCGCCGGGTTCGTTGGCGCGTCGAATCTCCTCGAGGGCGACCTCGCGGAGCGCGTGCTGGGGCGCCGTGGCCGCTTCATGATCCGGCCGGAGAAGATTCGCGTCGCCGAGCCGGACGAGCCGCTTCACGAGGGGGAGTGCGGTCTCGCTGGGACGATCCGCGATGTCGTCTACCTTGGCTCTGAGTCGATCTACGTGGTCGCGGTCCCTGGAAGCCACACGTTCACGGCGAACGGTCAAAACGTCAACACGACGTCGACAGATGCCCTCGCACAGCAGGGACGCCAGGTGCGTCTCGTGTGGCGGCGCGACCAAACCATGAGCCTGAGCTCTGATTCTGATTCTGGCGGGATAACAGCGGAGGCAGAAGTGTGAAGACTAGGTTCGTTCGCATCGGTGTCGGCGCACTGGGGGTGTGCCTCGGGCTCGCCGCATGCGGCGGCGGCTCGAGCAATGGGTCCTCCGGACCCGCGACGCTCACCAAGATCGGTCCCGGCGAGGGAGCACTCAACATCATCGTTTGGGCCGGGTATGCCGAATACGGACAGGACGACCCGACGGTGGACTGGGTCACGCCGTTCCAGCAGCGCACCGGATGCAAGGTCAACGCCAAGATCGCCAACACATCGGACGAGATGGTCTCGCTGATGGGCACGGGTCAGTACGACGGTGTGTCGGCCTCTGGCAACGCGACCCTTCGGCTGATGGCAGGTGGCACGGCCGCGCCGATCAACGTCAATCTGCTGACCAACTACGCCGACATCAATCCCAGCCTGAAGGATCAGCCGTACAACACCTATCAGGGTGTTCACTATGGTGTGCCCCATGGCTGGGGCGCCAACCTTCTCATGTGGCGAACCGACATCGTCAAACCAGCTCCCGACTCGTGGGGTGCGGTCTTCGACCCGAATTCGCCATACAAGGGCCACATCACCGCGTACGACGACCCGATCTACATTGCGGACGCGGCCCTCTATTTGAAGTCGACCCGCCCGGATCTGCACATCAGCGACCCATACGAGCTCGACAGCACCCAGTTCGAAGCCGCCATCAGCCTGTTGAAGACGCAGCGGACGGTCATAGGGCAGTATTGGTCTGACTACACCAAAGCGCAGGCCGCATTTGCGAACCGCGACACGGTGCTGGGAACCACGTGGCAGGTGATCACCAACCTCCTGCTCAACGACAAGAATCCCACACCCGTGCAGGCAATCGTCCCGAAGGAAGGCTCGACCGGCTGGTCGGACACGTGGATGATGGACAACCACGCCGCGCATCCCAACTGCATGTATCTGTGGATGAACTGGATCACCACGCCGACCGTGCAGTCACAGGTCGCCCAGTGGTTCGGCGAGGCGCCGGCCAACCTGAAGGCCTGCGACATCATCGCGAAGGCCGACCCCACGTTCTGCACGACCTATCACGTCGGTGACGCCATCTTCTTGCACAAGCTCGCGCTCTGGAAGGTGCCGCTCACCGCCTGCGGCGACAGCCGCGGCGACGTCTGCAAGGGATACGCCGACTGGCTGCATGCTTGGACCGACATCAAGGGTTAGCCCCGGCGGGTGCACGTTGAGATGGGCGCTGTCTATGCGCCGCCCGCCGCCCATCCAACACTGACCCGGCGCTTGGCCCGGGGCCTGGCCGGTTGGCCGCGGCTCCGCGTGTCCGGGCTTCTTGCTGCACCGCTCGGGTGGCTTGTCGTCTTCTACCTCGGCTCGCTCGCCGTGCTCTTTGCAGCGGCGTTCTGGCACTACGACAGCAATATCACGTTCACCGTAACCAAGACATTCAGTCTCGAAAACTTCGTCACGCTCGTTTCGGACCCGGTCTATCGCTCCATCGCCGGGCGCACCATCCTGATCGCCGCGCTGGTCACGGTGACGGATGCGGTGCTCGCCTTCCCGATCGCGTTCGTCATGGGAAAGATGGCGGGGCCGCGGCTTCGTGCGGCGATGGGTGTCCTCGTGTTGATGCCCCTCTGGACGAGCTATCTGGTCAAGATCCTCGCCTGGCGTCTGATTCTCTCGGACAGTGGAGTGCTCAACTGGGTGCTCAAGCCGCTGCACCTCTCGGGACCAGGGTTCGGCGATATCGCCGTTTACATCGTGCTTGCGTACATATGGCTGCCGTACATGATTCTGCCGCTCGCGGCCGGCTTCGAACGCGTGCCCACGTCGCTATTGGAGGCCTCGACCGATCTCGGCGCCCGCACCTGGCAGACGTTCTACCGAGTGGTGCTGCCCCTTGTATTCCCCGCGCTTGTCGCGGGGTCGATCTTCACCTTCTCGCTCTCGCTCGGCGACTACATCGCGGTGAGTCAGGTGTCGAGCACGCAGTTCATCGGAAGCGTCGTCTACGCCAATCAAGGCGTGGCGGGCGACCTGCCGCTGGCGGCGGCGTTCGCCGTGGTTCCGATCATCGTGATGCTGATCTACCTGACTCTGGCGCGTAAGGCCGGAGCATTCGAGGCGCTCTAGTCGTGCAACTCTCGCGAGGTCTCCGAACTGCGCTGTTGGGGTGGTCGGGATGTCTCATCGCGTTGATGTACGTACCGCTGCTCCTGATCGTGTTGTACGCCTTCAATCCTTCCAAGAGTCAGAAGTGGCCGATTGCCGGACTGACGTTGCAATGGATCCAAGCGGCCGCCACAAATCCAGGCGCACGAAGTGCTGTGATCCTGTCGGTGGAGGTGGGCCTGATGGCCACCGGGATTGCGCTCGTGCTCGGCAGCCTGCTCGCCGCGGCGGTGCATCGCTATCGCTTCTTTGGCCGGAGCACGGTCTCGTTCCTCGTCATCCTTCCCATCGCGCTGCCCGGAATCGTCACCGGGATCGCCCTCAATGCGACATTTCGCACGCTCTTCGGAGGGCTCAGCCTCTTCACGCTGATCGTGGGGCACGCAACGTTCTGTGTCGTGGTCGTCTACAACAACGTCATCGCCCGAATGCGACGGACGCCTGGGTCGCTCGTCGAGGCGTCGGCGGATCTCGGCGCCGACCCCTGGCAGACCTTCCGGTACGTCACCTTGCCGGTGATCCGGTCCGCGCTCATCGCAGGTGCGTTGCTCGCGTTCGCGCTCTCCTTCGACGAGATCATCGTGACCACGTTCACGGCGGGGTTCAACGAGACACTGCCGATCTGGATCTTCGCCAATCTCTCCCGGCCGAACCAGCTGCCGATCGTCAACGCGGTCGCGCTCTTCGTGATCATCGCCTCGGCTATCCCGGTCTATCTCGCTCAGCGCGTAGCGTCAGATGCGGCCGGCTACGTCTGACGTACCGCGCGCTCTGGACCGCGAGTCTGACCGGCTCGAACGGCACCTCGACGACATGAATGACAGCAAGCCGCGACTACGACGCGGCAAAGGAGGTCTGCGAGATGGACGGCGTCCTCGAACCCGCCGGTGACCGCTGGCGACTGCGCTTTACTCGCACGCTGCACCATGCACCGGACAAAGTCTGGCGCGCGCTGACGGATCCCGAGCACCTCAGTGCGTGGTTCCCGCACCGGATCGATGGCGAGTGGACCGTTGGTGCGCCGCTTCGATTCGTCAGCGATTTCGGCGACTTCGACGGCCAGGTGCTCGCCTTCCAGCCTCCATCGCTGCTCGAGTTTCGTTGGGGGCCGGATGAGATCCGTTTCGAGATCGCACCAGACACCAATGGATGCACGCTGACGCTGATCGATACCTTCGACGAGTACGGCAAGGCCAGCCGCGACGCGGCGGGCTGGCACGAATGCCTCGACGCTCTCGATCATCACCTCGCAGGCCTGAGGCGGTCATCGTCCACCGGGGAACGATGGCGCGGTCTCAACGCCATGTATGCGGACCGTTTCGGACCAGAGGCAGCGACGGTCGGCCCTCCGGAGGGTTGGGAGGAGACCGTCGGGCATGCTGGCGACTAGGGCGCCGTCGAAACCCCGGCGATCACCGCGTGCGTGACCATATCTACGTACCGCAGCTGCGGGTTCGGCATCGTGCGCCGTCAGCCCACCGATAGCCCCGTTGTTTGTCCTACTTCGATCAGGTGCCCGTCGGGATCGCGAACGTACGCGCGAATCTCGCGTCCATGATCCTTCGGCTCGGTGAGGAACTCGGCGCCCTTGGCGGACCAATCCTTATAGGTCGCCTGGATGTCGGCGACACGGATGTTGAGGAACGCGCTCGTGTGATTCGGGTCCGGCGGCGTGGTCAGCGTGACGGTCGGCTTATCGTCGGTCGGGCCGCCACCTGCGTTCAGGATCAGCCATGTGTTCGCCACGCGCATGATCACCGGGTCACGCTCGATCAGGACGTGTCCGTCGAGCAGTGTTTTGTAGAACTCACGCGACCGGTCCTGATCGGAAACCACCAGGAAGTGGGTGATCACGAACCCCTCTCGGGGGGCGGGAAAGTCGTCTGGGTTCATCCGAGGGTCCTCCTTCGACGGTGATACTGCGCTCCTGATACCGTTTCTGGATTCGCCCACCACCGAGGGGAGGCTCGATGAGCCAGCTCACCGAGGCAGGCAAGGTCGACCTGGCCGCGCTCGCGGACCTGGAGCGGTCCTTCCATGGTCAGATCGTTCGGCAGGGTGACGCGCAGTACGAAGCAGTACGAGCCATCTGGAACGGCTCGATCGACCGCTTCCCTGCGCTGATCGCGCGGTGTGCGGATGTGGCGGACGTCGTCGCGGCCGTGCGATTTGGTCGTCGCACGGGGGTGTTGACCGCGGTGCGCAGCGGAGGGCACAGCTTTCCCGGCTTGTCCTCCTGTGATGGCGGGATCGTCATCGATCTCTCGCTCATGAAGGCAATACGCGTGGACCCTGAAGCGCGCACCGTGCGCGCACAAGCGGGCGTCCTCCTCGGTGAGCTCGATCAAGCGACGCAGCCCTTCGGCCTCGCGGTGCCGTCGGGCATCGTCACGCATACCGGGATGGCCGGGCTCACGCTCGGCGGGGGCATCGGCTGGCTGATGCGCAAGTACGGCCTCACCGTTGACCAACTGAAGTCGGTCAACGTCGTCACCGCAGGAGGCGAGCTGGTCACGGCCGACGCAGACACCAACTCGGATCTCTTCTGGGGAGTGCGCGGCGGTGGCGGCAACTTCGGCATCGTCACCGAGTTCGAATTTCGACTCAATCCACTCGGCCCCGTCGTGCTGGCCGGGCCGATCTTCTGGCCGATGCACGCGTCACCCGATGTGCTGCGCTTCTATCGTGACTGGATCACCGACGTCCCCGACGAGCTGACGACGATCGTCGTGCATCGACATGCCCCGCCTCTTACGGCGATTCCCGCAGACCTGCACGGCGCACCGGTCATCACCGTGGTCTGCTGCTACGCCGGACCGGTTGAGGAGGGGGAGCGGGTCGTGAGGCCGATGCGCGAGTTCGGGACTCCCGTGCTGGATCTGTGCGCGCCCAAGCCGTTTCTCGACCACCAATCGATGTTCGACCCGTCCTTCCCACACGGCTGGTGGTACTACTTCCGATCCTGCGACGTCGCCGAATTGACCGACGAGGTCATCGACATCGTCGCCAAGAATGCGTTGCAGATCCGCTCGCCACTCACGGCATTCCCGATCTTCCAGCGCGGTGGCGCGATTGCGCGCATCGGCGACGAGGCGACGGCGTTCCACGGACGCGCGGCCGGCCACACGGTGAACATCAACGCCACAACGGCGACGGCTGCCGGCTTCGACGAGGAGCGAGACTGGTCCCGCAACTTCTGGTCAGAGCTGGTGCCGTATCAGACGGGCGTGTACGCCAACTTCCTCATGGACGAAGGAGAGGATCGGGTCCGTCAGGCCTTTGGCGCCGCGAAGTACGAGAAGCTCAAGGCGTTGAAGCGGCGGTATGACCCGGATAACTTCTTCCGGCTCAACCAGAACATCCGGCCTGACTAGCGACCCTTTCCACCGTGGGAGAGCTCGCGCCAACTCCTTTCCGAAACCTCGACATCGAACTTCTTCGCGGCCGCAAGGATGCGCTGCCAGGCTCGATCCCGTTCGGCGTCGCTGACATCTTCGACCTGATTGAACCTTGCAATCGCGTTGCGCACATGCGCGGCATCGTTCAGCGGCTCCTTCTGCTGGTCGGGAAACGCGAATTGGGTCTCGGTCATCGCTATACCTCCCATATCGCAGTATCTTATACTCAGGCTATCACATTCGTTCCAGACGGGCAGCCCGCTGCTGCAGGAGGAGCCGGCGCCATGCGCATCGCGTGTCTACTCGACAGCGACTTCGAGGATTCGGAATTTCGCAAGCCGTACGACGCCTTGAGGGCTGCCGGCCATCGGGTCACGGTCATCGGGCTCGAGCGCGGCAGAGAGCTCGTCGGGAAGCGACGCCAGGACCCCTCCGCGCGGACGAGCGGATCATCATGTTCACGCGCGCGTTCTTCGACCGCGAACGCCCTGTGTTTGCCGTGTGCCACGGGCCCCAGCTGTTGATGACGGCGGGAGTCGTCAGAGGACGGACCATGACCGCGTGGAAGACCGTGCAGAGCGATCTGCGTTACGCGGGGGCCAACGTGGTGGACGACGAGGTTGTCGTCGACCGCAACCTGGTGACCTCGCGGAAGCCGGGTGATCTCGATGCGTTCTCGCGCGAGTCACTCGCGATGCTGGAACGCATCGCAGCGGTCACCCGCTGACAGGAGAGCGCCATGGAGACCTGGGAGCTGTGGTTTCCAGCGGCAGCCGCCAACGGCCTGCTCGTGGCACGCGCGCGAATCGACGCGACGAACATCGTCTGGGCCCACGCGGTACCGTCAGTGCTTACGGTTGTGGTCCGAGAAGGTGAGGAGCGAATCCTGTCCAGGGGCGAATCGCTGGAACGGGATGGGCCGTACTTCCCGATGACGCGGCTGCAACGGGACGGGGGCTCCATTCGCCGCGAGGACCGCTGGCCGAACGACGGTGATCTGGGGGCGGTGGTGATCATGCCCGGCGGTGAGGCGGGTCACCTTGTCCGCTGGTGGAACGCCGTCGACGGCAGCGAGTGGCGGTGGCAGGTCGAGCTCTACAACCATCGCTAATGCGCGCCGGTGGCGTCGACGATCAGCCTGATCGCCATGCGCACGTCGCGCTCCCGGTTCCGCCCCGCGCCGTGGTCCTTTGTGTACGTGCGAAGAAACACGCGTTCATCCGGCAGGCAGATCGCGATGAAGGTCAGACCGCGAGACGTGCCGTCGTGGGGCGCGCCTACGTGCCCGGTGACCCCGAGCCCGACATCGGCGCCGAGCTTTCGCGCGACGCCAATCGCCATCTCCCGCGCCACCTCCGGACTCACCGCCCCGCGGCTCGCGATGGTGTCACCGTTGACGCCCAGTGCCGTTTCCTTGACAGCATCCGTGTACGCGACCACGCCGCCGCGCACGACGGTGTCGGCACCCGGGAGAGTGGTGAGCATCGATGCGACCAACCCACCCGTGCACGACTCCGCGACACCGATGGTCCAACCCTGCCGACGCAGGCCTTCCAACGCGGGTCCCGCTTCCGATGCTGGGATTTCGGGCAGGTATTGGCGCTCGCCAAGGAGCCGGGCGAGCACGCGCAGCCCCGCATACAGCGCGAGGCCGGCGATGATCCACACGCCCAGCGCAACGAGGATCGCAGCGCCGTGCACGCGCGGGAACAGGGCGACCGCAATCAGCGCAAACCCAAGCATCGAGACGGCGCCGATGGCGGCTCCGCGCACGTCGGACACGGCTTGGGCCACGCCATCCTTTTTCTCGAGCAGCGTAAGCGTCGCCGGCAGAATCGCCGGAAACGCCAGAAACAGGCCGCCGAGCCGGTAGCCGGCCAGCAGTCCGACGACGCCGGCCACCACCGAGACCGCGGCGCCGAAGCCGAATCGCAGCGCGTACTCGCGTGCGCGGATCTTGCGCAGGGAGCCGACGTCGGCGGCTGGTGGCTCGTTTGCAGACGCGTTGGACGCCGCCGCGTGCGACGTCATCGCAGAAACACCGCCCACAGCGAGAAGGCCGTGACGAGCCACAGGCCGGTCGTCGCGATCGATCCCTTCAGTGCGCCGAAGCGCTTCACCGCCTCCGTGCCGACCAGGCACCAGACCACCAGCCCGATCGCTCCCGCGATCATCCCGCGCGCGAGATCTGTCGCGGCGGCGACACCGGTGGCCACGACTGTGACCGCGAGGCTGGCCACCGCGACCGAAGGAGCACCCGATGTGATGCCGGCGAGCCCGCGCGGTCTGACCACCTCGCCGAGCGCGGAGAACAGCACCACGAACGCGCCACCAATGGCGCCTTTCGCGACGAGCACGATCACGTCCACCGACTTGCGTGCCTTGAACGACTACACGCCGATAGCGTGAGCGTCGAGTCCCGGAAGCGCGACGGCGTGCTGCTCGCAGATCGGCTCGAGCGGCGTGATGGTGGCGAAACCGGCGGCTAGCAGCGCCGCATCCGTACCGGGCTCGTGCTCGGCGTTCGAATCCGAGACGCCGATCTTGACGTAGCCATGGCCGATCTCGGTGATCGTGGTCTGCACCGCTCCGAACGCGGAGAGCGTGGCGCGGCGGATACCGCGAAGCTGCTCCGGCGACACATCTGGAACATTCACGTTGAGAACGACAGGGCGCTCAATGCCGAGCAGCAAAGCGAGTGCCTCACGCGCAACTCGTTCCGCCGTCGCCCAGTTGACCGGGTCCGCGCCGGCCAGAGAGATCGCGAGCGCCTTGCAGTCGTGGGTGCGTGCCGTGAGCGTGGCGCCCACCGTGCCGGAGTGCAAGATCGCGTTGCCGGTGTTGGCACCGCGGTTGATCCCGGAGAGGACGACGTGCGGCGCCGCACCGAAGGCGCCGCGGCTGGCGATGAGCGCAATGAAACCGGGCGTGCCCGCGACGGCATAGACATCCGCACCGTCGACGCCTTCGAGGTCTCTGCGTTCGACGACGATGCGGCCATCGGCCTGCTGAGCCGTCAGGGCGGCGCTGCTTCCGCTGGCTTCTTCGCGCGGCGCCGCGACGACCGTGCGGAGACCGGCGGTGAGCGCGACGAGCGCCAGACGTCGAAGGCCTTCCGACGCGATGCCGTCGTCATTGGTCACCAGGGCGGTGATGGTCATGTCGGGCGCGCTCGCGACGCGTGGGGAGCATCGCCTCGTTGCTCAACGGTCACCGTCAACAACGGCGATGGCGCAACGACGACGACCACGCACCCAATATAGGTCGACCGTACCGGACGAGGCCGCGGGCCGGACCTACCTCAGCACGTCGCGCGCGCTCTGCAGATCGTCTGTTGCGATCACGATCTTCACGCCACCGTATGTCGTGTACGCCAGGTCGACATTGACGTTGGCGTCGGCAAGCCGCCGCGTCAGCTCGCCCAGAGTTCCAGGGCGATCCTCCACGTCGACCACCAAGACCTCGCGGTCGTCTGCGATGGCGAACCCGGCACCCCGGAGCGCCGTTTGACACGCTGCGCTAGCGTCGTTGTCGACGAGCAGGTGGATGATGCCTCGGCCCTCTCCGGTGAAGGCCGCCAACCCGCGCAGGTTGACTCCCGCCTCACCCGCCGCCTCTCCCAGCATCGCCAGCTGACCCGGCCGATCGTCGAGGATCACGGTCAGGTCTCGGGCCATCGCGCGTTTGATCTTCGCACGCCCACAGATCTTCGCACGCCCATTGACTTCCTCGATGGGTAGTGCTACGCCATCCGCCACAACGGCGCTTAGGCCGTAAAGGGGGTGTGGCAGTGGCGGGGGCAGTCGGCAGGCTCGGGCAGCCGCGATGCCGGCCGCCTCCACGGCCGGGCGTCAACGCAACGGCCGGCGCGCGAGCGCGTCGCGAACATCTGAACGTCGATTTTGTGTTGGAGGTATGACCATGGCGGTTGCGGTTTCATCCAGGGTGGAGACCGAGCGCGACATCAAGGAAACGCTCGGCCTTGTGCCCCATTTCTTCAGCCGTATCCCAGACAATCTTCTGGAGCACGAGTGGGCGCTGTTCAAGACGCTCGAGCTCGGTGAGACGCTCATTCCCAACAAGTACAAGGAGCTCATCGGGTGCGCGGTGCACTCCGAGACGAAGTGCCGCTATTGCACACTCTTCCATCAGGAGGCCGCAAAGCTCTTCGGCGCCACTGATGAGGAGATCCAGGAGGCCGTGCACTATGCGAAGTTCACCGTCGGTTGGAGCGTCTACATCAACGGGATGCGCGAAGACTACGATCAGTTCAGCGACGAGCTGCGGCAGATCAGCAACTATTTGAAAGCCAAAGGGTAGTCAGGTTCATGAAATTGGAGAGACTCGGGCCCGCCCGGCTCCGCGTCACCCTGCATGCCTTCGAGCTCGCCACCTTGACGGCAGCGGCTCGATGGGCTGCGGAGGGTGGCGACGGCGAACTCGCTCCCGATGCACGGAAGCAGCTTGTCGACGTGCTCGACTCGTACGACAGCGAGGTGCGCCGGCTCAACGACAGCCGGGAGCCCGAGACTCTCACCAGCCACGACGGCTCCTAAGCCGGTCAGTCGCCTTCGCCCGGGTGACACGAAGCCCCGTGCCGACCGGGTCCGCAGGCGCGCACATGAGACGCACAGCAGGCGCCCAGGTTGAGCCCTGCGTTTGCACAGGTGCATCCTGCGCGTAACCATTGCACGTCACGGGAAGCCAAGAGACTCAGGAGGTCGCAGTGACGTGAACGACGACACATTCATCTACACGCCGCCGCCCGATCCATCTGAGCGTCGGGGTCACCGTGCGCGGTGGGTCGCTACCGCGGTCGCCGCTGCCGGGCTGGCTGCGGCCGCCGGCGCCGGTGCGTTCGCCGTAACGAACACCTCACACGCAACCTCGAGCGGCGGCTCCAGCACGGTCCAGCTCTCGACGCAGCCGGCGTCGCAAGGGGATGCCGTTGCCGCGGCAGCGACCCCGACTCCCGCGCCGTCAGCGAGCGCGCATCCGTGCCCGCACATGGGTGGTTCGAGCCGGCCGTCTGGTTCGTCGCGCATGTAGCGCGTCGGCGCGCCACTCTCACCGGATTCCCAGGCGCTGCCCATTCGGTTCGCAGCCATGGTGCGCATC
>VBGJ01000072.1 GCA_005880445.1 Chloroflexota bacterium | reverse complement strand
CAGCCACTCGATCTTGGTCGCGGTGAAGTACGGGTCCAGGAGCAGGCCGGTGCGACGCCGCACCTCAGCCTCCTCGCCGTTCGCACGGTGCTCGGCGCAGATGGAGGCGCTGCGCCTGCACTGCCACACGATCGCCGGCGCCACCGGGTCGAGCGTGCGCCGGTCGAACAGCACCACCGTCTCCCGCTGATTGGTGATGCCGAGGGCGACGGGCGTGCCGTCACCACCTGCAAGCAGCTCCTTGCTCGCCTCGAGCACCGACATCCACAGCGCCTCGGCGTCCTGCTCCACCCAGCCGTCTCGCGGGTAGCGCACCTGCACCTCGCGGTAGGCGCGACGGGCCACGTCGCCTCGCGGCGTGACCAGCAGGCAGGTGGTACCCGACGTGCCCTGGTCGACCGCGAGCACGAGCGGCTCTGTCACGCGGGCGATGTTACGGAAGAGCCGGCGAGGCTATGCCGTAGCGAGCGTCGCGGGCCGGTGCTCGGTGATCGCGAGCATGCGATCGATCGCGGTGCGGGCCCGGCGTGCAACCGTAGCGTCGACCGTGATGCGGGGAGCCATCTGCTCCAGCGCGAGCGCCACCTTCTCGGGCGTGATGCGCTTCATGTACTGGCATACGGCGTCCTCGCTGGCGGCGAGAAATCGCTTGCCTGGCGCCATTTTCTCCATGCGATGCAGGATGCCGACCTCGGTCGCCACGATGAACGTGGCGGCCGGCGACGCCGCCGCCCGGCGCACCATGCCCTCCGTGGACGCCACGATCGTGGCGGGCCCATCGAAGTCGCCCGACGACACGCGGTACAGGGTCGAGGACGTGCAGCCGCATTCCGGGTGGATGAGCAGCTCGGCGTCGGGATGCGCTGACCGCATGCCGTCCAGGTGTTCCGGGTCGATGCCCGCGTGCACGTGGCACTCCCCCATCCAGATGTGGAGCTTGCGGCCGGTGACTCGCTCCAGATGCGCGCCGAGAAACATGTCGGGGCAGAAGAGGATCTCGCGGTCCTCTGGAATGCTGCGGATCACGGCCTCAGCGTTCGACGACGTGCAGCAGTAGTCGGACTCCGCCTTCACCTCGGCGCTCGTGTTCACGTACGAGACCACCACGGCGCCGGGGTGCTGCGCCCGCCATTCGCGGAGCTGCTCGGCGGTGTCGCCGTCGGGCGCACCCGTGCCGGTTGGACAGGGCGTGCCTTCGCACGGCAGCGGGTGCGTGACGACCGCCGAGGCGACACGCGTCTGGAACGGCGCCGTCAGACGAGCTGCGGCGTCTGCGTGACCGGTGGGTTGTCCAGGTTCTGGAAGTCACTCTCCTTCCAGACACCACCCGCGCGTACGAACGACTCGTTGTAGTGCAACGTCTTGCCGACCGCGGGGTCGGCGTGGTCCACCTTCCCGTTGGCCTTGACGTAGTCGTCCTTCACCAGGGTCATGGTCACGCGCAGCTTCAGAGTGCCGTTGTTGCAGCCGGCATCGACGATGGCGACCGACTCGAGCTTGTCGACCTCGATCTCGGTGAAGCTGTTCACCTCGAGCTGCTGCGCCAGGTACTGCTCGATCAGGTTGAGCGCACTCCCGGTCGCCACGTACGACGCTCCGCCGTGCTTGGGATCTGCCTCGATGGCGTTGAGCTTGGCGTCGATGCCGTTCCAGACGCGCGTCGCCTCGGCGGTCGTCACGCACCCGCTGCCGTGCGAGGGCACGCCCTGTCCAACCGGCACGGGTGCGCCCGACGGCGACACCGCCGAGTTCGAGCCACACGCCGCGACACCGCACGTCGCGATCACCAACGGGATGATCCGGGCGATCGATCGCGGCGCAATCCGCATGGCTGCCATTGTGCGGTGCGGCGGCGACCGGGGCACCGTCGCTGATCGACTACCGTGGCCGCATGAACGCGCTGGGTGTGCTCGTGCGTCCGCGCTCCACCCTCGGCGCCATCGCCGCGGCGCCGCGGCTGAGCGGTCTGTCGTCACTGGTGACATCGCTGCTGCTGCCTGCCCTGTTCGTCGCGTACTGGCTCGTCGAGGCCTGGCTGGTGGACGCCGGGGCGTCGATGTTGGGCCGGTCGGGGCATCGGCGCACGTTCCTCGCCGTGAGCGGGTTCGTATTCGTCCCGTGGATCGCGTATGCCCTGCTCACGCTGGTCGAGGCCGCGGCGCAGCACTCCGGTGGATCAGGGTCAGGCGTAGCCGCCGGCCTGGCCTGGCTCACGCTTCCGGTGCTGTGCTGGTTCCTTGCTCTGACGGTGCTGGCGATTCGAGCCGTCTACGACGTGCCGGCGCTGAACGCCCTGGCGCTGGCGCTGCTGCCGTACGCGACCATCGCCGCCGCGGTGCTCCTGGTGACCGCCGGGCTGACCGCCGTCCACGGATCTTGAGAGGGCGCCCCGGCGCCCCGCCGTCTAGCGCCGGCGTCGCCGCCTGCCGGACACGCCGGGCCGGTGCCGCACCTCGGCGGGTGCTTCGGGAACCGCATCGACGGCAGGCTCATCGGCCGGGTCGGCTGACGCTCCTGCCGGCGACGGCTCGGCGCCGGCTGCGCCGTGCCGCCGGCGCCCCGAGACGCCGCGCACGCGGCGAGGCGCGGATGGCTCCTCCGGTTCGGGTTCGGGAGTGGGTGCCAGCTCGGGGGCGGGTGCGGTCTCGACCGTCGGCGCGGCCTGGGCTGCCGGCTGCGGCTTCGGCGCCGCGGCCGGTTCCGCGACGAGTACGAGCGGCGAGCGGCGCTCCATCACGACGGCCAGGGGCAGCATGACCAGGAAGACCGCGCCGACGGCAAGTGCCAGGTCGATCACCACCGCCAGCCCGAAGTCGGCGACGAGCGGAAACGAGTTGGGAAACAGCCCGCTCAGGGCGAGCACGGCGAACCCGGCGCCCAGGGTCAAGGCGGAGATGCGAATGGCACGGCCCACACCCGCGAGCGCCGCCGCGGCGGCGGCGTCGGGGTCGAGCCCGTTTCTCCGCTCCTCGTAGAAGCGGCTGAGCAGCACGACGCCGAACTCGGTGCCAAGCGCGATCACCAAGGCGCCGAGCACCACGGTCAGGGGGTTCAGCGAGCCGAGCGTCTGGCCGACCGTCCCGGGCCAGCGGCCGAGGAGCAGCACGACGAGCGGCGCCCAGCCCGCGGCCAGCACGGTCGGCACCAGTGGCAGCAGCGTGCGCCTGGGCTCGCGATACACGAGAAAGAGTGCCACGGCGACGATCGCCAGGGGAGCCAGGTTGAGCAGGTACGAGCGTCCGACCAGGTTGTTGTACGCGGTCGTCGCCAGCACGGCGAGGCCGGTCGGGTCGGCGGTCAGTCCGTTCGGCGGTGAATTCACGTCGTGCCGCAGCGCGTCCACCAGCTTCGCCTGGTCGGCAACAGAGTTCGTGTGCACACCGAGCGCGATGCGCGCGGCGTTGGGGTCGATCGGTGACGCGTCGCGCGTCAAGAACAGCTGCTGGTACTCGTCCACCGGCGGACATGGCTGCGCGTCAGGCCCGCCGGCTGTCCCGATCGGCATGACCAGCGTGCGCGACAGGAGCGGGAACAGGCGCAGCTCGCAGAGAAAGACGGTCTGCGTCTTGGGGGCGGCGCTCGGCGATGGACGCGCGGATGGACTCGGTGACGCGCCGGGTGTGCCGCTCGCGGTCGGCAGGGGTGACGGCGCCGCCGACGCGCTGGGCGCCGCAGACGGGGTCGCCTGGGCCTCCGGCGCGACCGGACGCGACGCAAGGATGGCCGCACCCGCTCTGGAGTGCTTGGCAGTGGTTGACGCCGAGGAGCTCGAAGAGGAGGACGCGCTGGGGGACGGCGATGCACCGGGAGACGGCGATGCGCCGGGCGACGGCGACGGGCTCGGCGACGGCTGGGTCGCTTGCACGCACTGCTGCCCCGCAGACTTCCCACTTGCGGAGCTGCTGGCGATGAAGAAGTCGGCGATCGACGTGGCCGTCGCCACCTCGTCCTGGTGCACGGTCCGGATCCCCGACGCGATCACGCACTGCCACTGCACGTTCGCCGGTGTTCCCGCCTGGTTGTACGGTCCCGCCACCTGCCCGCGCACCGATATGTCGATCTCGTTCGTGTAGCCGGTCTGCGCCTGCACCGTTTGCACAGCGCCGAGCTCCGGCAGCGACGGCGACACGAGCTGTTGCACGTCGGTCTGCACGGGCACTGCGCGCAGCAGCACCCATCCAGCAACGGCGAGCAGTGCTGCCAGCGCGGTCACGCCACGCCAGTTGTCCGCGATCGCCACCGTGCGCCGCGCGGGTGGCGCACCGCCATCAGCTCCCCGCAGCCTCGCCGCCGATGGATACCAGACGTCGCGCTGTCGCTGATCGGCCCACACGGTGAGTGGCAGGGCGATGAACAGCCCGCCGAGCCACGCGAGGACGACGCCACCGAACAGCACGAGTGCGAATTCGGCGACCAGCGGCACCGCGGCCAGCGGGCCCCAGTCGATCCCGCTGAAGAATGCCAGTGCCCCCAGCCCTGCCAGTGTGGCCAGGGCGGCGATCAGCGTGGCATCACCGGTGTTAGCGAGAACGGTGTGGAGCGCACCGTCTGCGGGTGTGCCACGCGCCCGTTCCTCGTTGTAGCGCGCCACCAGCTGTACGGCGTAGTCGACGGCGAGTCCGACGAGCACCGGTACTCCCGCGAGCACCGCCGGCGTGATCGGAGTGCCAGTCCACAGCGCGACACCCACGGTGAGCACGGTTGCTGCCACGGCGGCGACCAGCGGCCACAATCTCCCGCGCACTCGGAAGAGCGCGACCAGGATCAGCGCCATGATCACCAGCGCGACTGGGAACAGGATTGCGAGCAGCTGTGTCATCGAGCGCACAACGCCCGTGCCCAGCAGCGGTGCGCCGGCAACGGTGTACGCGAGCCGCGCATCGTGAAACGCATTGGTGCACGCGGCGTCTGCCTGTCCGCCGCACTCCGTCGGCTGCAGCGGACCAAGGCTTCGGAGCGACTGCAACGACGCCGCGCTCAACTTCTTCGTGTACGCGTCGCTCCCGAGGCCATGGGCCAGCTGAGAGTTGATCTTGTCTTTGAGCGAGGTGACCTGGGACTGGTCGCCCACGTACTGCGGCTTGAGGCGCACCGTGACGATCGCGATCGAGTCGCCACCCGGCTGCGGCCGTGGCAACACCGCCGCCCACTCCGGCTTCGGGTTGCAAAACTGCCCCTTGTTCACCAGCGGGCAGTTGGGAAGATCGAGCAGCGTGCGCTCGAAGAACACCTGGCAGCTCGGCGTTATCTTGAGCACCGACGCGATCTGGTCGTTGCAATCGCCGAAGGCCGCGGTGACGCGGTCGAAGAACGCCTGGGCCTCGGTCTGATCGATGGGTTGTCCCGGGCCCGCGAGATACTGCGCCCACAGTGGTGGCAGCGGATCCTTTGCCACCGCTGCATCCACGGCCTTCTCCCGCGTGTCGAGCACCTGGTCACCGCCCTTCTGCGGGTATGCGCCGCGCGCGTTGTGCGCGTCGCTGGCCGCCCTGACCACGTAGAGCTCCAGCAGGGACTGCGCACTGGTGATGTCGCTCTGCAGACGCTGCGACAGCTGCTGCTGGTTCGTGGCGCCCTTCTGCAGCTGGGCGAGGTAATCCGTCTCGGCGACGAAGTAGGGATACTCGCTGAGCACGTTGCTCACCTCGGCCACGGCTGCCTGTCGCAGTGAGCCGGCCACGGTGCCCGGGCCCAGCACCGACGCGACGCGGGGATCGTGCCCCAGGTCGATCTCGAGCGCACCGAGTTTCTCCAGATTGCGCTCCAGGTACGGCGCCGTGGGATTGCCGGTCGTGTCGCGATACTGCGTCGTGAACACAATCACGATCGGATCGGAACCGAACGTCTGGGAGAAACTCGCATAGGTCTGTCCCGCGCTCGATCGGCTGCCGACGAGCAGCGACTGTCCCGAGTCCACCGAGAATCGCAGCAGGCCGGTTGCCCCGAGCGCGCCGACGATGATTGCGACAATCGCGAACCGCCGCGGCTTGCGGGACATCGGCCCAGCCAGCCGCGGGAGAGCGTCGCGCCAGCGGGTCACCACGCGATCATGCCACCGGGAGCACGTCAGGCCGTTCTCGCGTGTGCTTTTACGAGGCCAGGAAGGCGCCGAGGCTGTTCAGCTCATCGCCGGTCAGGGCGGCGCGGAATGGGACACTCGGCGCACCCGAGGAGCTGGACGGGCATGGGATCGGGCCGCCGCCGCCGCTGAACAGAGGCAGGCCGCAGAAGCTCGGCGGGAAGTTGAACGTCTGCACACGCAGGTAGTGCTGGCGTCCATCCGGCGACACCGAGCAATGGTTGGCAGGACTCAGCGGCTTCGGGCAGGCGTCGGATGATGCAAACGCGGACTGCACGTTGTCGATGGCACCGTTGATGCCGTTGACCGCAAAGATGTCGTGCGGGTCGCTCGTGTCCTTGTTCAGCAGGTTCGCGCCCAGCAGGCCGAGCAGATAGGTGAAGCTGCTCAGCTTGTCGACCGTGCCTCCCTGCTTCCCAAGCAACTGAACGGTCTTCGTGATATTGGCCGACTCGCCGCCGAGCGCGGCGTCGACCTGGGTGAGGACGCTGTCGGCGTGGATGACGAGGCTGTCGAGATGGCTGGCGTTGTTCGCGAACGCTCGGACGGTCTGCTCGCTGTTGGCCACCAGCTGGTCGAGGGGAGTCTGCGCAAACGCCGCGTTGAACGACTCATTCTTGACGATGAAGTCGTTGAGCTGGGGACCAACCTTGTCGAGCGCCTTCAACGGCGAATCGAGCACCTGGCTGAGGGAGTCGGCAGCCGCGAGCATGTGGTTGACGTCGCTACCCTGACCGGCGGACGCTTGACCGAGCTCGACGAACAGCGTGCGCAGGTTCTGCTGCTCGGGAGCCTGCAGGTCCTGCAGGATCGCGTTGAGGTCGACAGGCTGCACCGTCTGCGCGACGGTGATGGTGTCGCCGTCATGAAGCCTGGGAGCGGCCGCAGTTCCCGGCACGATGTCGATGTACTTCGGTCCAAAGAGGCCGTGCGGGCGCAGGTAGATGGTTGCGTTAGAGTGGATGTCGGAGTACTTCTGATTGATCAGCAGCGTGGCCACGGCGACGTTTCCCTGCGCATCGACGCTCTGCACCTCGCCCACCTTCACCCCCGCCATCTGCACGCTGGCATGTGGAGCGAGCGCATCGGCGTCGGCGAGCTGCACGTGGAGCGTGGCCTTCTGGTTCCACGGCAGCGGAATCTGCGGACCCGCCGGGATGCCGCTGACGAACACGCCCATCATCACCGCCACAAGCACGAGCGCGGTGACGAGACCGGTCAGGAACGGCGTGCGCGGCGTGCGCATCAGCGGTACCTCACCGGGAACCATCCGGTCCAGATGCTCGAGTAGTCGAGCGTCACGTTGTCACTCGCGGGTCGAGTGCAGATGATCACGAGAATGCACGGGTTTCCCCCGCCGCCACCTCCGCTCCCCGCGGGCGGCGTGGGCACCGGAGGCACCGTCGGCACCGGAGGCACCGTCGGCAGTGGTGGCAGCTTCGGCAACGGCGGAAGGAGTCCGCTCGTGCCACTGCCGCTCTGCTGCGAATTGGCCGGCAGCCCGCAGTGCACCGGCACCAGGCCGCACGGGTCGACGCCCACCGCCTGCTGACGCAGGAAGTAGTTGCCCGCGGCCCCGGCGTAGTTGCTCTGCGACGTGGCGCTTCCGATCTCGTAGATCAGCTCACGGGCGGCGTCGGAAGTGACCTTGGTGTCTCCGGTTGCCGGCGATGGTGCGGTCATGAAGGACGTCGTCTGCGGGATGAGGGTGGCCAGCATGGTGTTGAGCTGACTTGTGAACGTCCCGAGCTGCTTCAAGCCCGCGTCGAGCTTGCTCGCGTACCCCTTGCCGAGCACCTGGTGGGTCGTGAGGTTGAGCGCGTCGGTGCCCTGGATGTAGCTCTTCAGGGCGGCTCCTTCCTGCGCGGCGAGCGTCGCATTGACGCTGTTGAGGTTGTCGATGACTCCAGCCAGGGCATCACGACTCTGATTGAGCTGCGTCGCGGTCACGCCGAAGTCGATCAGGATGCTGTTCAGCTCCGGATCGCGCGTGACCAGCTCCTGCGTGGGCACCTGACTGTGCACCGACAGGTCACTGAGGTTCGGGACCAGCTGCTGCAGCGTCCCTTCCTGTCCCTGGATCGCGGCGGCGCCGGTGCGAATCAGCGACGTGAGCGCGTCACGGGTGGGCTTGTCGAACGTGTTGAGGATCTGGTCGAAGTCCACCACCGGCTTGGTCGCCCGCAGGCCGATGGTCGCGTTGTTCGCCATCGGATCGGAGCTGTGACCGGGGTTGAGCTGGAGGTACTTCTGTCCCAGCAGCGTCGCCAGGCGGACGCTCGCGGTCGTGTCGGACGGCAGCGGCCAATTCGAGTTGTCCACGTGGAAGACGACGTTCGTGTAGTTGCCGTGCGCAGTGACCGAAACCACCTGTCCCACCAGCCGGCCGCCGATGCGCACGTCGCTTCCAACCGACATGGCGTCGGCGTCGGACACCGCTGCGGTCAGCGTGAAGGTCTGCGACCACGGCGCACCGTACGTCAGGTTGATCGTGGCCATGATGCCCACGACGAGCGCGATGATCACACCGGCGGCAAAACCGGCCATCAGCGGGCTGATCAGGGAACGGTGTCCGGTCGCGTTCACCCGATGCCTCCGGTGCCAAGGATGGGGCCGCACCCGTTTGGCAGGTTGCTGGGCAGGCTGAGCGTTCCGTTCGGCGGGGCGAGATATGCCGGAACGTTGTTGACGTTCGGGTGCTCCGCGTGTATGCCACCGCTCTGCTTCGCGCTCTCGGTATGCGGCGGTGTGGTCGGGTCGATGCGCAGCGCGTCGACGCCACCGTTCGTACCGGTGTTGTACCCGGTGGCGGTGACGAACTCACCGAGGAGCACGTCGAGGTTGGGGATGTGCGGGTTGACCTGCGTGACGATTGGCGTGATGTACGTGGAGATGGCTTCGGCGCACGTCAGCGCTTGAGGACCGATGGTGAAGAGACGGGCCAGGTCGCTCTCGCCTGCCACCGGGATCTTGTTGCCTGCGTCGGGCTGGACCACCGGCGCGAGTCCACGGTTCAGCTCGGAGAAGACGCTTGCCGCGTGCACCAGGATCCCTTGCACGTCGCTCTCGCGCTGTGCCAGCACGCCCAGTGTGGTGTCGAGATTCGTGATCAGCGGACGCAGGTTGAAGTCTTCGCGCGCCAGCTCTCCGCTGATCGTGTTGAATTCGAAGTTGAGGCGGCTCAGCTGCGGCGAGTCGCCGGCCAGGACGCTGGTGACCGGGATCGTGTCCTTCGTCAACGGATCTGCGTAGAGCAGAGTCTGGTTCAGATCCGGCGCGCCGGAGCCACCCAGCGCGAGCACGCCCTCCTGGAGCTGGGTGCGGATCGCCTCGGTGACGCTCGGCGTGAACACGTTGTTGAGCTCGTCGAGGCCGACCGGGCTTTGTGTCTGGCTGAGGCCGAAGAACGGGTGATCACCAAGCGAGGGGTTGCCCAGCGGCCCCGGCTGCAGATCGACGAACACGTTGCTCAACACGCCCTTGGGCTTGACCGCCACGAACGTCCCCTGGTGGAGCGGCCAGTGGCTGCCGTCCACCTGGAACTGCACTTGCGCGAACTGCTTTCCGGTGGTCTGGTCGACCGCGAAGTCGACCGACGTCACCGAGCCCGCGATCTCGCCCGCGATGCGCACGTCGTTGCCGGTGACGAGGCCGTCGGCGTCGGCAAAACGCGCCGTCACCGTGTCGCCCATCGCGCTGCCGAGGCCGAGGAAGCCGAACCCGGTCATGGAACCGGCGAGCACGGCGATGAGGAAGAGCCCTCGCGACGAGCCGAGCGCGGCGGTAATCCGGCGGGTTATGTTCATGACTTCGGACACGACGCATTGAGCTGATGCAGCAGCGCCTGGATCTCCTTCCCAAGATCACTGCTCGGAGAGACCTGGCCCAGGGTGGTGGTGATCGCGTCGCAATGAAACGAGATGACGAGGTTCAGCGCTCTCACGTCACTGGGCTGGCTGAACATGGAATTCCATTCGTCGGTGACGATCTCTCCCACCTTCGATGACACCGTCAGCTGGTCGTTCGGGTAGTTGACGTTGCCGAGGAGCGTGCCGGTGAACACCTGGTCGATGCCGCACGGGCGGCCGCCGCACGCGGCCTGCGGCTGGATGATCTGGTTGAGGAGGTCGTTCTGCCCACACCGCTCCCGCTGGCCGAGCGCGTCGTTGCAGCTGTTGTGCTGTGACTGCAGCGCCGGGAGGAGCTCGTTGATCGCCTGCTGCTGCTGGCGGATGGTCGGTGTCAATGCCGTGTTCAGATCGACCGCGACGTTCGCAGCTCCCCGCAGCGTCTGCGTGAGCGCCTGATCCTTCTGCGCGATGGCACCGAGCGCGATGCTTCCGTTGCTCAACACCCCACCGACCTGATCGTGCTCGTCAGCGAGCGTTCTCATGATCGTGTTGAGCTGAACGAATATGGCGTCGACCTGTGGCTGGTCCTGCTCGTACACGTGCGCCAGCGGATCGAGGTTCTGCACCACCGTCTGGAGCTGCGGCAGGATGCTCTGGATGTTGCCGGCTCGCTGCTGGAGGGCAGCGTCGAGTGCTTGCAGCACCTGCTGCTGATGCTGGCGTGTCGCCTGGTCGAATGCGTTGAAGATCTCGTCGTTCGACACGTCCTTGCCGGTCTGGCTCGGCGCCAGAAAGCCGCCGCTCGCGATGGGCTCGGCGCTGGCGCGGTTGCCGACGGTGAGATCGATGTACTTCTCGCCCAGGAGCGTCTTCGGACGCACCTTGGCGTAGCCGTTCGTGTAGACGGGTATGGCACCCGGACCGCTGATCTGCATCGTCACCACCGTCTCGCCCGGGTACGACGGATCGCTCGCAACGCCGACAACCTTGCCTGCGTCGACACCGCTGACCCGCACGTCGGCGGCGGTGGGTATGCCGTCGGCGTTGCTGAACACCGCATGGACCGTGTAGCTCTGCCCGAAGGGCACGGGCTGCCCGATGTTGGCCGCGAGGAACTCGATGCCGACGATGCAGAGCGCGGTGAAGCCCGCGATGATCAGTCCGTTGATCAGGGTGCGCGACCGCTTCATTGCGCACCTCGGGTGCTCATCGCGGTCCACACATCGGAAGGCGATCCGCTGTACGCCGCCGGCGCATTACCGTTGCCGCTGCAGCCGCCCTGCCCCGGCTCGCAGGCCACCGAGAACACCGACCAGAAGTGCTGGCCGGTGGCCGGATCGGTGTCGGCGAACGAGGTGTTGAGGTCGGGGAACACGTCGCCGATGTAGCGACGGTAGGGATCGACGCCGGCGAGGATCTGATTGCTCTGATGGAGGAATCCGTTCAGCGTGGTCAGCGTGTTGGGCAACGACCCCTTGGGATTGCTGGGGTTGTCGAGCAGTGCTCGCAACCGCTGCGCGGTGCCGTTGCTCACCAGCGAGTCGAAGCTGGTCAGCAGCGCGTCGGCCTGCTGGACGGTCCCCGCGATGCCCACCTCCTGGTTCGCCAGCTGCGACATCACCTGGTTCCACGTACCGAACTCCTGCTTCACCTGCTCACGCTGGTTGGCGAGCACGTCGTAGAACCGCTGCAGCTCCTGCACGATGTTCTGCATCTGCTGCTGCCGCACGGAGAGCTCGGTGGCCGGCCCGTTGAGCGCGGTGAGCAGCTGGTTCGTCGACGACGCCTCCGCGTTCATGTTCTGGCCGTTGTTGGTGGTTGCGCTGCCCAGCGCGTTGATGAGCAGCTGCACCCGCTGCACCGTCTCCGGGTCGAAGATGGCCAGCACCTGATCGATCTCGGTGATCGGCACCGTGTGGTTCACGGGGATATTGCCGCCGCTGTCCAGCGTGCTCGGGGATGCGCCTCGCTGCACGTCGATGTAGGTCTCGCCGAGCAGGTTCTTCTTCCGCACCTCGGCGGTCGCGTCGTTGTGGAGCGGCAACGCGGCGGGGTCGTCGAAGACCAGCTGCACCTCGGCCTTGCCGTTGACCACGGTCACGTCGCCGACGTGGCCGACCTTGGTGCCGTTCATGAACACCTCGTTGTTGCTGAGGATGTCGGCGGCGTCGGCGAACGTCGCTGTGACGGCATACGGATGCGAGCCGGGAAGCGTGATGCCCATCTGCATGACGATGAAGCCGATCACGCCGACCGAGATCACCAGATACACCAGGTAGATCGGGAGGTTCCAGCGGCTGCGCATCGCCTACGACCCCAGGAACCCGGCGAACAGCGCCGCGCCACCGACGCCGCCCCAGTAGGCGGCCGGACTCGTGCGCGGCGAGCTGGAGTTCTCGCACGAGCCGCTGCCGGGCGTGGTTGGCTGCGGTGGCACGTTCGTGAGGCAGATCCGGAAGATCGGATTGCCGAGGCTGTCGAGTGTGTTCGGCGCGCCGAGTTGGAGCGCGCCACCAGAGACGGTCGGACCACGCACCAGCCCTTCTTCGAGCACCTGCAGGGCGCATGGATTGCCATACCCGGCGCTACCTTTCGGTCCCGGGCAGTTCGCGGTGATGCCTGCGCCAAGGCTTTGCAGCATCGCCGTCTCCGCCTGGAGGTTGCTCGCCAGCGTTGGTGCGATGTCGATGGAAGCCTTCAGGCTCGGCACGGCCCCGTCGAACGCGGTGTTGAGGTCGGCGAGGGCGCTGTTCGCGTCGGTGAACTGCCGGCTGAACGACGCCTTCACCGCCTCGATGTCGTTCAGCACGTTCTGCCCGTTGGTGATCAGCTGGCTCATCTGCGTGAGCTGATCGTTGGTGGTGATCCGGCTCAGCACGCCGTCGAGCTCCACCAGGATCTTGTCCAAGTCTGCGTTGCGATTGTTCAAGGTCCTGCCGGTGACCGCGAAGTTGGCGAGGTCCGCCTTGCCCGCGGCGATCGCCGCGTTGAGGTCCTGACCGCGGCCGGCGAGCCCGGCGCCGAAGTCATCCAGCAGCACGCGCACCGCCGTGCGCGTTGTGGGGCCGAGGCTGTTGATGAATTGATCCAGCTCGACCGGGTCCGCGTTGGTGCGCGCATGCAGCACCTGGTTCGTGTCGTAGACCGCAGCGCTGGACGGCCCGTCGTGCAGGTCCACGTACTTCTCGCCCAACAGCGACTTGGGCCGGATGTCCGCTGACAAGCCTTGATGCAGTGGCCAATGGGCTCCGTCGATCTCGACCGTGACCAACGCCGTGTTCGACCGCGCCGGCTCAATCCTCTGGATGTACCCGACCTTCGCTCCGGCCTCGAGCACGTCGCTGCCCGCCACGAGACCGTCCGCGCTGGGGAACGTGATCTGCATCGCACGCGACGGCGTGCCACCGATGCTCACCGAGGCAAACGCGAACGCCGTGCCGCCGAGCAGCGCGACGAGCACCGCCAGGCCGAGCAACAGCCGGAGCGTTACCTTCATTCGACTCAATCCATCCCGAGCGGGCCTTCCGACGAGGCATTGAAGAACTGATGCACGAACTCGTCGTCGGACTGCTCGGTCTCACGCTTGGTGCCGAAGAGCCGCATCTTCCCCTTGTAGAGAATGCCGATGTTGTCCGCAAACCGGCGCACCGCGCCGACGTCGTGGCTGACCACCACCGACGTCGCCTTGTACTTCTCGCTGATCTCGCGAATCAGGTCGCAGAGCAACGTCGTGCGCACCGGGTCGAGACCCGAGTCCG
>VBGJ01000178.1 GCA_005880445.1 Chloroflexota bacterium | reverse complement strand
CATGGACTGGAAACTCGAACTCGTGATTCTCCCCGTCTCTGACGTCGACCGCGCCAAGGCTTTCTACGTGGACAAGGTGGGATTCCACGAGGACCACGATCAGCGCGTCAGCGACCAGCTGCGGTTCGTGCAGCTCACTCCCCGAGGATCTTCGTGCTCGATCGCTTTCGGCGAGGGAATCACGGACGCACCAGCGGGGTCGGTGAAAGGCCTGCAGATGGTCGTCGCCGACGCGCGTGCGGCGCGTCAAGAGCTGATTGACCGAGGGCTGGACGTCGGTGCGGTGGATGTGCAGCCGTGGGGCTCGTTCATTTACTTCAGTGATCCCGACGGCAACGGCTGGGCGGTGCAGCAGTTGCCCCGGCGCGGCTGAAGTGGGCCCGAACCGGCTGGCGGTGAAAGCGAGCGAACCGGAGGACTACGAGCGCTTCGGAGTGTCGTCCAGCTCGATCGCGCCCTGGGAAGATGGTGCACGCACCGACAACTCACCCGGTTCGTACGAGTGGTGGTACTTCGACTCGCATCTCGCCGATGGCGCCAAGCTCGTCGTCGCATTCATGAACAAGGACATCGCCGAGCCGCAGAAGCCGCTATCGCCACTGCTGCGGCTCGAGTTCGATCTGCCTGGCGGGCGGCGCTTCGAGAAGCTGATCCGCTTTCCGGCAACGGCCTGGTCTGCCGCCCGCGACCATGCCGACGTGCGGCTTGGCGGCAACCGGTTCAGCGGCGACCTGCACACGGTTCGCCTGGCTTCCCGCGGTGCCCCAGGGAACGGCGCAGGTGAAGTACGCGGTAGCGGGCGAGGAGCTCGAGACGACCGGAGTCGGGTACCACGACCACAATTGGGGAAACGTTGGCCTGATGAAGGTAGTTCACGATTGGTACTGGGCTCGCGGGCAGGCGGGACCGTACTCCGTGATTGCCTCGTACATCACGTCCGGGAAGCAGTACGGGTTCGAGCCGATTCCCATATTCATGCTGGCTCGCGACAACCTCGTCATCGGCGATGATCCTGCGGGGGTCAGGTTCGAGCGCGAAGGCATCTACACGGACGGCACGACCGGGAAACCCGTCGCGACGACAACCCGGTACACCTATGAGGAGGGCGACGACCGGTACGTGGTGTCCTTCACCCGAACACGCGATCTGTCACTGAGCAGAATGATCGATAACGTCAAAGGTCTCAAGCGTTTCGCCGCCCGCCTCGCGCGCTTCGACGGCGCGTATCTTCGTTTCGCGGGTGACATCGAGGTGTCGCACCGGCGCGGTGGTCATGTGATCGAGACACAAGGACGAGGCGATCTGGGAGCTGATGTACTTCGGCCACGCGCGCGGGGAATAGATAGGAGGAAAAGATCATGACCACGCAAAGCACGAAGGCACAGCTGCAGCAGACCCGCCTTGGCCGGAGCGACCTTCGCGTCTCGCCCATCGCGTTCGGCACCTGGCAGCTGGGAGGCGACTGGGGTGCCACGGACGAGCCGGCCGCGATTCACGCGATTCGCTACGCGTATGACCGCGGCATCAACTTCTTCGACGCGGCTCAGGGGTATGGATTTGGAGCCTCGGAGCAGCTCCTGGCGAAGGCCATCCGCGGGTACCCTCGCGAGAGCGTCGTCATCGCTACGAAGGGCGGTCTGCGACCGCTGGGCGGTCCGCGCGTCGAGCGCGACGCGAGTGCGGCGTGGATCCGCAGCGGTGTCGACGACAGCCTGCGTGCACTCGCGACCGATTACGTCGATCTGCTCCAGATCCACTGGCCGGATCCTCACACGCCATTCGAGGAGACGGCCGGCGCACTGGCCGAGCTCGTCTCAGCAGGCAAGGTCCGGCACGTTGGTGTCTCCAACTTCGATGCAGAGCAGATGGACGAGTTCAGCAGGACATTGCCTGTGGAAACACTGCAGCCTCCGTACAACCTTTTCCATCGCGATGTCGAGGCTTCGATCTTGCCGTACGCGAAGGCGCACGACATCGGCGTGCTTGTGTACGGACCGCTGGCGCATGGGCTGCTGAGCGGTCATCTCCAAGTCGACACGCGATTCTCACCGGACGATTGGCGCTCCCACAGTCCAGACTTTCAGCGCGACGCGTTTGCGAGCAACCTGCGCCTGGTGGATGCGCTCGAGGAGTTCGCGAGGAGCGAGCTGGGCGTCCCGATCACCCGACTCGCCGTCGCGTGGACGCTTGCGAATCCCGCGGTGCAAGTGGCGATCATCGGGACACGCAACGCCGACCACGTCGACGACGCCGTGGCCGCCGCGGGTCTCGAGCTCACTGATGATGTGCTGCGTCGCATAGATGAGATCACGCGCGACGCGGTGCACGTCGCGGGTCCGCGACCGGAGGCGATGTGATGACGACGGTGGCGATCCTCGGCACCGGCAAGATGGGTGGCGCGATGGCGCGCCGCCTCGCGGGCTCGGGCTTCGACGTGACGCTGTGGAATCGCACGCCCACGAAGGCAGAAGAGCTGCACGTGGGGCGCGTCGTCGGCACCCCAGCGGAAGCGGCTCGCGACGCAGACGTGGTGATCAGCAGCCTGACGAACGACGCCGCCGTGCGCGACGTGTACCTCGGCGAGAATGGCGTGCTGCGCGACGGCGCCGGCAAGTTGCTCATCGACACCAGCACCGCGGGTCCGCACATCGCGGAGGAGCTTGGTCGCGAGGCGGAGGCCAAGGGGGCGCGCCTGCTCGACGCGCCAGTGGTTGGCAGCGTGCCTGCCGTCGAGAATGGAAGGCTGCTCATCCTCGCCGGCGGCGAGCGAGCGGACCTCGAACACGCGCGTCCGGTGCTCGAACAGCTTGGGGAGGTCGTCTACGTCGGCGAGCGGGGCAATGCGCAACGGTTGAAGCTCATCGCCAACAGCATGCTGGGCATCACCAGCGCTGCCGCCGCTGAGTTGCTCGCCGCCGGCACGGCGATCGGACTCGACCGGGAACAGGTCTTCTCAATCCTGGTTCGCTTCGCACCGGGCCTCGCTGTCCGAGAACGCGGCTTCCTGCATGACCAGCACACGCCGACCATGTTCGCGCTGCGTGATCTGGTCAAAGATCTCGACCTTGGTTTGCGTGCGTATGGCGAGGGAGGTGTCACCACGGCTCTGACGCGCCAGACCCGCGAGCTGTTTGCGGCCGCGATGCGGGAGTCGGCTGATCTCGACCTCTCTGCCATCGCACGCCACGAGGAAGGGACACCGTCAGATTAGAGACAGATGCCTGGCAGAATGACTAGCGTCATGTCATTGCGAAACACCGCTGCGGGCGAATTCCACGAGGCAGTCGTCATAGGTGCCGGCCACGCCGGCTTGGGGGCGGCCGCCATGCTGCTGCAGGAAAAGGTCGACACCATCGTCCTGGAACGCAGCGATTGCGTCGGTTCCAGCTGGCGATCGCGGTACCACGGCCTTCACCT
>VBGJ01000177.1 GCA_005880445.1 Chloroflexota bacterium | reverse complement strand
TGATCAGGTCGAGCTCGTGCTTGCCCTCGAGGTCGGCGTACGTCGGCGCCGCATCGCCATCGGCACGGTTGACGCTCTTCGGATAGCCGGCGGTCAGCGCGGGATCGTGCCGCAAGCCAACCGTGCGACGGTCCTCGCCCTTGAGGCCGTTGGCGTCGCTGACGCGGAGCCTGATGGTCATCGTGTACTGCTCGGCGCCATCCGGCTGCAGCGTGGTTGAGGGCGGATGCGTGTAGAAGACGGATGGGACCTGGCTCAGGTCGATCGCGCCCAGAGCGCCTGCTTTTCCGGTGCGCACCGTGCCCTGCGCCGCGGTGTGGTAGGCGGCATCCGCAGGATCGGCGCCGAGCGCCCATTCCAGCGTGTAAGTGACGGCGCCGCCGGAGTGCCAGCTGGACGGTGCAAGGCTGCCCGTGACCGGCAGATACCGCTGCACCGTCGGATCGACGTACGAATACCACTGCGGCCCGGTGATGTCGGCGGTCGGCGGGACTCTGCCCGCCATGATCATCGCGGTGGCGGCGCCCACGTCCGGCCGTCCATATCCGTATTGCGTCGACCAGTTGGTGTGGGTGGAGTCGGTCGCGCTCAACGGATTTCCTGGCCAGTAGGGCAGTGTTCCCGGAGGCGCGCCGGGCCCTGCGGGCTGCGGCACGTCGTTGGGGATGATCGCCTGCGCCGTGTTCATCAGCACCTGCTTTATCTCGTTGGGTGTGAGCCGCTTGGGGATGGCCCCCGCGTCCCGCGCGTTCAAAGCCGCCGCCTGCGTCATCGCCAGAACCGACGCCATGAAGGGCGTCGCGCCGGACGTCGTGTACTCACCGCCGCTGAACAGGTTGTGCGTGCCGTAGCTGGTGATGTTGCTGCGCGAGCGGAACCAGTGCGTCAATCCGCCCTCTGCATCCATCGCGGCCGAGTTGCCTGGGAAGACGTGGTCCCAGAGCATGCCGTCGGTGTGGTCCATGGCGTCGAAGTCATTGGAGTCGAGTGAGAGCAGGACACCCTTGTTGTATGCGTAGTTGATCGCGTCCTGGACGAACTTGCTGTACGTGTAGTCGACCACCACCGAGCTCACCGCGGTCGCACCGATGTCGGCCGCATAGAGAATCGATTCGGCCAGCTTGTCGCTGCGACCGAGGCACTCCGCCCCCTGCTTGACGTTGACGATGCGGCACGTTGGACAGAGGCCGACACCTCCGTAGTTGTTGTTGGCCACACCGGCCACCAGCGTGTTGTTTCCGGGCGCATGGCCGTATGCGAGATCCTCGGTCTGGGGATCGTTGTTGTTGCGCTCGAAGTTCCATCCAGCGATGTCGTTGGGGTAGCCGTTGTGATCGTTGTCGAACCGGCCGCCCGGCAGGCACTGCAGCGGCTGGCCATTCGCGATCTGGCAGTGCCCGAAGGCCGCGACGAGGTCCTCCGGCGAGAGGTACGGCGTCCTGTGTCCCTGTACGCTGACGGCGTTGAGGTACTGATGCTGTCCGGTGGCGAGGCAGTTGCGGCTGGTGCCCTCGACGTCGACGGCAAGCCCGCCACCGCTTGCGACCGGTGTGTCAGAGGCGACTCCGACAGGGCATGGTGGATTGACACGCGGGTCGTGGATGTAGTCGCGCAGGTCCAGGCGTCCGTTGCCGTCGAGGTCGTAGCAGCCGGGCCACGCCAGGCTGCTGCCGTCGGCGCGCTGCGGACACGGCAGCTCACCCTTGTTGAGCCACTGGTTGTCGAGCGAGTCCTTCACGTTGTCGGCGCTGTAGTTGACGCCGCCCTCGATGTACGCGACGAGAACGTCGTCGCGACCGATGTTGGGTCCGCTCGCGTTCGTCCAGGCGCCGGTGAAGTTCGCCCCCGCCATGTGGTTGGGATCGAACGCGCTCGCCGCCCAGCAGGGCAGTCCACCGTCGGGATGGGGCAGGCCGTTGGGACAGGGGTACTGGCTGTCGCTCAGCGCGCCGAACATGTCGAACTGGTCGTAGTTGGCGCCGCCGGTCACGTAGCAATCCGTGACGAAGGTGGCGGCGTTCTCGCACGGGGCGAATTCCGGGTCGTTGGGAGGTGCCTGGGGCCACGTCGCATGGGCGACGAGCGGCGAGGGCAGGATCAGCGCGAGCAGGAGCACGACCGGTACGAGGACTCCAATTCGCCGGGTCACGCTCTATCTCCTTCCCCTCCTTTACACCGCCGGTCAATCCGCCGGTGGCAGGTTTCGCATCATAGAGCGAACACCGAGGGGCGTGAAGCGTCAGAAGGCGGTGGCGAGTGTTCTGTGGCTCAGACGTTGCCCGACGTCTGGGTCACGTGCGGCACGACGTGGGAGTTGACGACGGCGTTGTGCGCCACGGTCATGCCCCCGGCGGCGATCACCAGCATGGCGATCCACGTGGCGCCGATTGCCACCCGCGTGCGCGGCGCCACCGGCGCCGGCTCGAGTCCGCGGCGCGCGTTGCGGAACCGCTGGATGGTCGTGATGCCACCGAGGATCAGCAGCAGCAGCGCGAAGGGATTGCTCAGAAAGATCACGAACAACGCCATGATCACGAGTCCCAGGACGTTCATCCAGCGCGACAGCGCGGTGGCGATCCGGCCACCGTCGAGCGGGCTCATGGGGATGAGGTTGAAGAGATTGATGAAGCACCCGAAGTACGCGAGCGCCAGCAGGAGCGACTGAAGACTTCCCGGCTGCATCGCTTCAGCGAAGACGAAGAGCAGGATCGCCGCCAGGGTGCCGACCAATGGACCGCCCAACGCGATGATCGCCTCCTGACGAGCATCCGTGGGGCGCCGGCGCATGGTGGTGAAGGCGCCGAACGGGCCCAGGAAGACCGGCAGTGACATCGGCACGCCCTCGGCCTTGGAGAAGGCGACGTGTCCCATCTCGTGCACCAGGAT
>VBGJ01000176.1 GCA_005880445.1 Chloroflexota bacterium | reverse complement strand
TCGAAGACGTATGCCTTCTTGAGGTTGAGCTCGTGCGTGGCGATGTAGGCCAGCATCTTGCCCTGCACATCATCAGTGGAGATGACGCGGAAGTATGAGCGCACGCCGTTCTTGTACAGAGACGCGGTGTCGATCAGGGGATTGGTCCCCACCTTGGTGAGCCCAGGGTTGGTGTTCGCCGGGCTGATGAGAGGCAGGTGGTCCTGCGAGGCCACCGGAATCTCGGCCAGCGCCACGCTCGAGTTGAACGGACCGACGACGCCCATCACCGACGAATCGGCCGCGAGGGCGGTGATGTTGGCGACCCCTTGAGCCGGGTCATGCCCGTTCTTGAGCACGCTCGAGTCGTCCTTCGAGATGTACTTGAGGGTGCAGCCACCCAGCGTGTGATTCGAGTTGGCCTGGGTTACCGCCAACTGGGCACCGTACGCGGGGAATGGCCCGTCGGTGCTGTCTCCTCCGGTCAGGGGCAGGTCGGTGGCGACACTCACCGTGCCGTGGCACGAGGCCAGGCCGCCCGCGCCGCCGGATGTGTTCGAGGTCGAAGTCGTCCCGCACGCGCTGAGCACGCCCAGTGCGGCAATAGTGACGAGCGACAGGACCCCCAGATCTCGATGGTGCATGCCAACCTCCCTCGGTTCTCAGTTCAGGCGCGATTGCGACCCCCTGTGTACACGCAGCGCTCTAGCCTTGTCAATCAACTTCTGAGTGATCCCGGCTGTCTGGCGGCCGATTAGCGCGGTAATCAATAGGAGGAGGCCCGATTGTGGTAGACGTGGAGCTGTGATCCTGGCCGCCATCGCCAGCGGGTTAGCCGCTGTCTTCGCCGCTGTCGTGGCCGGGCGCTTTCTCCGGAGCCGGCGGCCCGCATTCGCCGTCTGGACCTTGGGGCTGCTGATCTTTTCGGCGGCGGCTGCCTTTCAGGCCGCCGGCGAGGCGAACGGGTTCGGCCAGGTGACCTTCCGCGGGTTCTATCTGCTTGGGGGAGTGCTCGGCGTCGTCTATCTCGCGCTCGGGACAGTCTTTTTGCTGGCGCCGCGTCGAGTTGCGTGGGCGTGTGCCGCCGGGCTGGCCGTCATCACCGTGGTGCTTGCGGTAGACGCCGCGGTGATCCCAGTCGATTCGTCACAGCTCACGAGGGCCAGCGGAGTGTTGGGCGATGCGATCCAGAAGGGCACGCTGCTCTTCATCGGCGTCGTGTTCCTCAACATCGCCGGCACCATCGTGCTGGTCGGCGGGTCCGCGTGGTCCGCGTATCAGTATTGGAGGAAGCGCGCCCCGATCGATCGTGTGGTCTGCAACGTGCTGCTCACCGCAGGCGCCCTGGTGATCGCCTATGGCTTTTCCGCCGCAAAAACGCTGGGCATCGGTTCCATCGACACGCTCGGCGCCTACGAGGCGGTCGGCATCGCTTTGATGTTTGCAGGGTTCCTCAGCCTCGGCAGGGTGGGCGGACGCTCTCCGGCGCCGTCGGCGGCCGGGACAACGGCCACCGCGGGGGGTCGGGCCCAGACGTGAGCGCGCCGGCGACTGCAGACGCGGCGGTGTGGCGCGAGAAGGATGCCGAGCTGATATCGCCGGCCTACAGCCGGTACTCCGATCTGGTCGTCGAGTCCGCGCAGGGTGCGCACCTGTACACGGCCGATGGGAGAGACGTCCTCGACTTCGGCTGTGGCATCGCGGTGACCAGTCTTGGGCACCGGCATCCTGCCGTGGTGAAGGCGGTGCACGAGCAGGTCGATCGCCTGTGGCACACGTCGGTCACAGCGCTCAACGAGCAGATGATCGAGGCGGCGGCAGCGCTGGTCGGCGTTGCGCCCGCCGGGCTCGACCAGGTGTTCTTCAGCAACAGCGGCGCCGAAGCAGTGGAGGGCGCCATCAAGCTCGCGCGCCGCGCCACCGGACGGAGCGATGTCATCGCTTTCACCGGAGCGTTCCACGGACGGACGTATGCCGCGATGACGCTGACCGCAAGCAAGGCGAGATTCCGTCATGGCATGGGCCCGTTCCTGCCCGGCGTGCATCACGTCCGCTACCCGTACTGCTTCCGCTACTGCTCCCACAGCGCCGGTCAGAGCTGCTCCATCGCCGCCGGCGACGACATCCGGTTGCTGTTTGCAACCGTGGCGCCGCCCGACACGGTGGCGGCGATCATCGTGGAGCCGGTGCAGGGCGAGGGAGGGTTCGTGGTGCCTCCGGCGGCGTTTCTCCCCACGCTTCGCGCCTTGTGCGACGAGCACGGCATCCTTCTCATCGCTGACGAGGTGCAGACCGGCTTCGCCAGGACGGGGCGCATGTTCGCCGTCGAGCACGTCGACGTGGAGCCGGACATCATGTGCGTCGCCAAGGCGCTGGCCAACGGGTTGCCGATCGGCGCGATCCTGGCCCGCCACACGGTGATGCAGCGGTGGAGCGCCGGTGAGCACGGAAGCACCTACGGCGGCAACGCGGTCGCGTGCGCCGCGGCGCGCGCCGTCATCGAGACGATGGTGCGGGAGCGCATCGCGGAGCGCGCTGCGACGCTCGGGCAGCGCGTGCTCGCACGAGCCAGGGGCTGGCAGGCAGCGATGCCGCAGCTGGCCGACGTGCGCGGCCTCGGCCTGATGATCGGGCTGGAGTTCATGCAGGAAGGAGCGCCTGCGGCAGACCTCGTGGCGCGCATCCAGGAGAACGCATTGCGACGCGACCTGCTCGTCCTCACGTGCGGTATCGACGACAACGTGATCCGCCTCCTGCCGCCGCTCACGATTCCGGAGGCGGAGCTCGATGCCGGGCTCGACATCCTCGAGGCGGCGATGCGCGAGGAGGTATCGCGGTGACCGTGCAGGCTGCCGTCGAGACGGGAAACCACATCGCCGGCCGCCGTGTGCCCGCAGCGGATGGACGCACCTTCGAGTCGCGCAATCCGGCGCACTTCACCGAGGTGATCGGCGTCTTCGCGCGCAGCGGCGCAGCCGATGTCGACGCGGCGGTGCGCGCCGCCAAGCATGCGTTCCCCGCGTGGCGCGCCACTCCATGGCCGCGGCGCGCCGAGATCATCCTGCGCGCGGCGGAGGTGCTCGAGCGACGGAAGGAGGACCTCGCCCGCCTGATGACTCGCGAGATGGGCAAGGTGCTCACCGAAGCGCGCGGCGATGTGCAGGAAGCGATCGACATGGGAAAGTTCATCGCCGGTGAGGGGCGCCGCGCCTACGGCGAGACGGTGCCGAGCGAGCTGCGCG
>VBGJ01000175.1 GCA_005880445.1 Chloroflexota bacterium | reverse complement strand
CCGTACGCAGTCGCCGGCCGGGCCACGATGTGCCCGATCACGCTCGCGTCGATGATCGCAGTCCAGTCCGACGTCTCGTTCTTCGACGACTAGCACGCAGCGCAGCGAGAACGTTGGAGCAGCACAGGCGATTGGGTCCACAACCGCGCCCACGCGCAGCGGGGCCGCTCCCGGTTGACGTCCGTGGGGAGCTTGTCGTCGCGCAGCCCGAAGAAGCGCGGCTGCCGCGGGCGACCATTCGTTCGTCTCCTCGGCGACGCCGATCTGGGCGTCCAGCTCGGGGCGGTTAGTTTCGCCCTGAGACATACCGCTGTCGATGTTTAGTCAATCTAAGTCGAAGTTGGGGGTGAGTAGGCGTCTTGCGCCCCATTTCCCCGGGTTCTGTATTCGAAATTGCCGCTCGGTCTTGCCAAGGTAGGGGTCGCGGGTTCGAAACCCGTCTCCCGCTGTCACCCAACGAAATCCATTATAGGATAAGGCGTTTTTGGTCCCTAGGCGTGCTACCAAGTTCGCGCCAGAGTGGCGGGAAAGTAGGCGGGAGCACCGGCCGAAAGTCCTACCTGAGACAGCGCGGGGGAGGCGGCCCCGTTTCGCTCAGATTCGAGGCCCGTGCGCTCGGATTCGGCCGTTCGCGGCCCGCGGCGAATCTTCCTCGTTCCCTTTCGATTGCAGCCCGATCAGCGTCGCCCTAGTCCAAGGTACGGGTCTCGTCGCCCTTCGGGTCGCAACCGCGCCCACGGCTCAGATCGGTAGATTAAGCTCAACTCCCGCATGAGCCGGTCGCTCGCGTAAAAGGGATTCGAGTCTCTGCCTGGCGGTTGCTGGCCCCGCTATGAGCGTTCGTCGTTGGCCAACTGGTACGTGTAACGTATGTTGTTCGCGGGCCGGTGGTGCGCTGACCCGCCGCACCATCACGACATGGCTGTATGGGAGAAGACTGAGGTGAAATGGGTCACACGCCAGCGACCCAAGACGGACCGAATAGCGTGCCCGTGGCTCATTCGGCGATTCATCGATCCGGCCGCTGACATCTTGTATGTGCCACACGATCAGGTTCTCGCGACCGCGGACAGGTACGGTGCGCACTCGTTTGATGCCCCCGGCGCTGAGTACACGCATCGAGCTGCCAAGTGCAGCTTCGAGGTCCTCCTCGAAGAGTTCGGCTTGAGCCGCGATCCGGCTTTGGTCCGCCTCGCCGCGATAGTCCATGCAGCGGACGTCGCAGATGACCTCCACACTGATCCACTGGGTGCCGGCCTTCTCGCGATCGGCGAAGGTGGTTTGGCCGTTGAGTCGGATGACCTGCGACTACTCGAGAAGGGTTCCTTTATATACGACGCTCTTTACGCTTGGTGTCAACAGGCTGTAGCTCCACCCTCGCAAAGCGCGACGGGTGATGTCTGACGCTCCGTTTACAGCCCCGCCTCCGCCCGACAGTGCCAGTGCGCGGACGGCTCAGGTTGTTATTGCGATACAAGCGCTCCGCGCGCTCACGTACGGATTCGGAGCGGTTCTCCTTGGAGAGGTTCTTGCTTCCCAAGGTCTTTCCGACACGGTGGTTGGCGGCATCTTCACAGCGATGCTTATGGGGATGGCACTTGGCTCGCAGGCCGTCGGACGTTGGGCCGACTTGGTGGGGCGCCGGCGAACGTACCGCGCTCTGTTCGCGATCCTCGGCCTCGCTGGCGCCGCGTTTGCGCTCTCGGGATGGCCGCCGCTCCTGATCGCTGCCGCGTTGACCGGGACGCTGTCGACGGACGCCAACGAGTCGGGGCCGATCACGTCGTTGGAGCAGACCATGCTCAGCGGCGTGGAGGCGCGGGCGCGACCTCGAGTATTCGGACGCTATAACGCGGTCGCGTACTTGTTTGGATCCTTGGGTGCGCTTACGGCTGGAGGGCCGACAGCACTTCGTCACTTGCTTCCCACGGCTCCCGCAGATCAGCGTTGGCTGCTCGCGTATCCGATCGCCGCCGTTGCCTGCATGTTCTTGACCCATCGGCTACCGATGGAGGTAGAGGGCCCCAGACGTGCCGGCCGCAAACCCGGTCTCGTGCGTTCACGCGCGAACGTTAGGCGCTTGGCTGGACTGTTCTCTGTCGATGCCTTCGGCGGAGGTTTAGTCGTGCAAAGCTTCATCGTGTTCTGGTTCGTGCGCCGGTACGGCGCATCGATCGAACTCATGGGGGTTGTGTTCTTCGCTGTTGGCTTGCTCCAGGCGGTGTCTTCGCTGGTTGCTGCGAACGTAGCTCGAAGGATCGGCCTGCTCAACACTATGGTCTTCACCCACCTCCCATCGAACGTGTTGTTGGGCGCGGTGGCGCTGATGCCGGCGCTGCCACTTGCTATCGCCGCGCTCCTTGGCCGCTCCGCTCTCTCGCAGATGGACGTGCCGGCACGACAAGCCTATATCGCGGAAATGGTCGATCCTGAAGAGCGCATCGCCGCGATCGCGACGACGAACAGCGCACGCTATGTGGCCAGGCCACTCGGTCCCGTCGCAGCGGGCTCACTGATGCAGCGCGTCGCGCTCGCAGCGCCGTTCCTTGCGGCTGGAGGTATCAAGATCGCGTATGACCTCGTCCTGTATTGGCGATTCCGCGGCGTGGTGGAGGACAGTCGCTCGCATCCGACAGGCGGATAGTTTTCACCAGCTTGGCAGCGGCGGTGATTCCGGTGTGGATGGTGCTAGCGGCCGGTACCGTTCCGTAGTTTGTATTGTCCGCGGAGGAGCTAAACCACCCTATCGTCATGACTCGCGGCGAGGTGCGAATCTGGGCCAGTGCTACGACGCCCGCTGGCGGGAACGCTCTTCTCCATCATCACCTCCGATATCGCTGTTCGAGCGCGAGTTGCTTAACGAGAACCTGCCCTCAAACATGTTTGGTCACCTCGAGACGGATGCCATCGTGCATGGAAAGACGGCGAGCCGGACGGTGTTTGGTTACATGAACGAGATGGCCCCGTTTGCCAATACATCGTCGCTGACGGAGGTGGCTTGCAACGCTGCGACATCAAGG
>VBGJ01000130.1 GCA_005880445.1 Chloroflexota bacterium | reverse complement strand
GTCCCACACCGCTGATCGTCCCGCCGGTGCCGATGCCGGTGACGAAGACGGTTACACGGCCGTCGGTCTGGTTCCAGATCTCCGGTCCGGTGGTGCGGTAATGCGCTTCGGGGTTGCGGGGATTGAAATACTGATTGGGCTGAAACGCACCGGGAATCTCGCGCGTCAGCCGATCCGCGACCGAGTAGTACGACTGCGGCGACTCTCGTTCGACGTTGGTGGGGCAGACCACCACTTCCGCGCCGTACGCCCGCAGCAGGCTGATCTTCTCCGACGACATCTTGTCAGGCATGACAAAAACCATCTTGTAGCCCTTGAGGGCAGCCGCCATGGCGAGGCCATGCCCGGTGTTGCCCGACGTGGGCTCGACGAGCGTGCCGCCGGGCCTCAGCAGCCCGCTCCGCTCGGCATCCTCGATCATGGCGAGCCCGATCCGGTCCTTGACGCTGCCTCCTGGATTGAGCTGCTCGAGCTTCGCAAGGACGGTGGGGCGGAGGCCCTCGGTGACCTTGTGGAGGCGCAGCAGCGGGGTGCCGCCGACGAGGTCGAGGATGCTCTCCACGTACTGCACCGCGGCACGAATTCTAGACGCGTGGGTGGCGGCGCCCGGTGCGCTATCCGGTGGACCGAGTCAGCGCGTACGCGCGATCGATGTAGTCGTGCATCGTGCGGGCGGCTGAGAAGCGGGGCCCGCACGTTCGCATCGACGCGCGCACCTTCTCGAGCCATCCGACCGGCACGCCCCGCGTGTCGCGCGCGTAGAACAGCGGCAACACCTCGTGCTCCATGAGGTCGTACAGGACCGCCGCATCACGCGCGTCCTGTACCGCATGGTCGAATGCGATGTCCCCGGGCAGCGCCCACCCGTTTCCGCCGTCGTACGCCTCCGCCCACCATCCGTCGAGCACGGACAGGTTGAGCGATCCGTTCACGGCCGCTTTCATGCCGCTGGTGCCGCTGGCCTCGAGCGGCGGCCGGGGCAGGTTGATCCACAGGTCGCAACCCGACACCATCTGCATGGCTGTGGCCAGGCTGTAGTTGTCCAGGAAGCTGACGCGTTCCGCGGCCTGCGGCGTGCCCTTGAAAGCGAACAGCCCCTGCGCCGCCCGTTTGCTCTCCTCGTCTTGTGGGTGCGCCTTCCCGGCGAGCACCAACTGCACCGGGCTGTCGGTGTTCAAGAGCAGTCGCTCCATGCGCTGCGGCTCGAGTGTCAGCAGGTAGATGCGCTTGTAGGATGCCAGCCGGCGGGCGAAGCCGATCGTCAGCGCGTCCGCGCTGAACCCGCGCTCCGCCGCCTCGACATACCAACGTGGTTCACCCCGAGCGAGCCGGTTGGCGATGGTGCGGTCGCGAACGTACGCGATGAACTCCGCGCGCATCGTGTTGCGAACCGACCAGAGCTCGTCATCGGGGATGCGATCGACCGCCTGCCAGGTATCCGGATCGGCAGCACGATCGATCCAACCGTGGCCGAGATAACGGTCGAGCAGCTCACGCATTCGCGGCGCCAGCCATGTCGGCACGTGCACGCCATTCGTGACGTACCCGATGGGGACCGCGTCAGCGGGACGCTCCGGAAAGAGCGACTGCCACATCTGGCGTGCCACCTCGCCGTGGCGCCGGCTGACCCCGTTGGCCTCGCGGCTCATCTTGATGCCCAGAGGCGTCATGACGAACGGCTCGTGCGGGTTGTCGGGACGGGTCCTTCCCAGCTGCAGGAACGAGTCGAAGTCCATACCGACCTGCTCCGGAAACGCACTCAACACCTCGGCGATCTCTGCGGGGTCGTATCCCTCGTTGCCAGCCCCCACCGGTGTGTGCGTGGTGAACACGGTCCGCTCTCGCGCGGCGATGAAGGCGGCGTTGCGCTCCGCTCCGGCGACGATGTCGCGGCGAGCGAGCTCGAGGGGGGCGAGCGCGGCGTGGCCTTCGTTGAGATGCACGACGGACGGATCCATCCCCATGGCGTCGAGCGCGCGCATGGATCCGATGCCGAGGAGGGCGTATTGAGCCAGACGCGTGGCGCGGTCGCTGACGTAGAGGCGACCCGTGATCCATCGGTCGATGCGTGAGTTCTCCGGGCGCTGCGCATCGAGGAGATACAGTCGCACCCTGCCGACATCGACGCGCCACACCTGCACCACCACATCGCGACCGCGCAGCGGAACGCGAACCGTGAGTGGCTCGCCGTCGGTGTTGTGGACAAGTGCCGCTGGAACTCGCTCAGGATCGAGCGGGAACCAGTACTCGTGCTGGTAGCCGCTCTGGTCCATGCGCTGCAGGAAGTAGCCCTGGCGGTAGAGGAGCCCCACGCCGACCATGGGCAGCGCGAGGTCCGACGATTGCTTGAGGATGTCGCCCGCCAGGACACCGAGGCCGCCTGCGTAGATGGGAAGGGAGACGTGGACGGCGAATTCGGCGCAGAGAAACGCAACCGGGCGCGTGCTCGAGGCGCGACCGGGGAAGGGCGGCCGTGCCGCATCCGCCTCGATGGCCGCGAGAACGCCCTGCGCGCGCTCGATGAGCCCGGGGTCACCGGCCGCGCGGTCCAGCGCTGCGGATGACGTCTCGTGCAGAAGGCGGACCGGGTTTTGGTTCGTCCATTCCCAGCGCTCCGCATCCACGGCTGCAAAGAGCTCGGGTCCGCCGGGATGCCACGACCACCGATAGTTGTATGCAATCGTCGCCAGCACCCCGAGCGACGCGGGCATCCGTGCGGCGAGGTCGCGGGCTGCCGCATCGATGTCGCGGGTGCCGTCGGTAGCAGGGGCGGTGATGGTCTCGGTCATGGCGCGCCGGATGGTAGACGAGACTCAGCCATCGATCGCGGCGCGCAGAGAGCGGACTCCTTCCACCGGACCGGCCGTATGGCCGAACACAGCAGTGCCCGCGACGAGCACGTCGGCACCGGCGTCGGCGCATGCGCGCGCGTTGTGCGACTCCACGCCGCCGTCCACCTCCACCTCGGTGAGGAGGCTCTGCCGGTCGATCTCCCGGCGCACCTGCGCCACCTTGAGCAGCGTGTGCTCGATGAGCTTCTGGCCACCGAAGCCAGGGTCGATGGTCATGACCAGAGCCAGGTCGCAGATCTCGAGCACGTCGGTGAGC
>VBGJ01000129.1 GCA_005880445.1 Chloroflexota bacterium | reverse complement strand
TGCTGCGCTTCTTCGCCAGCCTCGGCCTCGAGGTGCTCGAGGTGTACGGGCAGACGGAAGGCACGGGTCTGACCACGATGAACCGCCCCGAGCACGCGCGCATCGGCACGGTGGGACAGGCACTGCGCGGCAACGAGATTCGCATCGCGGACGATGGCGAGATCCTGGTTCGCGGCGGGGTCGTGTTCAACGCCTACTACAAGGAGCCGGACGCCACGGCCGAGGCCCTCCACGGCGGCTGGCTGCACACCGGCGATGTCGGTGAGCTCGATGCGGACGGATACCTGCGCATCACCGATCGCAAGAAAGACCTGATCATCACGGGAGGCGGCAAGAACATCTCGCCGAGCAACATCGAACGTGCTCTGCAGCGGCAGCGCCTGGTCGCGCACGCCGTGGCCATAGGCGACCGCCGACCATTCGTGTCTGCGCTCGTCACGCTGGACCCGGAAGAGGCCGCCGAGTTCGCGCACGAACACCGTCTATCCGATGACATCGAGACACTCGCACGCGATCCAACCGTGCGCGGCGAGATCGACCGGCACGTGCAGGAGGTCAATCACCGATTGAGCAATGTCGAGCAGGTGAAGAAGTGGACGCTTCTGCCAAAGGACTTCACCGTCGGTGACGAGCTCACGCCGACGCTCAAGGTGAAGCGGAAGGTGGTTGCCGAGAAGTACGCTGCGCTCATCGACGGCCTGTACGAGAAGTAGCGCGCTGTCCGCTGTCCACCGGGCGATCACCATGGTGACGGCGCTGCTGCTTGCCGGCTGCTCCGAGGGTGGATCATCGGCGCCCGCAACGAGCCAGGCGCCATCGCACACGCCCGCGGTGTCGACGACGACGCTGTGGCCCACGTACCACCTCGATGCGGCGCGAAGCGGCGACGACACCGGCGAGCCGTCGTTCCGGAGCCTCGCGCGAACGTGGACAACCGGGCCGCTCGACGGGGCCATCTACGCGGAGCCGCTCGTCGACGGCACCGAGGTCATCGTCGCCACCGAGAACGACTCCGTGTACGCGTTCGACACGCGCACCGGCGCGCTGCGTTGGCACACCAGTCTGGGCACGCCGCGCACCAGCAACTTCCCGTGCGGCGACGTCATGCCACTCGGCGTCACCGGCACACCGGTGATCGCTGGTGGGCGCATCTTCGTGGCGGCGGAAGTCGAAGCACCGTCAGGCGTCTACCGCTTCCGGCTCGCCGCGCTCAATCCGTCGACCGGCGCCACCGTGTTCAACGACGATGTCACGCCGAGCGGCATGGATGCCAACACGCAGCAGCAGCGCAGCGCGCTCGCCGTCTCGCACGGCAATGTGATCATCGCCTGGGGTGGCCTCTTCGGTGATTGCGGCACGTATCACGGCTACGTCGAAGCCGTGTCGGAGCAGAGTGGCGCCGCAACCGCACAGTGGCACGACACGCCCAACGACAACGAGGGTGGCGTCTGGTCTCCGTCCGGGCCGGCCGTCGATGGCGCGGGCAACATCTACGTGACCACGGGCAACGGCGCCAACACCGCCGTCAGCCACTACGACTACGGCGACAGCGTGGTGGAGCTCTCGCCGTCGCTCGCGGTGCGCGGCTTCTTCGCGACGGGCCCACCGCAATCCTGGGCGTCGCTGAATGCCACCGACCAGGACCTGGGGTCGATCGGCCCGTCGCTCCTCACCGGCGGGCTACTGTTCGCCATGGGCAAGGGCGGCCGGGGATACCTTCTTACTGAGTCAGCACTGCCCGGCAATTCGAATCCAGGCGGGGGCGAGAACGCCGGTGCGGCGGTCTGTCATCAGACGTCCAATGCCGCGTATTCGGGCATGGCGGCCGCCGGCGCAACGGTGTACGTCCCGTGCGCCGACGGCATTGCGGCTGTGCGTATCGACTCGGCGCACGCGTTCCACGTTCTCTGGTACTCGACGTCCGGATCATCGGCGCCGATCCTCGCGGGCGGACTCGTCTGGTCGTTGCACGTCTTCGGAGGCACAGAGCTGGTCGGGCTCGACCCGGCGACCGGCGTGGTTGTGTCGTCGCTGACACTGCCCGCAACCACCGCGCACTTCGCGACGCCCGCCGCGGGCGAGGGCCGGTTGTTCGTCGCTGCTGCCGATCTCCTGGTGGCGTTCGCGGCCGCCTGACCCGCTACAGCGCGTCGAGCAGGGTCTGGCGGAGCTGCTCCAGGCTCTCGAAGTCGCCGATCGACGGCCGGTTGGGCTGCTTCTGCGGGAACTTCAAATGCTGCACGGCGTCGGCCAGCGTGCGGATCTGATCCGCAGTGAGCCGCACGGACCGCATGTCGGGGGCCGGCGATGCCGGCACCGGCCTGACCCCTGGGTGGTCGTTGCCCAGCCCGGGTGCGAGAGGCACCTCGGTCTGCTCCGGCTCCGACGGACGGAAGAGCTCGTCGGAGCCACGCAGCTGCGCGCGGCGAAACCCCCGCATCACGCCTTTGCGCGCACCCGTTCCCGCGACTGCTGCGCGCTTCCCGTCACCTCTGCCTTCGCGTCCATTGCCAGCACCCTCTTCGCCAGCGCGCGATATGCCTTGGCGCCCGGCGAGCTCGGAGCGTACTGCAGGATCGACTGCCCAGCCAGCGGCGTCTCGGCGAAGCGGATCGACGCATCCACGGTCAGGTTGAAGACCAGGTCGCCGAACGCCCCCTTGACCAGCTCGAGCACCTCCTGGCTGTGCAGGGTCCGCGGCTTGTAAATGGTGGGGAGGATGCCGGCGATGTGCAGCTGAGAGTTCAGCTTGGCTCGAACGCGATCGATGGTGCGCTGGAGCTGCTGCATGCCCTTCATGCCGAAGTACTCGCACTGCAGCGGGATGATCACCTCGGTCGAGGCGACGAGCGCGTTGATGCACAGCAGTCCCAGAGAGGGAGGACAGTCGATGACGACGAAGTCGTACTCCCCCTCGATCGGCTCCAGCTTCTCCTTGAGCACCGACTCACGGCCGAACTCCGTTACGAGCTGCAGCTCAGCGCCGCTGAGCTCGATGTTTGCAGGAAGGAAGTCGAGACCGATCGACTCGGAGTGGAGGCGGATGTCCTCTGCGTTGACGTTGTGTCGCGTCAACAGGTCGTAGACGGTGGCCTCGAGCTCGTCCGGCCGGCGGCAGCCCATGTTGATGGTGAGATGCCCCTGCGGATCGAGGTCGAGAGCGAGCACGGCGCTGCCCGCTTCGGCGAGTGCCGCTGCGAGGTTGACCGCCGTGGTCGTCTTGCCCACGCCGCCCTTCTGATTGGCGATGGCGAGGACTC
>VBGJ01000128.1 GCA_005880445.1 Chloroflexota bacterium | reverse complement strand
ATCTGGTGGAAGTGGATGCTGAAGCCGTGGGACACCCCGAGAGCCTTGCCGCGGCTGAGGTGCGGAAGGATCTCTTCGCGGTAGACCTTCGCCTGGATCTCGTCGGGGATCAGGATCTGGATGATGTCGGCTGCGCCCGCGGCCTCCGCGACGGTGGCGACCTCGAGCCCATCGCCCTGCGCCAGCTCCCACGAACGGCTTCCTTTGTACAGGCCGACGGTGACGGCGACCCCGCTGTCCCGAAGGTTCTGCGCCTGCGCGTGCCCCTGGCTGCCGTAGCCGATGACGGCCACGCGCTTGCCGCGGAGGATGTTGAGATTGGCGTCCTGCTCGTAGTACACTTTCGCCGACATCTATGCGCGCCTCCTCACGTGGGCTGGGCGCCCCGGACCAAGGTGACCTGGCCGGTCCGCACCATCTCCCGCACGCCGTATTTTTGCACGAGCGACAGGATCGCGTCGATCTTCTCCGAGCGCCCCGTCACCTCCAGCGTCATCGTCTTCTCGGTCAGGTCGACGACGTTGGCCCGGAACACGTTGCAGATCTCCATGATCTCCATCCGCGTCGCCGGGGTGGCGTTGAGCTTGATCAACGCCAACTCGCGGTCGACGGTGCTGAAGCCCGTGACGTCGTTCACCTTGATGACTTCGATGAGCTTGTTGAGCTGCTTGATGATCTGCTCGAGGATCTCGGGCTCGCCTTCCACGGCGATGATCATCCGCGAGACCGTCGGCTGCTCGGTCACGCCCACCGCGAGGCTGTGGATGTTGTAGCCGCGGCGCCGGAAGAGCCCGGCGACCTTCATCAGGACGCCGGGGGTGTTGTCCACGAGCACCGAAATGGTGTGCTTCGTCCCCTTCCGCGCGTCCCCGCGCATCCCCGTCGACAGCTCCACAGCGGGCATGCTCATCCTCGCTCGACGATCATCTCCTTGATGGACTGGCCGGAGGGGATCATGGGATAGCAGTTCTCCTCCGGATCGCAGTGGAAATCCACGAGGCACGGCCGATCGGTGACCTGAAGCGACTGCTCGATCGCCGGGACGACCTCCTCCGGCCGGCGGGCGGTGATGCCCACCGCGCCGAACGCCTCCGCCAGTTTCGCGAAGTCGGGATTCCGCAGCCACACGTGGGAGTACCGCTCCCGGTAGAACAACTGCTGCCACTGCCGGACCATGCCCAGCGATTTGTTGTTGATGATGTAGATCTTGATCGGCAGCCCCCACTCCACCGCGGAGGCGAGATCCTGCATCGTCATCTGGAACCCGCCGTCCCCGACGATCGCACAGACCAGGGCGTCCGGGCGTCCCATCTGCGCCCCGATCGCGGCCGGGAACCCGAATCCCATCGCGCCCAATCCACCGGACGTGACCCAGGTGCGGGGCTGCGTGGTCAGGTAGAACTGGGCGGCCCACATCTGATGCTGCCCGACGTCGGTCGCGACGATGGCCTGCCCCTTGGTCAACCGGTAGATCTCGTCGATCGCGAACTGCGGCTTGATCGTCTCGCCCTCCTGGCGGTATCGAAGCGGGTAGCGCTCCTTCCACTCGGCGATCTGCCGGTGCCATGGCTCACAGCTGAGCGGCGGGAGCTGGGAGGCGA
>VBGJ01000086.1 GCA_005880445.1 Chloroflexota bacterium | reverse complement strand
CTCACCAGCAACTCGCGGGTGCGGAATTCGGTGCGCAGTTCCTTGGCCAGCAGGATGCCGATGGGCCGCGCCAGCGCCACTCAAGCCTCCTGATGCGCGGCGAGCGCGGCCGCAAGCATGGCGCGCGGGTCGCCGGAGATGGCGGAATCTTCTGCGATCGATCCGCCGAGCAGGCGAATAGCGCGCGTGACGCAGGCGCCGGCTTCGCCCGCGCCGTGCGTGCTCATGAGCACGGTGCAGCCCGCAGCCGCGAGATGGGCGAGCGCCGCCCCCAGCCATTGCTGCCCGGCGCGGTCGAGCCCGGTGGAGGGCTCGTCGAGCAGGAGCAGCTTCGGCCCGGCCAGCAGCGCGCGAGCGATGGCCAGGCGCTGGCGCATGCCGCGGGAAAAATTGCGCACCAGATCCTGGCCGCGCGCGGCCAGACCCGCCGGATCGAGCGCGGCACGGGCGCGCTCTTCGGGCGCATCCAGGCCGTAGAGCCGCGCGAAGAGAACCAGGTTCTCTTCCGCGGTGAGGTCGTCGTAGAGCAAAGTGCTGTGCGAGACAAACCCGAGGTAGCGCTTGACGGCCGCGGAATCCTCGTAGGAGTCGCGGCCGGAGCCATTGGCGCTGGCCGGAGAGAACTGCACGCGGCCCGCGCTGGGCCGAATCAGCAAAGCCGCGGCTTTCAGCAGCGTGGTTTTGCCCGAACCGTTGGGACCGACCAGGGCCACGCATTCGCCGGCCGCGATGGCCAGAGAGACGCCGCGCAGGGCAAAGCGCGCGCCGTAGCGCTTGGCGAATTCGATGAACTGCACGCCCAGTCCGCCGCGCGCGTGACCTGCGCAACCGGGGTCCCCAACGCGCGCCGATGTTGCGGGTGTTGGGGTGGAGGAATCCGCCTGCACGAGGAGGCTAACCTCGGACCAGTTCGCGCAGGATTTGCTCGGTGCGGGCGCGCTCGCGGGCGTAGTCCTCTTCGGAGATGGTGCCGGCCTGGCGGCGAAGTTCGAGGCGGAAGAGCCGGTCTTTGAGGCTGTCGAGGCTATTCTGCACTTCACTCTCAACGCCGGAGGCATCGGCGGTGGTCACGGCCGATGCGGCACGCGCGGGTTGCGCGGCGCCGGAAGCGGATGCGACCGGCGCAGCCTTAGCAGGCGCGGAGGCAACTGAGGTTGCGTACTCCCCGCGGGGAGGCAGTTTGCGCTTGCGCGGGCCCTGTGGAGGCGTGGGCGGCACCGGCAAATCGCCTGCGCCCACCAGCGCGGGCTGGCGCCAGAGCAGGAGCAGGCCAAGCGCAAACAGCGCGGCGAATCCGCCGATGATGATCCAACGCAAGCTCTCCAGCCGATTCGGCAGGGCCTGCACCGTGGCCGTGATGCGACTATTCACTTCCGGGTCCTGATCGTTTCCCTGTCCTTGTGGCGACGCCTGCGGCGGCGGCGCCGTGCCGGAAACCGACACATCGAAGGGAAGCCCCGCGGGAATCGAGTCGCGCGTGTAGAGATTGAAGCCCTGCTCGGTGCCCGCGGGCGTAAAACCGGCGCTATTGACCTGCACCGTCGGCGGCGCCACCAGCATCACCCGCCCCACCGAATAGTCCGAGGTCAACCGCACATCGGTATGATTCGAGGGATACGGAAGCTGATAGGAGAAGCGCACGCCGTTGTCCCCAGGCTGAAAGGCGTAGGCGATGGCGTATTTGCCTGCCCCGCGGTCTAGGGTGCCCTGCACCACCGGCATGCCTGATGGTCCCCAGGAAGACACCTGCCCCAGCTGCCCGCCCTGCGGAAGCTCGAAGCTGAAATCGCCCTTCTCGTTGAAGTAGGCCTTGGGCGGCTGCGATTGGTTTTGCAGCGCGTACTCCTCGCCCACCATCAGGTTACTGCCATTGGGCTGCAGGACGATCACGTGCGAGCCCACGTTCACCATTTTGGAATCGGCGGAAGGCTCGAAGACGGTGACGTCCACGCTAGCGTGTCCCGGCGTGAGCGGCTGATGGAACATCACCCCGCGATAGACGGCGCGGATGAGCATGGGCTGCTGGCCGATGGCGGGAAAATCGAATTTGTAGGCGCCCTGGGCGTCGGACTTGGTGTTGGCCACCGGTTGCATTCCGCCTTGCAGTTGGATGAGGATGACGTCCACGCCGGCGGCGATTTTGCCGTCGGTGCCGTTGTGCACGACGCCGGTGACCGTCCCGGCGGCCGCGACCGAAGCGCAGGCCAGGAGCAGACTCAGGCCGGCCAGCGCCGCCTTCACAAGAACAAAAAAACGCAGATCCCACCCGCAAACCATCCTCTTTTGCAGAATCCGTCTCATGCTTCAATTCCCTGCCCGGGGGCCTGCGGGCACCGCGCGGCCGCGCACGGCTGCGTCCGAGCGTGGCAACGTTCCGGGGCTTTCGGTGACGCGCTCGATTTCCGCCAGCACCAGCGCCGCTTCGGATTCCAGGGTCTGCTTCATCTGCTCGTAATCTTCCTCGGCGAATTTGCCGGTGCGATATTCAAACTTCAAATCGCGCAAATTGTCGTAAATGATGTCCCGGCGCTCCATCAGCTGGTCCAGCTGCGAGCGATGCGGAGCCGCATCCTCGGGCTGGATCAGGAAGACGAAAATCAGCACGGCCGCAGTCAGCGCCACGCAGGCCACCACGGCCAGCGTATCGATATCGGCTGCCACGAAGCTGATGGTCACGGCGAAGGTCATTGCCATACGGCGGGGTCAGCCTTCAATCCTCTTGCACATCGCGCTCGATCTGACGGCGCGCCTGTTCCAGCATCTCGGCGGTAACCCCTGGCCCGGAAGCCGGCGCCACCGCCACGCGCTGCCGCCACTGGCGCATAATCATCAGGACCAAGGCCAGACCGATGGCAAACGCCACGGCCGGGAACGTGTAGGCCAACCAGTTGAAGCCCCGGGCGGGCGGCGCGGCCAGCGCCGATTCGCCGTACTCCTGCACGAAAGCTTGCAGGATGGCGCTGTCGGATTCCCCGCGCGACATGCGCTCGTCCACTTCCTTGAGCTTGGCTTTGGCTACCTCGCAGGGACCGGAAAATGCCGCCCCGGGATGGCTGCACGATCCCGCCGTGTCGCCGCAGCCGCACGTGCACATCAGCTGCTTGCCCAGCACGCGCGCGCGATCGGTGGTTGGCACCGGAGCTTGCGCGAGCAGCGGCACAGCGGCCATGGCCGCGGCCAGCGCGAGAAAACTACAGCAGATTCTCCGATTCCATATTCCAGAGATGCCGGAGGGCTTGTGCCGCTCTGCAGGCCGCGCCGCTACCCTCCAACCTTGCGGGCTGTTGGGCAGACCTGGGCTAATCATGGCCGTCGTAGTGTTGCACCGGGG
>VBGJ01000071.1:3485-18379 GCA_005880445.1 Chloroflexota bacterium | reverse complement strand
CTGGCACTTCGAGGCGGTGGACGGTGGTGGCGGGGTTGCCACGGGCGCCACGAGCGATAGCGTTGGCTTCTACAACAGCACGGTCGTCTACAACGGCCAGCTGCAACTCTTCACCAGGGACAACACTAGCGACACGCTCCGGCACGCCTGGTTCAGCGGGACCTGGCATGCAGAGCTCCTCGATGGGCAGGGCAGCGGATACCCGGGCCACTCGACGGGTGATGTCGGCGAGTACAGCAGCGCGCTGGTGTTCGCCGGGCAGCTACAGGACTACTACACCGACTTCCCGACTGGACCGTTCACGTTGAGAGAAGCGTTCTTCAACGGATCGACTTGGGGTTTCATCAACATCTGACCAGCGGCTGAAGTCGCAACATAAGCAACTGAGAGCCGGTGGCCGAGCCACCGGCTCTCTCGGTGTGAGCAAGGAATCACATGACACGAATGCAGATGGCCCAATCACGCGGCACGCTCAAGGTGATGGTGCTCGGCGCCGACGGCTACCTCGGCTGGCCGATGTCTCTTCACCTGTCGGCGCTGGGCCACCAGGTGACGGCGGTCGACAACCTGGTGCGCCGTCAGTGGGATGAGCACGGAGGCACACGCAGCCTGGCACCGATCCGTTCCATGGAGCGTCGCGTCGCCACGTGGCAAGCGCTCTCAGGGCGCTACATCCAGTGGGCCCAGGCCGATCTCTGCGATCACGAGGCGGTCTACGACCTGATTGGGCGGCATCGACCGGATGCCGTGATCCACTTCGCCGAGCAGCGGAGCGCGCCGTTCTCGATGGTGGACCGCGAGCACGCGGTCTTGACTCAGATGAACAACGTGCTGGGCACGCTGAACCTCCTGTTCGCACTTCATGAGCTCGCTCCCGACTGCCACCTGGTCAAGCTGGGCACGATGGGCGAGTACGGCACGCCGAACATCGACATCGAGGAGGGATACCTCGAGGTCGAACACAATGGCCGGCGTGACCGCCTGCCCTACCCGAAACAGCCGGGTTCCTTCTATCACCTGTCGAAGGTTCACGACAGCCACAACATCATGTTCGCGTGCAGGATCTGGGGCCTGCGGGCGACCGATTTGAATCAAGGCGTCGTCTACGGGCTGGCGACTCCGGAGTGCGGTCGACACCCGGACCTCCAGACACGTTTCGATTACGACTCAGTCTGGGGCACGGCACTGAACCGGTTCTGCGCGCAAGCGGCGATCGGAGAGCCGCTCACCGTCTATGGCAAGGGTGGGCAGACCCGCGGGTACCTCGACATCAGGGACACGCTCGCATGCATCACGCTTGCACTCGAGCACCCTGCGGACCCCGGCGAGTTCCGCGTTTTCAATCAGTTCACAGAGCAGTTCTCGCTGAACGAGCTCGCAGAGAAGGTGTTGGCGGCCCGAGCGAAGCTCGGTCTGCAGACGCGCGTGGAGCATCTGCCCAACCCGCGTGTCGAGAACGAGGACCACTACTACAACGCGAAGCACCAGGGACTCCTCGACCTGGGGTTGCAGCCGCATCTCCTGGAGGAGACGCTCCTAGAAGGCTTGATCACATGGGTCGAGGAGAGGGTCGGGGATCTGGATCCGGTTCTGCTGCAGCGGCCGAGCGTCGACTGGCGAACCGGTGGCAACGCCGTCTGGCGCCGCTACGCAACCCAGAGCCTCGAGGCGCCCGGCGGCGTGCTGGCACTCGGCGAGGCCGGTGATGGATCGGTGGAAGAGGTCGCGATCTAGCCCCTGCTCACAAGTGATACAGCGCGCGTAGCACGGTCACCGCAAGGCCGGGCAGGGGCTGCGTGCATGTGGGGCATTCGGCACTCTGCCCGGGAACGTTCATCCAGAAGCCATCCACGACGCTGCGCGTGGCAGTTACAGCATCGGTCAGCTGCGCCGCCGTGACCGTCTTGCCGGCTGGACCGGTGCTGAGGCCGGCGAGAACGCGCACATGGGCGCCGCCCGCCTGCCGCGCCTGCTGAGCGGCGGAGGCCACAAACGACCGGTACGCGGCGGAATCGGCCTCCAGGGATTGAGCCTGGATGTCGACCACATCGGCCGACCGTGCCGCGATCGCTGCCAGCCCGAGGTCGAGATACGCCGCGCGCCGGCTGGTGGCATTCGGGCTGAGGACGGTGGTGAGATCCATTGCCGGCGCGGCGATGAGCAACAACCCGTGCTGGTGGCAAAGCTGGGCGGCCAGCTGGATGTAGCGGCTCGGATCGCGCTGTTCCTCGACTGGCGTGAATCCCCAACTCTCGTCGTCGTACAACACCGCCCGCGCGCCCGTTGGGAAGACGCCCTGAGCCAAGTCGGATGCCAGTTGCGCATAGCTCTTGTAGTCGGCGACCAAGGTGCTGTTCCAGCCGCTGGGGACGCCCGCACCCGCTGGACCACGAATGACGAACGTGGATGCACCGTCAAACGCAGTGCGCGCTACTGCGGAATCGATGGCGGAGATCTCGTGTAAGGCATGAGCGGTGATCAGCCATCGCAATTGCATCTGCGGCCGAGCTGTGGGCGTGCTGCCCCCACTCGTGCACCCGGTGAGCAATGTCACGGCCACACACAACACAACGCATATCAGCCTTCGCACCGGGACCTAGGGTACCTATTGTCGGGGGTTGGGGTGCCCTGGGCTCAGGGCAGCGGCACCGTGACGTCGCCATGCTCCTGCAGCAAGCGCTGCCACGTGTCGAACGCCATGCAGAACCTGCCACCGACGCCGAAGCCCGGCCCCCAACTGTTCCAGAACCAAACGAGCTTGTTGCCGGCATCGATCTGGTCGGCGACCACCTCATGGCCACCGCGAACGGTGGCGCCGCTTGCGACTGCGACGAGCCCGGATGCATCAGGAGTATCGAAGCTCGAGTACCAGCCGATCCCGGTGATGATTGGACGTAGGACAAGCGCCAGAAGCGCTTGCTCGACCCCGAACGCGTGCCTGTACGACGTGATCCAGCCCAGCTGTTTGGCTGCCTTGCAGACCTCGAGTCCGCTACCGCCAGGATCGTTCGGCGGGTATGGCTTGCCCTCGAGCTGCGTCTCCAGCTCGTACAGCTGAACGGCATCGGTCTCGTTGCGGGGTATGCCGCCGGCAAAATCCGGCGCCGAGTTCAACGCCCCGCAGACTGCATTCGCCGTGCAGGAACCGATGTCGCCCTGGTCGAGCGGTAGCCCGACGGCCCGATGCGTCACGCTCGTGATTTGCGATGCACGGTCCGCCTCGAACGCGCGCGAACGCGGGTCGTGCAAGATGTGGCGCCCCAGACGCATGCCCGGGACGACCCGTTCGTCAAGCCTCGACGCAAAGACCTCTCCGTTCATTGCAATCGCTTGCCTCCCGTTGCGCGCTATCGAGTCAATATCGACTAGCGTCCACAGACGGTGGCGTTGCTTTGAGCATCACTCGGAGACACAGTGACCGCAGTGAATCCCAAGCCTGACGTTGTTGTCGATACCGACTGGATTGCCGCTCGCCTCGGTGATCCGGCGGTCCGGTTGATCGAGATGGACGTCAATTCCAAGGCGTACGAGCAGGGCCACCTTCCTGGGTCCGTCCTCTGGAACGCCTACACCGATCTGCGGGATGCGACCTACAGGCCGGTGGGACGGGCAGATTTGGAGCGGCTCTTGTCGCGATCGGGCATCGCACCCGAAAGCGCCGTCGTTGTCTACGGCTACAGCGCACCGCTCGGATTCTGGCTGCTCAGGACATACGGACACAGAGATGTGCGGATGCTCGCAGTGTCTCGCAACCGATGGACCGAAGCCGGTAACGCGTGGACCACGAACGTGTCGGAACCGTCCGAAACCTCGTACGTTCTTTCTGCCCCGAGCTCCGACATTCTCGCCTCGCGGCAGGACGTCGAATCCGCCATCGGCGACCCGCGATATCTCGTGCTCGATGTGCGTTCGCGTGAGGAGTACATCGGTGAGCGGTTCTGGCCGTCGGGCGCGACAGAGGACACGGGGCGCTCGGGACACGTTCCTGGCGCCGTGCATGTCCCCATCGATTCGCTGCGCCGCGAAGACGGAACGCTCAAAGACCCGGATGCGCTGCGTGCCGTATTTGAGGCGGCTGGTGTCGACGATACGAAAACGGTCATCACATACTGCACCATCGGCAACCGGGCAAGTCAGGCATGGTTTGCTTTGAAGTACGTTCTCGGGTATCCGGACGTCCGCGTCTACTACGGCTCATGGGTCGAATGGGGAAAGGCGCCGGACAGCCCCATCGAATCCTGATCGCGGGGCAGGCACGGAGACCGCATGTCACATGTGAAGCTGCCGCGAGGCAGCCGAGTATCGGGATCGAAACAGCGAGTGACGGCCCCTTCGCAACGCTCGACGTTCCGACGCATGCCATTCGCGCGCGTGGGATCGTGCGTCAGCCGTGGGTGAGACCGACGTGAAGCTACGATCACGGCCATTCTTTGCGGCAGAGAGGTGGCCAGTGCGGCTGCTGGCCGGGATCGCAGTCGGCCTTCTGACCGCAGCGGTCGTAACCGGCGCCATCCTGGTCTTCAGGTTTGTTCACGGCGGCGCCGACACCCTGGCGGCCATGGCACCGAACGACACAGCGGTCTACGTGAACTTCGATCTCGATCCGTCCGCAGGACAGAAGCTCGCGGTGGCGGGGCTTCTCGACAGGTTTCCGGGGCTCAACGGCCCATCACGCGAAGCGACGATCAACCACTGGGTGGACACCACGCTCTCGGGCAGCGGGCTCAACCACGACGACATACGCCCGTGGCTCGGTTCCAACGTGTCTGTCGTCGTCCTCGATTCTGCGTTCTCGTCCACCGGATCGACCAGCACGGCGTCGGCGTCTCCACCCATTGCCGTGCTGATCGCAACCAACGACGAGGGCAAGGCGCAGGCCGCCCTCGAGAAGTACACGACCGGCCCGGCTGGAAGCCGCAGCACATGGTCGACCGCGACGTTCGATGGTGTGGCGGTTACATCGGGAACGGGTGGCGGCGGTAAGCTGGTCTTCGCGGTCACAGACCACACCGCAGTGGTTGGCAGCACGACCGCGGTGGTCGACGACATCATCGATACGTCCCAGGGCAAACGGGCCAATCTCACGTCCGTGAGCGCATACACCACGGTGCAGTCACACCTGCCCAGCGAGCGTCTTGCGTCTGTGTACGTGAACCTGGGCCTGGTGGTGAACCGAGTCGGCTCAGCGATAAGTGCGTCCGGCACGTCGCAGGCGGAGTTGAGTCCGCTTCGCGCCTACACCGGCATGGGCCTGGCCTTGGTGGCCACGGCGCACGGGATCGCGCTCGACGGAACGGAGGACTTCGACGCGTCCAAGTTGACGTCCGACATGCGAACGCTGCTGAACATCTCGCCACATGTCAATGGTGCTGTCGCGTACGTGCCGCGGAATGCGTATGGGCTGTTCGCGGTCACCGGATTGCAGCAAACGTTGCGTGGCATGCTGGACGCCTTCGGATCGGCGCTGAGCCCGAACGTGGATGCCACCCTGCGGCGACTGGGTGTAACCGGATCGGGCGGCATCATGCAGCATCTCAGAGGCGACGCTGGCGTCGAGGTCGACGCACTCCCGGGGCAGCGCACACCGGCAGGCGGCTTGGTCTTCAGCACCGATTCAAACAGCGCAGCACAGAGCTTTCTCGACAACCTCGCATCATCGCTGTGCAGTTCATCGAGCTCGTGCGATGCGAGCCATCTCGCGACCCAGACCTACCGAGGGGCATCCATCTCGTCGGTGCCGATCTCGAGCTCTGGAACAGTCGTGGAGCCCTCGTGGGCGGTCAGCAGCGGATGGGCAATCATCGGCAGCAGTCGGGCTGAAGTGCGCGCGATCCTCGACGCGCGCGCAACGGGCGCTTCCATCGGCACCGTCCCCAGTTACACGAAGGTCGTCACAGAGGTGAGTGGCAGCAACAACGCGTTCTTCTATATGGATGTGCACGCCGTAGCCGGTGCGGTGCGAGGCGCACTACCGCAACAGGATCAGGCCGCATACGACACGAGCGTGGCGCCGTATCTGAACCCGTTCAGGGCCGTGGGAATGTCAGAGCAGAATGCCTCCGACCACATCACGATCAGTCTTTTCGCGCTTGTGCAATAAGCGACCGCCCGCGAGCCGTATCGACGACTGCGCGTGCCTCGCGGCGGGCTTCAGGTGATCGCGTTCGCTCAGTTCTGTTGGACCACCGAGAGGATGTTCCCGGCCGGGTCCTTGAACCACGCGATCGGCGGCCCTTCAGTCCGGTGGATGCCCTTCGCGTCCTGCTCGAAGCCTTCGTAGCGCTCGAAGCGCACCCCACGGGCGTTCAGCTGGTCCACGGCCTTGTCGATGTCGTCAACCTGGAAGTTGAGGATCGTGAAGCTCGCCGGCGTGTGGTTGGGCTTGGGATAGATCAGCGTGTCCCGGTCTCCGGCGGTGTGCAACGTGAGTAGCCCGTGATCCTCGGTAGTGCGGACCCCGAGCGTCTCGCCATAGAACTGCTTGGCTTTCGGGATGTCGTCAACGGAGAAGCCGCTCATCGCTTTGGTGTTCTCAAACATGGTGGTCCCTCTTCTTCACGCCTATACGCCTGTTGTGTCAGTGGTCCGCTTCGCTCGTCGAAACGCGTTGATGCGAGCACGATTCTGACACCTGATATCACAAAAGCGCTTGTGTCCGCCAGGCGAACCGTCGATGTACACGTCGGCGCACTTGATTCCCGAGCACACGCCGAGCCGGCGGCTGCCTCCCTGCTCAATGAGCAGTTCGCGGAGCGCAAGGACGCAGCTGGCGAGCAGTGCAGTCCGGCCGGCAGGCGCGGTCCATGAGTCTACGATCCGTCCGCGGTCAAGCGCGAGCCGTGGTGTTGGCTTGGCTTCCGCCAGGAGCGAGTTGAGGTGGGCGGCCGCTTCGTCGTCGCCGGGTACGGAGAATGCTGGATACAGCGAATCCGCGACGCGCACGAGATCGTCGTTGTCTAGCTGGCGCCCAAACTCGTTCGTGTCGAGCCCGTGCGCCGCAGCGAAGTGGGGGAATTCCGGAAACGACCGGTCCTGCTCTTGGGCGGTCCGCCGCGCCACGGTGCTCCACTCGTTCACCAGGTCCACCACGGCGTCAAGGGGGACCGCTTGTAGCTCGGTCACGGGCGGGATTGCGGCCTTGCCCACGCATACAGTGTAACGCGTAGAACGTCTCATGCACGTTGCATTTCCGCAGCGCATCGTGTAACGTCATGACCGAAGGCTACCAGTTACCCATGGGAGCACAGAATGCGTGGCTCGAGCCCGGCAGCCGGCCCGGCGGGCGCGGTGATTGTCGGTCGTACCGCAGGTCGGCATTCGGTGCTTGGCCGGCTTCGAGGAGCGTTGCAGGCCCGCTCAGCCTTGAACCGAGGCGGTCGGCTCATGCTCCGGCCATATCCACACGATGAGCCGTTCGCCTCACCAATCCTGAACCCTCACATTCGCCGGGAGGCGCGGTAGTACCCGGCAGACGCTGGTGGGGCCGTGGCACGGTACGTGCCGAGCAGAGACACCTCGAGGAGTCAGCCATGCCCGCCACCGCCGACCTGCCGCCCGTCCCCGACATGAAGCTCGAGCTGGTGCCGATACCGGTCTCCGATGTCGACCGTGCCAAGGCGTTCTACGAACAGATCGGCTTCGGCAACCTCCACGACACGCAAGTGAGCGAGACGATGAGGGTGGTGCAGTTCACGCCCCCTGGGTCCGCATGCGCCATCGTCTTCGGAGCCGGCATGGGCCCGCTCACCGACATGACACCCGGATCCGTGAAAGGTCTGCACCTGGTCGTGGCTGACATAGACGCGGCCCGCGATGCACTGGTGGCGCGGGGTGTGGCGGTGGGCGGCGTCGATGACATGGGGGGCGTCAAGTACGTCTGGTTCGAAGACCCGGACGGCAACCTGTGGGCATTGCAGCAGTGGCCGGCGAGTTACACGGGGTAACCGGCGGCGATGAGTTTTCTCTCGACCCGCGGTCTTAGCTGATGGTCCACGGTGATAAGGAGATCGCGATGAACAAGCAATTCAGGGCAAGGCTCCAGAAGAGCCCCAACAAGGGCGGCTGGACCTATGTGGTGATGCCTGATTCGGCCGAGTTCTTTGGCACGAGGGGCCTGGTGAAGGTGCGGGGCACGCTCGACAGCAAGCCTTTCCGGAGCTCGTTCATGGCCATGGGCGACGGCACGCACAAGCTGCCCATCAAGGCCGATGTCCGCACGGCAATCGGGAAGGACGCGGGCGACACCGTCGCCATCCGCTTGACCGAGCGAATAGAGGAGTAGCTGATACACCAACCCGCTCGCAGTCGGGCCTACGTTGACGCGGGCAGACCACCTCTTATCTGCAGATCGGATAAGCGCTTCTCGATCCCATCGAGAATCAGGTTCACGCCCTGATCCGTACGCCTGGGCAGAGGCTCACCGCCCTCGTGCGGTGCATCGGGGCGCGGTGGACGCGGCACAGCCGGTGCCGAAGCATCCATGGTCACTCTGACGCAGCCGCTGTACACGGTCACGTCGTAGCGATCATCGCTACGTAACGCTCCGGGCGTATCCCAATGCACGTCGGATGCCATCGCCTTGATCGTCCTATCGTCGAGCCGCACCTTGACGGATCCCGATGACACCGCGGCGTGCACCGCTGTGTTTCGCGGCCGGTGAAAGGTGACGTTGACGATGCCGCTGTTCACGCGAATGGGGACGGCGCCGGCGGGAGCCGGCAGCGTGCAGGTGATGTTGCCCGACCCGCTGTCCATCTCGATACCGCTCAGGCGCAGCCCGCTCAGGTCGAGCACCGTGTTCCACGTCCCGCCGTGCACCTTGATGTACCACGTGTAGTCCGGACTCAATTCCACGGCACCGCGATTGCCGCCCCGACGGTTGTGCACCACGACGAGCCCGCCGGGTCGGACATCTATTGAGGGTGCTCCGCCACCGCCGGCCGATGTGGCGACGTCGACGGTGCCGGGTGGCGCAGCCCGAACCATGACGCGCCAGGAGCCCGAGTCGATTGCCAGCGTCATGACCTCACCGGGACGCGGCAGCAGCGTGGCTGCTGGCGAAGTAGAGGCGGACGCCGCAGCCTCGACGACCAGCGCGAAGGAGGCGCCCTCGGCGTCCTCGAGACCCGCCAACCGGAGGGTCCGCGTCAGCTCGTGTGTGAGACGGCTCCGTTGCACCGCCAGAAGGTTGCCGAGCACCACACCCGCCCCGGCACGGTGGTCTCTAAGAAGCTGTGCCAGCGACTCGCATGTCGCTGCGACCTGCGGCCGCCACCCAACCGGCGACGTGGGCACCTCGACCCGGTCGAGCAGCGTTTCCGCCACCATCTCGAGCAGCTGCTCCTTGTCGCGGAGATGCCAGTACAGCGAGGCAGCCTTGACGCCGAGGTGGTCTGCGAGGGCCCGCATCGACAGGCCATCGATGCCGACCGTGTCGAGCATCTCCAGCGCCGCCTGGATGACGGCTTCTCGGTTGAGCGCGGAAGTCTCCGTCTCCTGACGTCGCACGGCAGATGTGTCCTCCGTTGCCGTCCACCCATGGGTTCTGCCCCTGGGGAGTGGACTTGACAAGTCTAACAGCGTTAGGCTAGATTGCGCCTACATTGCGTTAGGCAGCAACCGGCACGGATGGTGTTAGAGATGATAGCGACCCTCGAGGCAACCGACCTGGTCAAGGTGTTCGGCAGGACCCGCGCCCTGGACCGGCTGAACCTGACGATGAACCCCGGCCAGGTGATGGCCGTGCTCGGTCCCAACGGCGCCGGCAAGACCACCTTCGTCAACCTCGTCGCCACCCTGCTCCGTCTGGATGGGGGCACCCTCCGCGTAGGCGGCCACGATGTGGCCCGCCACCCGGCCGCCGTGCGTCGCCTGGTTGCGCTCGCCGGTCAGTACGCAGCCGTGGAGCCCACCCTGACCGGGCGCGAGAACGTCGAGATGGTCGCTCGGCTGTTCGGTCACTCTCGAGCTCAGGCGCGCAGCGACGCCGCGGCGGTGCTCGAGCAAATGGGTCTCAGCGACGCCGCCGATCGCACCGTGCGCACGTACTCGGGTGGCATGCGCCGCCGCCTGGACCTGGGCGCCAGTCTCGTCGGCCGACCCCGTCTGCTGCTGCTCGACGAACCGACGACCGGCCTCGATCCACGGAGTCGCATCGAGCTGTGGGACGTCATCCGCTCCCTGGTCGCCAGCGGCACCGACGTCCTGCTCACCACGCAGTATCTCGACGAAGCGGACCACCTCGCAGCGCAGATCGCCATCATCGATCACGGCCAAGTGGTCGCGTCGGGAACGCCTCGCGAGCTGAAGCGCAGCGTTGGGCGCAGCGTTGTCGAAGTGCACGTGCGCGACACAGCCGCACTCGATCGCGTGGCGGCGATATTGCTGGCAATTGGCGAGGGAGCGCCAACTGTCGACGTCCCCACCCGCAGGGTGCGGGTCGCACTGGGCGCCGACACCCGGCGCGTCTTCGCCGCACTGCGACCGCTCGATGACACCGACATCGCCATCGACGAGGTCTCGGTCCGCCAGCCGACCCTCGACGAAGCCTTTCTCGCACTCACCGGCACACCCAAGGAGAACGTGGCATGAGCATCACCATCGCACCGCCGCGTGACAACGCCGCCGGCCTGATTGTGTCCACGGGACAGATCGCCCGTCGAGTCCTGCTCAAGTTCGTCCGCTCTCCGCAGCTGGTCGTGTTGGGCACCGTCCAGGGCGCCCTGTTTCTGCTCATCTTTCGCTACGTGTTCGGCGGCGCCATCACCACCCCCGGCATCGACTACGTCGACTTCGTGGTTCCGGGTTTCATCACCACTGGCGTGCTCTTCAACGCGATGTACGCGTCGGCGGGGATGGCGGAGGACATGAGCGCCGGCCTCATCGCACGCCTGCGTTCGCTGCCGATTCCACGGAGCGCCGTCCTCATCGGGCGCGCCCTCGCCGACACGGGGATCCAGATCTGGGGCTTGGGGATCACCGTGGCCATCGGCTTCCTCGTCGGCTACCGTCTGCACGGCAGCTGGGATGCAGCGGTTGCCGCCGCGGCCCTCGTGATCCTCTTCGGCTTCGTCTTCGAGTGGATCTTCGTGCTCCTCGGCATGATCGCGGGATCAGCTCAGGCCGCCCAGGGCTTCGCGCTGATCGTGTTCCCCTTCACGTTCGTCTCGTCAGCCTACGTACCGGTGGCGAGCATGCCGTCATGGCTGCGCGGATTTGCCGAGAACCAGCCCGTCACTGTCATGGTGAACGCTGTGCGCACGCTCACGCAGGGTGGACCTGCTGAAGCGCTGCTGGGTCACCCCGCCTCGTACTTCGTTGTGCGCTCCCTGCTGTGGTCGGTGGCGCTGGTCGCCGTCTTCGCACCTCTCGCGGTGGCCAAGTACCGCCACGGCTGATCCCGGCGTCGCCTCTGATGTTGCCCCGCATCAGGGAGCGTCAACCGGCAGCCGAAGTCGCTGTAAAGCATCAACCGAAACTCTGTAAAGGATCAGCCGAACCCCGTTTGTCAGGGAAGCGATCTAGAGGCCCTGCATCGGACCGCCCACGGCGTTCCCCACCACTGGCAGCACGTACACCTCCACGCCCGACGCCTGAGTCTGGGAGCGGACAACCCGCTGCGTGGCTGGTTTGAAGTCCTCCGGCTTCGCAGCCGGGATGTTCACGAAGGTTTGTGGATTGCGATCCACGAGTGGAAACCAGCTGCTCTGCACCTGCACCATGACGAGGTGGCCGCGACGAAACACGTGGTTTACATCGGGCATCGTGAAGTTCACGGCTTCAACGCTCCCTGGCGCAAACGGCTCGGGCCGCTCGAAGCTCTTCCGAAACTTTCCGCGAAAGGGCCACCCGCGCACGAGCTGCTGATACCCCGCGAGCCGCACCACCGGCGGGCCGACGTCCGTCCCAGCCCCCGCCCCGCTCTCGGCTGCGGGATCGCTCCTGTCCGGAGGATAGACATCGATCAGTTTCACCACCCAGTCGGAATCAGTCCCGGTCGTCGAAACGAAGAGCCTCGCTGAGACCGGACCGGCGAGAGTGAGATCCTCCTCGAGCGGGTCTGTGACGTATACGACCACGTCGGGCCGCGTGGCCGCGAACCGCTGATCCGACACCATGTATTCGTCCGGCACCGTGGGCGTTGCGTAGCCGACGAACGGCACCGGTTTCGCGGGATCGCTCACGTAGGAATCGCTTGCGTCCGCCGCCGTGGGCGGCTCGAAGGCGAGGCCGCCAGCTTCTCGAAAATACAGCATCTGCGGCTTTGCGTCCGGCGGGGGCCAGGCGAGATACCGACGCCAGACATTGGTGCCCGTTTCGAACACGTACGCATTCGGCAACTTCGGATCGCCCCTGTCCTTCAGATGGAACTCGAAGAACGGGAGCACGATGGTCTCTCGGTAGTACCTCGCTGTGTCCGCGGCGAAGTCGACGCTGCCCAGTCGCCGGCCGTCATGGCGCGCCCAGCCGCCGTGCACCCACGGTCCCATGACGAGGCCGTTGCTGATGTCGGGATTGTTCGCCCCGATCGCACGATACACGCGCAGCGGTCCCATCAAGTCCTCGGCGTCGAACCAGCCGCCCACCGTCAGCACCGCGCAGCGAATATTCTTCAGGTGCCGCCAGATTGCACGGGATTGCCAATACTCGTCGTAGGTGGGATGCGCGACGGTCTCGTCCCACATCGGGTTCGGACCTCCGAGTCGAGCCGTGACCTTGCTCACGCCGCGAGCATGAACGCCCCGCCGTGGTACCAGTCGTCATCGAGGAACAGGTCCGCGACAGGCGCCTGCGGCGACGCCGCCTTGATCGCCGGATGCGTGTCGATGATTCCGGCTGCCGTGAAAAAGCCTGCGTACGAGATCCCCCAAAGGCCCGCGCGCCCATTGTGGTTGGGCACGTGCTGCAACAGCCACTCCACCGTGTCGTACGTGTCCGTGCTCTCATCGACATCGGCTGAGGTCCGCTTCTCCGGTCGATGCGGCGTCACGTGGGTGAACGCGCCTTCGGACATGGTCCGGCCGCGAACGTCCTGCCGCACCCAGATATAGCCGGCCTTCAGAAACGTATCCGTGTGAACCGCTGCCGTGGCATATTCGTCAGACCCGTAAGGCCCTACTCCAAACGGGCTCCGGATGATCATGAACGGGTACGTGGTCGACGCGTCCTTGGGCACGAGCACGGACGTGAAGAGCCGCACGCCGTCCCGCATCCGGATGCGGTGTTCGTACTTGGTGTAGTGCTCGCGGGAGTCGTACGCCGCCGGCGGTGTTTGGTCGTCGTCGGCAGATTCGGTCAGTAGCATGGAGTCACGTGACCCAGCATCACCACGGATGCTAGCCGGTCACTCATGGTCGTCGAGTCGGTTCGAATAGGGTGATTGAACTGGGGAGGAAGGATTCGAACCTTCGAGTGGCGGATCCAAAGTCCGCTGCCTTACCACTTGGCGACTCCCCAGAGCCGGGCCGATCGTATCGCGGCTACGCACCCGCCGCCGTTGACGCCAACGCATCGGTGGCTGTGTCCGGCGTGATGACGGCACGGACGAGCCATTCCTGGAGCACGCCGAGAAACTCGCTGGGGGTCTCCATCTGCGGGATGTGGCCCGAGTCGCCGAGCTCCACGTAGTCCCAGTCAGGACGAAGGTCGGCTGCGGCGCGTGCCGCGCGCACCGTCACCAATCGGTCGTGCCGCCCGTGGATCAACAACGTGGGTACGGTCACCTGGCGGATCCATCGCTCGACGTGACCGCGTATGAACAGCGTCTGCACAATCGAACGCGACGCCTCGATCACCGAGTTGTGCCATCCCGGGCGGCTCATGCGCTCGGTTTCGAGGGAGATCAATGCATCGATCATCGCGGGATCGATGCGGCTGACGTCCACGCTGCAGCGCTCGAGCGTCTGCTGCACCATGCCTCGCGCGCCGACCCGTGCTCCATATCGATCCATGTACCGCGCTCCGATTCTCGGCACCGCGTACGCGGCGAGAAAGCGCATGGTCACCGGGTCGAAGCGAAGGAGCTCGCTGCGCGGCGCGGGCAGCGCGGGGTCCACCAGCACCAGCCCCGCGAGCAAGTCGGAGCGACCGGCGGCAACGCCCAGGGCGAGCAACCCGCCCATGGAGTTGCCCACCAGCACCACCGGCCCCTCGGCCACGTGCGCGATCAGCTGCTCGAGCACGCGGAGGTTCGCGCCGATGGAGGCGCTGCGTCCCACGCTCGGGCTCCGCCCGAACCCGGGCAGGTCAGGGGCGAGCACGCGCCGGTCGGTCGCCAGCGGACCCGCCACCGACATCCAATTGAGGTGCGATCCGCCGAGCCCGTGGACGAGGAGCATGGTCTGGCCGCCGCCGCCATAGTCGGCGACGAACACCGGTCCGCCCAGATCGAGGGTGAACGAGCGCATACGCGTGCATCGTACGGGGCGCTTCGGAGCACTCGGCGGCGGCACCGTATACTCGCGCCACATGCCTGACGGACCCCTGGCGGTGATCCTCGCCGCCGGCCAGGGCACGCGGATGCACAGTTCGGTGCCCAAGGTCCTCCACCGGCTGGGCGGCCGCCCGTTGGTGCTCCATGCGATCGATGCTGCCGAGGCGGCCGGCGCCGGTCAGGTCGTCGCCGTGGTGAGCCCGGCGCAGCCGGAGGTGCGACGCTCGCTCGAAGGTCGCGTCAGGTGCGTCGATCAGGAGCTGCCTCAGGGCACCGGGGACGCGGTGCGCAGCGTGCCCCCAGCCCTCAGGGAAGCGGGCACGGTGCTCGTGCTGAGCGCGGATGTCCCGCTGGTGCGTCCACAGACGCTTCGGCGCCTGCTCGACGAGCACGGCCAGAGTCAGGACGGCCGTGCGTGCACGCTGCTCAGCGTGGTGCCGGACGACCCGTCGGGGATGGGGCG
>VBGJ01000071.1:0-3444 GCA_005880445.1 Chloroflexota bacterium | reverse complement strand
CTGGCGCTGGACCGGCTCTCGGCCGACAACGCCCAGGGCGAGTACTACCTGACCGACGTCATCCAGCTCCTTGACGGGCCGGTACACGCGCTGCTGACCGGCGAGCCCGCGGAGGCGATCGGCGTCAACGATCTGCGCCAGCTCGCCGCCGCCGAGGCCGCGCTCCGGCGCCGCACCCTCGACCGTCTCATGGCGGCCGGGGTGGCCATCGAAGACCCCGCCACGACGTACATCGACGGCACCGTTCGGGTCGCCCCGGACTCGGTGATACGGCCGCTGTCGACACTGCGCGGCTCGACCGTCCTCGGCACCGGATGCGTTGTGGGACCGATGGCACAGCTGGAGAACGTGCGCGCCGGTGACCGCGTGGTCATCGGCTCGTCCCAGCTCGAGGATTGCGCGCTCGACGACGACGTCCGTATCGGCGCGTATTGCCGCGTCCGTCCGGGTAGCGTGCTCGGATCCGGCGTAGAGTTGGGGACGCATGCTGAGGTCAAGAACAGCACGGTCGGAGCGGCCAGCCGCATCGGCCACTTCTCCTGCATTCTCGACACCGACGTCGGCAGGGACGTGAACATCGGCGCGGGGACGGTCACCGCCAACTACGACGGGCGCGCCAAGCATCGCACCACCATCGGAGACCGCGTCTTCGTGGGCACCAACAGCACGCTGGTGGCCCCGGTGCGGCTGGGCGACGGCTGCTACATCGGCGCGGGGTCGTTCGTGGACGCGGACGTGCCGCCGGGCGCGCTTGCCGTCGGACGCGCACGCCAGCGGATCATCGAGGGATGGGCGGCACGGCGGGGGAGGGTGCGGGCGTGACCGACGGACCGTACGGCGACCTCATGCTGCTCTCCGGGAGTGCCAACCCTGAGCTCAGCGAGCGCATCGCGCGTGAGATGGGCATGCAGCTCGCGGAGATGGAGATCACCCGCTTCGCTGACGGCGAGTTCGACGTGAAGATCGCCGAGTCCGTGCGTGGCCACGACGTCTTTCTGATCCAACCGACATGCCATCCGGTGTCGGAGAACCTGATCCAACTCTTCATCATCCTCGATGCGCTGCGCCGCGCCTCGGCGTCGCGCATCACGGCGGTGATCCCCTACTACGGGTACCAGCGCAAGGAAAAGAAGACGCAACCGCGCGACCCGATCAGCGCGAAGCTGATGGCCAACATCATCGAGCTCGCCGGCGCCAACCGCGTGATCTGCGTCGATCTCCATGCCGAAGCCATCCAGGGATTCTTCGACATTCCCGTCGACGCGCTGACCGCCACGAAGATCCTGGCTCGGCGGGTGCGAGAGCGGCACGGCCACAACGTGGTCCTCGTGTCGCCAGACACCGGCGGCGCGCTGCGGGCCCGGCGCATGGCGCGCATCCTCGACGCACCCATCGCCATCATCGACAAACGCCGCCCCCGCGACGACGCGGTGGAGGTGATCAACGTCATCGGCGAGGTGGAAGGCCTGAAGTGCGTCATCGTCGACGACCTGATCTCGACCGGCTCCACGCTCGTCGGCGCGGCTGTCGCGCTGCGTGACAAGGGCGGCACCGGCGTCGACTGCGTGGCCACCCACGGCGTGCTCACGGAGGGCGCGCTTCGCCTGCTCCACGATGCCCCCATCGACGAGATCTGCATCACCGATACCATCCCGTTTCCCAACGGGCAGCCCAGTTTCGACGATGCGCCCAAGCTGCGCGTCCTCTCTGTGGCTCCGCTGATCGCCGAGGCGATCGTGCGGGTGCACGAGGGCCGCAGCGTGAGCGAGCTGTTCCGTTGAGCGGGTCAGACCCCAGCGAGCGGCTCGCGCCGGGCACGCGACCAGCCCAATCACCGATGGCATGACACCGCTCATCGTCATCCTCGTCGCAGGGCTGATCGTGGCAGCGTTTGCGGCGGCGGCTGAGACGTCGCTGACCAGCGTGAGTCGCATCCGCATGCGGAGCCTCGCCGAGGAAGGAAGCCGCAGGGCGCAGCGCGTGGTGCGCCTGCACAACGACCCGAACGCTTACCTGTCGACCATCCTCACGCTCAATACGGTCGCGGTCATCGTGTCGTCCACGTCGACGGCCATCCTCATCGATCAATATCTGCATTCGGTTCCGCAGATCGCGGGCACTGTGGTGCTGGCAGCCATCGTGCTCATGTTCTGCGAGATCGCGCCCAAGTCCCTGGCGCTGCGCTTCAACGAGCGATTCGCCCTGATCATGGCGGCGCCCGTCTCCGTGCTCACCACGATCCTGCGGCCGATCGTCGGCGCGCTCACCGAGCTGTCGCGACTCCTGATACGGGCCGCCACGCGGGGTCGCAGCGTGCGCGGTCCATTCGTCACCGAGGAGGAGCTGAAGATGCTCGTCTACGTGGGCGAACAGGAGGGTGTGGTCGAGAGCGAGGAGCGGCAGATGATCCATGGCATCCTCGAGATGACCGACAAAGCGGTGCGCGAGGTGATGGTGCCTCGCGTCGACGTTGTCGGTGCCGACGTCACCGAGGCTTCCGTGGCCGACATGATCCAGCTGATCATGGAGCACGGTTACTCGCGCATCCCCTTGTACGAGGAGACCATGGACAACATCGTCGGCGTGGTGTACGCGAAGGACCTGCTGCGTCACGGTGCCCGCAGTGACGACACGCGATCGCTGCGCGAGCTGGCGCGCGAGCCGTACTTCACGCCGGAGGCGAAGCATGTCGGGGAGCTGCTGCGCGAGATGCGCGAGCGCAAGGTCCACATCGCGGTGGTGGTCGACGAGCATGGCGGCACGGCAGGAATAGTCACCCTGGAGGACCTCATCGAGGAGATCGTGGGGCCGATCCGCGACGAGTACGACATGGGCGAGCAGGACGAGGTCCAGATACTCTCCGACCGCGAGGTGTTGATGTCCGCGCGCTTCTCCCTCGACGACGCGCGCGAGCTCCTGGATCTGGACATCGGGGAGTCCGAGGCCGACAGCATCGGCGGACTGGTCTACGAACGCCTCGGCGAAATCCCGAAAGCCGGTGCGACGCTCCACCTGGGTGCTGCCACGCTCACCGTCGAAGCCGTTCGAGGGCAGCGCATCAAGACGGTGCGGATCGCGAGTCCCGCGCCGCTACTGGTGCAGTTGGGCCGCCACAAGGAACACGGGGACGAACAGTCCGGACCGCGCGAGGAGCAGCGCAGGGCTCACGCGTAGTTGGTGGCGACGAGGGCGGGGACGCTCAGCTGTAGTTCGGCGTGGCCGTGTAGGTGATGGTGTCGGTGAACGTGCCGGCCGGCGTCGCGTAGTCGACCGCATTTCGATCGGTGATGGCAATCGTGTTTGCCGTTGCTCCGGTCGCCGTTGTGCTGAGCGCCACGATGTCCCCGGCGCTGCGGTAGCCCGCGTACTTCGTGCCGGCGGCAAAGGCCGCATTGACGGCGAACCCTGCGTCACCGACGCCGGTGCCGGTCACCGTGTAGCCGG
>VBGJ01000027.1 GCA_005880445.1 Chloroflexota bacterium | reverse complement strand
CGACTCCACCGATCTCGTCAACCTTGCCGTGTTCTTCGGCACGGCCGGTTTGGTGGGAAGTCTCGGATCACGCCGGCGTGTCGCGCAGCGCCGCGCAGAAAACCTGGCGCGTGAGCTGCAGCAAGCCAACATCGAGCTCGCGCGGCTGGCCGAGACGGAACGCCAAGTGCGCGAGCTCGAGGAGACCGACCGGCTGAGGCGCGAGCTCCTGGCGAATGTCTCGCATGAGCTCCGCACGCCGATGGCAAGCATCCTCACCGGGACGACGACGATGCTGCAGCGGCCGTCGCTGCCCGACGATATTCGAGGCGACGCCGAGTCGCTGGCGACGGAGTCGCGCCGTCTCAACCGGCTCGTTTCCGACCTCCTCGACATGACTCGCATCGAGGCCGGGATCGTCGAGCTCCATCCGGCCGACGTCGATATCGCGGAGGCGATCCGAGCCTCGGTTGACCGGTTGCAGCGTCAGAGCCCTGACCGACCAGTCACGGTGGAGGTTCCGTCACCGGCAGTTGAGGTCATCGCAGACTGGAACCGCTTGGCCCAGGTGCTCGGCAACCTGCTCGAGAACGCGGACCACGCGGCTCCACGTCGCAGCCCGATCCGGGTGACGGCGCGACGAGAGAACGGGACCATCGTCGTGCGCATCAGCGACATGGGGCCGGGCGTTCCGGCTCGGCTACGGGATCAGGTTTTCGAACGGTTCACTCGCGGAGCCGAAGCGGACTCACACCACGATGCCGGAATGGGCCTCGGCCTGCCCATCGTGCGCGGCTTGGTGGAGGCTCAAGGCGGTCGCGTTTGGCTGGAGGACGGCGCGCTGACCGGGGGCGCCTGTTTCGCCTTCTCGCTTCCCGCGGCCGAGACGGGGACGACAGAAGCGGGATCGTGACGGACGCCATTCGCATCCTGTTGGTCGAGGACGACCGCAGTCTGCGCCAGGCCATCATCAGCGCCTTGCTCCAAGGTGGATACGCCGCGGATGCAGTCAACGACGGCATACAGGCGGCGCAGCGACTCCGCACCGAGGCCTTCGAGCTCGTGCTCCTCGACCTCGGCCTGCCGTTCGTCGACGGCTGGGAGATCCTCGGTCAGCTGAAAGGGCACCCGCTCCCGTCCGTGATCATCATCTCCGCGAGGGGCGAGGAGCAGGACAAGGTGCGCGCTCTCGATATGGGCGCCGACGACTACCTTACGAAACCATTCGGGGCAGACGAGCTCCTCGCACGCGTGCGCGCCGTGCTCCGCCGCGTCCACGCGACGAGCACGTCGCCACGGGTGGTCCGCATCGATGAGGTCGTCGTAGACCTCGGCGCGCGGGCCGTCTCGCGTGCGGGGGTCGAGGTTCGCTTGACGCCCACGGAGTGGGCACTTCTCGCACTCCTCGCAGAGCACGCGGGCGCTGCCCTCGACCATCGCACGCTTCTCGGCGGAGTGTGGGGTCCCGAATACGTTGGGGACCGCAACTACCTCAGGACTTTCATCCAGCGGCTGCGCCGGAAGCTGGAGGCCGACCCGGGGAACCCAACTGTCATCCAGACCGCGGGACGTAACGGTTACCGCCTCGGGCCGATCCCGGAGAGTCGACCCCCGATAGGGATGCGTTGACCCATCGTTGACGCTCGCGGCGGCACGCTGGCTGCATGGCGAGCCAGAGCCGGGTGGCGGCGACACTGGTGGGCTGCGTTGCGGTCGACACCGAGGGCCGCCGCCTGGGTCACGTCATCGGCGTGATCCACAGGGCGCGAGGCGTCGATGTCCTCATCGAGGGCCGCCGTTGGCTGCGGCGGCGCAATTATCGATTTGCGCTGGAGGACGTCATTCCAGCCGATGACGGGCGCTTGCGCGTGACTGTCGCGCATACCCGCGGATTACCGGGTGTGGCCGATGAGGTGGGTAGCCACCTGGCGACGAGCGCCGACCGAAGATGACGGAGACCGTTCCGGAGCAGCTGGGCAACGGAACCCGCGCGGAGGCCGTGATACCGGACGGAGAGGCGGAGACGCTTCGACGTGCGGGGCGGAAATGGGCCGCGACACGCCAGATCGTCTCCGACGAGTTGCCGGGCATCGACCCGGATCTCGAGAAGGTCGAAACACGCGGCTCACAACGCGATCGCTATGTGCGCATCGTGCGCGCTCGCAGCCAGGGCTTCGAACGGTTGGCGCCCGGCTGGCTGCAGGCCACACGCCGCGCATCCGCGCCCACGGGCCGGTTCGCCAGCGCGCGGTCACGGATTCGCGCCGCGCTGATCGGAAAACCCATGACGACACGGCAGTTCGTGCACGAACGTCTGACAAAGCTCAAAGCGCTGGCCGTCCTCTCGTCCGACCCGCTTTCGTCGGTGGCCTACGCGACCGAGCAGACGCTGGTGATCCTGGCCGGGGCGGGCGTCCTGGCGCTCAACGCGTCGCTGCCGATCATGGTTGCAATCGCTCTCCTCCTGATCGCAGTCGTCGTCAGCTATCGCCAGACGATCAAGGCGTACCCGAAGGGTGGCGGCTCGTACATCGTCGCCAAGGACAATCTGGGGGACCGCATGGGCCTGATCGCCGCGGGCGCGCTGATGGTTGACTACGTGCTCACCGTCGCCGTGTCGGTGGCGAGCGGCAAGGACTTCATCGGCGCGGCAATCCCGTGGGTTGCGGATCACCCCGTCATCACGTGCGTGAGCATGATCGGGCTCATCCTGCTGGGCAACCTGCGCGGCATTCGAGAGTCGGCGTCGATATTCGCGGCACCGACGTACATCTTTGTGGCCAGCATCATGGTGATGCTGGCGGTCGCGTTCGTCAGGATCGCCACACACTCTGTGCTCCCCGTACACATCAGCGACGGGGTTCCCGCGTTCAAGCCGCCGGAATGGCGCAACGCCCGCATCACGCTGATGGTCATGGGCGCGATCAGTGTGACCATGTTCGTCGGCATCACGGTGGCTACGCACATCATTGGCCTGCACCCATTTCCCAACGCACAGCCGCCGATCATCGTGCAGCTTGCCGGCGCTGCTTTTGGTGGCGGAAGCTTCGGGGCGTACGTTGTGACGGCGGCCACCGCGGGCATCCTGGTTCTCGCAGCCAACACGGCGTTCTCGGACTTCCCGAGGCTGCTGTTCTTCCTGGCGCGTGACCACTACGCCCCACATCAATTCGGGCATCTCGGAGATCGGCTGGCCTTCAGCAACGGCATCATCGTGCTGGGGGTCCTGGCAGCCGTATTGGTAGTTGTCTTCGGCGGAGTGGTCGACAAGTTGATCCCGCTCTACACGATCGGCGTCTTCCTCGCCTTCACGTTGTCGCAGAGCGGGATGGTCGTGCGCTGGCTGCGGCGCCGCGAGGCTGGATGGCGTCGCGGGCTGCTGATCAACAGCCTGGGCGCCCTCTGCACCGGTGTGGTCTTCGTCATCGTCGCGTCGGTCAAATTCTTCGAGGGGGCGTTCGTCGTGGTCGGTATCGTGCCGATGCTGATCCTTCTCTCCCTCGCCGTGCACCGTCATTACGCGGAGGTCGAGCTGAATCGCGTCATCGAGACGCCGACGAGTCCAGACGACGTGCGCCTGACATGCATCGTCCCCATAGCGGATTTGAATGATGTCGCACTGCAGAGCCTGGCGATGGCACGCACTCTGTCAGGGACTGTCATCGCAGTTCATGTGTGCGACGACGACGATCACATGGCGCAGCTCCGAGCGAAGTGGAAGATCTGGGGCGACCACGTTCCCCTGATCATCATCGAATCGCCGTATCGCACCTTCGTCCGTCCGCTCCTTGCGTACATCGATGCAATCGATCGGCAGCGGAGCGACGACACGCTCGTGGTGGTGCTTCCTGAGCTGGTGGCGACTCGCTGGTGGCACCATCTGCTGCACAACCAGGCCGCGCTACGGTTGAAGGCGGCACTGCTGTTCCGTCCGGGCACGGTCGTGATGGACGTGCCCCACCATCTGGCTCACATACGCCGAGCGCGGCCACGCCGGCGCCTCCGCGATGACATCGACGCGCTCTGATGACTCATATCCACGACCTCGACCGGGGGACCTGAACCCGAGGCTGCTCGCGGTCGCACCAGCTGCACCGCCACAATGGAAGCATGAGGGTCGCGGGTCACAGCGCCCCAGTCACCGAAGCGCTGCTGGACCAGGTGGTCCAGCAAACCCACGAGTTCCTCGGGGCACTCGACGGTGGGCGCGTGGGCACTCGCGTCACTGCAGAGGAGCTGCGCCGTCAGCTGGATGCGCCTCTTCCCGAGCAATCCCAGGATCCTGCGGCGGTCATCGGCGACCTCATCCGAGCTGCGCAACCTGGCCTGACGCTGATGTCATCAGGCAGATACTTCGGCTTCGTCATCGGCGGTTCGCTGCCGGTGGCGCTCGCCGCTGACTGGCTCACCTCCGCGTGGGACCAGAACGCCGGCCTCTTCGCGCCCACCCCGGCCGCCAGCGTCGTGGAGGAGGTCGTGGGTGCGTGGTTGAAGGAGATTCTCGGCCTCCCACCGCATGCGTCGTTTGCGCTGGTCACCGGCGGCCAGATGGCGAACTTCACCGCCCTGGCCGCAGCGCGTCACCACGTCCTCGCCACGGTGGGATGGAATGTCGAGCGGCAGGGGCTGATCGGTGCACCGCGCCTGCGCGTGATCGCCGGCGTGAAGCGGCACGCCACCATCGACCGTGCGCTGCGCTACCTCGGCCTCGGCACCGACGGCGTCGAGGCGGTCGACACCGACGACCAGGGCCGCATGCTCCCTGCCGCGCTCGCGCGGGTGCTGGGAGAGGAGCGGGAGCCCGCGATCGTCTGCGCCCAGGCAGGAGAGGTCAACACGGGCGCGGTCGATGACCTGCAGGCCATCTGCACGATCGCGCATCGGGCGGACGCGTGGGTGCACGTCGATGGCGCGTTCGGGCTGTGGGCCGCGGCGTCGGCGCGGCATCGCCACCTGGTCGCCGGTGCCGAGCTCGCCGACTCATGGGCGACGGACTGCCACAAGTGGCTCAACGTGCCGTATGACTGCGGCGTGGCGCTGTGCGCGCATCCCGAGTCGCACCGGGCTGCCATGACGGTGCACGCCGAGTATCTGATCCAGAGTCCTGCGGGCGGACCCCGCGACCCGGTGGATTGGAATCCCGAGTTCTCGCGTCGAGCACGCGCGTTCACCGTCTACGCTGCGCTGCGCACGCTCGGCCGGTCGGGAGTGGCCGACCTTGTCGAGCGCTGCTGCAGTCGAGCACGGCAGTTCGCGGAGTCGTTGCGCACGGTGCCCGGGGTCGAAGTGCTGAACGACGTCGTCATGAACCAGGTTCTGGTTCGCTTCACGCGGGGCGCACAGGACGGCGAGTATGACGACGCGTACACGTTGGCGGTCATCGCGCACGTCCAGGACAGCGGTGTCTGCTGGATGGGCTGAACGACGTGGGACGGACGGGCGGCGATGCGCATCTCGGTGTTTGCGGCGGGCGCTGTAGGTCGGATATCGTGCAGCTTCATGTCCGCTGCTGATTCCGAGCTCGCCATCGAGGTGGAGCAGCTGCACAAGTGGTTCGGGAAGGTGCACGCGCTCCGCGGTGTCGATTTCTCCGTGCCGAGAGGTACCGTGCTCGGTATGCTCGGGCCCAACGGGGCCGGCAAGACGACCGCTGTGCGCGTCCTGACCACGTTGCTGCGTCCGGAATCCGGCCGCGCGCGCATCGACGGCTACGACGTGGTGCACGACGCTGCGGCGGTGCGTCGGTGCATCGGGCTCGCCGGACAGTCGACCGCGATCCAGATCGAGCTGACCGGCCGGGAGAACCTCGAGATCATGGGTCGGCTCAACCACATGGACCGGCCGCTCATCAAACAGAGAAGCGAGGAGCTGCTGGAGCGCTTCGACCTCGTGGACGCGGCCGACCGCGTGGCCAAGACCTACTCCGGCGGCATGCAGCGCCGTCTCGACCTCGCCGCCAGCATCATCGGCGAACCGTCGGTGCTGTTCCTGGATGAGCCCACCACCGGCCTGGACCCGAACGGCCGGCTGGGAATGTGGGAGATCCTGCGCGAGCTGGTCGCACGTGGCGCCACACTCCTGCTGACCACCCAGTACCTCGATGAGGCCGACGAGCTTGCCGACACGATCATCGTCGTGGACCACGGACAGGTCATCGCGTCGGGCACGGCGGATCAACTGAAGGACCGGGTCGGCGGTGACGTCCTCGAGTTCAGCGTTCCCGACCGAAACCTCATGGATGCTGCGTTGCGCGCCATCGCCGGAATCACCGACGCATCGCCGCAGGTCGACGGTGAGACTCGGCGCGTGACCGTGTCGGCGGGTGGTAAAGGCTCGCAGATGTTGGTCGAAGCCGTGCGCCGGCTCGACGCTGCAGGGGTGGAGACGGTGGGGCTCTCGCTGCGCCGGCCCTCGCTGGATGACGTGTTCCTTGCGGTCACCGGCCACGCGGCCGAGATCGATGAAGACGGCGCAACAAGCCGGCGTCGCGACCGCCGAACGCCCGCGCCGGCGAAGGAGGGCTGAGTCGTGGCGACTGCAGCGGCGCGCCTCGCTGCGAAGCCGGACGCAGCGCAATTGTTTCGATGGGCGGTCAGCGATGCGTTGGTCATGACGCGCCGCAACCTGATCGTCTGGTTGCGGGTTCCCGCGTACATCGTTTTCACGGTCGTACAGCCCGTGATCTTCGTCCTGTTGTTCCGGTACGTCTTCGGCGGCGCCATCCAGGTGCCTGGAGTGGGCGGCTATGTGAACTTCTTGATGCCAGGCATCATTGCGCAAACCGCCGCCTTCGCTACTTTTGCGACCGCCATCGCACTGGCTCAAGAGTCCACGAAGGGCGTCATCGACCGCTTCCGCGCCATGCCCATTGCTCGTTCGGCCGTGCTCGCAGGGAGGCTCATTGCCGACTCCGTGCGGATGCTGATCGTGATCGTAGTGATCATCGCCGTCGGATATGCTGTCGGCTTTCGCTTCCAGAACGGAGTGCTCGGCGCGGTGGGCATGGTTCTGCTCGCAGAGGCGTTCGGCATCGCCGTCTGCTTGGTTTCTGCCTTTGTGGGGCTGGCGATCAGGGACGAGGAGTCGGTGCAGGCGTTTGGGCTCATCTGGATCTTCCCCCTCACCTTCGTCAGCTCGGCCTTCGTGCCGGTTGCAACCATGCCGAGCTGGCTGCAAGGGTTCGCCAACAATCAGCCGGTCACGCTCGTCATCAATGCGATGCGAGCGATGGCGCTAGGCGGGCCGGTGAACCCGGCGTTGTGGGAGAGCCTCGTGTGGCTCGCCGGCGTGCTCATCGTATTCACCCCGCTGGCGGTGCGCAGCTATCGGCGGGTGGGCTGACCTTGGCCTTCAATACGCCACGATGACGCAGTCCAATGTCGAAGTTGTGTTCGATCACCTGTACGCCCGGCGCACACGCGATCTCGCGCGACTGGCATCGCAGCTGGATCCGGATGTCGTGCACCAAGGCGTGCTTCCAGAGCTCACCTGCCACAACCGTGACGAAGTGCTCGCCAACGTCCACCGTGGGTTTGCCCGCGAGGGCCTCGGTATCGAACGGTTGGAGTTGATCGATGCTGGCGAGCGCGTCGTCGTCGGGCTTGCCGGCCCACGCTTTTCAGACGTGCCGTGGGCACCGCTCAACGGTCAGATCTACGTGGTCTATACGCTCCGCGATGGCCGCATCGTGCGGATGGAAGACTATCTCAGTCGCGCCGAAGCCATGGCCGCGGCCGGCGCAGACGCGAAGGACTGGCAGTAGTCGCCGGACCGGAATCCCTGGTCTCTGAGTCGGGCGCGGTCAGAGCGTTGCGCAACCGGTGATCAGCAGCGGGCGCGCGGTGTCGTAGACGATCACGATCCGGCCAGCGCCGAAGTCGAAGGCCGGCACCGTGGCGTCGAAGCCGATCGTTCCGCTGGAATCGGCCCTGGACGTGTCCAAAATCGCGAGATGCCGGCTGCCACCGGCGCCGGTGCACGAGCCGAGATGGTCGTGGATCGTGTGCGCCGAACCCGGAACCAGGTTTCGCACCACGATGTGGTAGTGCACGCCGCCGGCTGCGACCACCGCCGTCACGATGCCGCCCGCGCCACCGGGGAACAGAGGCCGAATCGCGAAGGTCATGGTGGTCGATTGGCTCATCGGGGTGGCAGCCGGGGAGTGGACGGGCGCCGGCTTCGCAGTGGGAGCTGGTGCGATCGTCGACGGCGTCGGCGATGCGAATGACGGTGCGTGCTCGACAGGTCCAGCCGCCGGGGAGGTGTTTGTTCGATCCATGGGAGCGACGGCAGCGTAGCCGGCTCCGCCGCATGCGGCGATGAAGCAGAGCGACAACAGGGGCAGCAACCGCGCGGTCGGCATGGCGCACATATGACAAGTACGCCAACGAGTTACCCGATCAGACGGGGATGTATTGGGCGCCGAGTGTTGTGGCCAGTGTCCGATGCGCGGGGCTCGTTCCGACCAGAATCGATCGTGACGGGGCGATACCGTGCGTTCGCGCAAACGCCAGCGGCAGTCCGGGAAGCGGCGGCCTGCACCAGCAGCGCGGCGGGCCGGCCGCATGCGGACACAGCGCGCTCTCCACCAATCCGGAGACCTGGGCCGAGAGACTGGCGACGCCCGTACCGAGCGCCTCCACGGTGCCGTCGGGAATCCAGTCGAAGACCAGGTGCGGAACGCTGGGGTCGTGACGCTCCTGTGCGTGTTTCCAGCCGGGACGATCGAGCGCCGCGGCCGCGACGAAGACACCCGTTCGCACCGGCCCGGGCGGCGGCGTTCGCGCGAAGCGCACGTCCTCTACGCCGGCAAATCCCTCGTCGAGGGACGGCGGCTCCAGCTCGCGGAAAGCTCGCATCTGGGACGTGGGGACGAGGATGCCGGGCTCACGTCGGGCGAGCCCTCGCAGCTCATCCGGTGTGGGCAGCGAACCGAAACGTTCGAGCAGCCGCTCGACCAGGTTGACTTGCGCTTGCGCGAGCGGCGTGTCGAGCCAGACGCACCGCGTCGCGACTCGGTGCTGCTTCGCTGCGTCGATCACGTAGCTTCGCGCAGCGCGAGTCAGGTACGTGTTGTCGAGGACGATCCGCCGAATGCCCGATGCGAGTTGCGCGTCGAGTACATCGGCGAGGTCGCGCAAGGATCCTCCGCGCTCGTCGCGGTTGAGGCGGAGGT
>VBGJ01000061.1 GCA_005880445.1 Chloroflexota bacterium | reverse complement strand
CGTCGACTCCAAGGCGCCGCTGCGTCGCCAGCTCCTCGTACGTCGAGTCGGCCGAGAGGGTCGATTTGAACCGACCCCAATCAGCAGCGTTGTACGCGTTGATGTTTTCCCGCGCAATCGCAAGCGCATCTGCCATACGCCATACCTCCACGCCCGGTCGCCGGGGATCCCACCCTCTGTCACGGCCTCGGGCAGAACGGCCAGTATGGTCCGACGGTACCCGGCGTTGCAACCGATCGCTTTTGGTGCTCGCTATGTGTGCACCGTACGAAGTGACTCTTCGTCACCGTCCCGATCTGTCGGCACCGTATCCGCGCTCAAGTCGGCGAGCAGCGCCAACCAGACAGCCGGATCCCTGCGCGGCGGCGTGGCAGGCGACTCCGAATCTGGTCCGCGGTCATCCTGGTTGGTCGCCGGCGGGGCCTCCTCGGGCGCGAGGCACGCGACGAAGAGCCCCGAAATGACCAGGCCTTCCAAAAGCGCGGTCGGGATGAACTCGGCCGCCCACACGCCGGTCATGACGCCGGCGACCACCAGCGTCACAACCCAGATGGCGAAGCCGCCGATCGGGATGGCCCAGACCCATTCGCTCCGTCCGCCGCGATCGATGTGCAGACGACGATCGAGGCGGCGGAAGCGGTCAGAGACCCGCTTCGAAACAGTTCCCATGTGACGTGCCATCGCTCACTTCACAAGACCCGCGCGCCCACAAGCATGGCACACCGGCATCAATGACGCAGGCGAGTCTGTCTGATGTCGTCGTGTCCCATGCCGAAGTAATGAGCGACCTCGTGCAGCACCGTATCGGTCACCTGGTCGACCAGCTCTGCGTAGCTCTCGCACCAGTCCTCGATGTGATGCTGGAGCAGCACGATTCGCTTCGGGTATTCGTAGGCGCTGAAGACCGAGCCGGTGCCGCCTTGGTAGTAGCCGAGCACGCTCTCATCGATGTCGTCGTCGCGATCGTCATCACCCGGTTCTGATTGGACGATGATCATCAGATTGTCTGCGTTCATGCGAGCGCGCAGTGGTGGGGAGATGCTGTCCAGCGCCAGCGTGACAATCCGCTCGAACTCGTCGCTGGAAACGTGAAATGGCACCGCTTCAGGCCAGCTCGCGGCGAAGCAAGTCCATCAGGAGCCCGTCGTGCCAGGTGCCGTCGGCGCCCTGCTCGTACTCGCGCATCACTCCCACCGGCCGGAAGCCCACCTTGCGGTAGCAGACGATGGCGCGCTCATTCGTGGTTGCCGGATCGATCGTCAAACGATGATGCCCCCGCTCGTCGAACAGATACCGCGCCATCGTGCGCAGCGCGTCGACACCCAATGCCTGGCCCTGATGCTCCGGCGCCAGCGCTATGTCGATTCCCGCCGAGCGGTACCCGGGTGTCGTCTCCTCGTGGCACTGGATCAACCCGACGGTTGCGCCGTCGACCTCGATGGCGAACGTGACGATGTCGTCGGCAAACACCTCGTGGCGAAGGGCATCCGGGGTTGACGGCAATCCCCACCACGCGGACACCTCGGGTGTTTGCAGGATCGATGCAAACCTGGGCAGGTCCTGCTCCGTCGACGGCCTCAGGACCACCCGGTCACCGTGCAACCTCACGTCTGACGTGACCGAGCCTCGCTGATCTCGAGTAGGTGCCCGTCGGGATCGCGAAAGAAACAGCGAACCTCCCATTCGTACTCGACCGGCGGAGTGAGGAAGACCGCCCCGCGATCGACAAGCGTGTTGTAAGCGTCACGGCAGTCGGGGACTCGGATGGTGAGCTCGTGACTGACCACGTCGGGGTCGGCGGGCGGAGCGAAGGTCACCCCGGGCTTGTCCTCGGTCGGACCACCACCTGTGACCAGGAGCAGCCAGGTTCCCTGAAACTGAAGCACGCACGATGTGCCGCCATACTCGCGAAACACGGTCGCGCCGAGCACGCCGCGATAAAAGGCACGCGACCTCTCGATGTCCGCGACCACCAGCAGGTGGGTGAGCTCGACTCCGTCGACTGGAAACGGCATTGCCGTCAGCCGCGCAGCAGATCGCGCGCGATGACGACCCGCTGGATCTGGTTCGTTCCCTCATAGATCTGCGTGATCTTCGCGTCGCGCATCATGCGTTCGACTGGGTACTCGTTCACGTAGCCGTATCCGCCGAGAATCTGCACCGCGTCGGTGGTCACCTTCATCGCGGCATCACCCGCGAGCAGCTTGGCGATCGCCGCGTGATGCGTCACCTCCGGGCTGTGGTCGTCGATGAGCTGTGACGCCCAGTAGACGACCGCTCGCGCAGCGGCCGTCTGCGCCTCCATGTCGGCGATCATGAATTGAATTCCCTGAAACTCGCCGATCGCCTTGCCGAACTGCTTGCGCTCCTTCGCATATCCCACCGCGTAGTCGAGCGCCCCTTGCGCGATGGCCGATTCGCCGCCGAGACCACCACCTCGTCGAGGTGCAACTCCGCGGTGTTGCTGCCCCGGATGCCGAGCTTGCCGTGGATGGTGGTGGCGTTGAACCCCCTGAGATGCTGCGCATCCTCGAGCACGAACGCGCTGACTCCCTTCGCGCGAGCGGTGGGATCTGTCTTCGCGAACAGAACAATGGTGTCGGCGATTCCCCCGTCGGAGATCCAGATCTTGCTGCCGGTGATGACGTAGTCGTCGCCGTGTCGCTCGGCACGCGTCTCCATCGCAGCGGGATCGCTGCCTGCGCCCGGCTCTGATAGCGCATACGCGCCCAACTTGGCGCCGCTTGCCAGATCCGGAAGCAGGCGCCGCTTCTGCTCCTCGCTGCCGGCGAGCATGATCGGATAGCCACCCAGCGCCTGCAGCGTCAGGATCAGTGCAGACGTCGCGCAGACCTTGGCGATCTCCTCGATGGCGACGTTGAGCGTGAGCGCGCTGCCCGACAGCCCACCGAACTCCGGCGGGAAAGGCAGCGCGAAGAGATCGTGCTCGCGGAAGAGGTCGACGACGTCCCAGGGGAACTCACCGCTGCGGTCGATCTCCGCGGCCCTGGGGGCAATCTTGTCGCGGGCGAGATCGCGCACCGTCTGGCGGATCATCAGCTGCTCTTCGTTGAGCCGTATGTCCATTGGGCTTGATCCTAGTGAACCGCCGTGGTGGTCAGTCGCCCGTGGGGACGCCGCCCGCGCCCTCCATCATCACCGTCATGGTCTCAGTCGACACGTACGAGAGTCGCCTCGCCCTGTGCGATGCCGCTGCAGATTCCCGCGGCCCCATACCCGCCGCCCCGACGGCGCAGCTCATACAGCAGCGTCATCAGGATCCGCGCACCGCTCGCACCGATCGGGTGCCCGACCGCGATCGCGCCGCCGTTCACGTTCACGATCTCGGGATCGACCTCGAGCATGCGGGTGCTGGTGATGGCGACGGACGCGAATGCCTCGTTGATCTCGACTCCGGCGAGCTTCGACACATCGACCTCGCCGTGACTCTTGCGGAGCGCTGCCTCGATGGCGAGCGCGGGAACCGTGGCGAGATATGGATGCTCGGCCGCGGACTCGCCGTATGCGAGCCAGTGGCCCAACGGTGTCAGGCCGCCGCCACCCGCACCTTTTCGAGCGTGGTGTCGGGCCGCGGCTGCTCGTCTCGCTCCACTCGCGAGCCGTTCACCGGCATCGTGATGATCTCGTCCGCGAACTTCCCGGCTTCCAGGGCATCGCGATACCGCGTTTGCGAGCGATACGCCCACGCGTCCTGCTCTTCGCGTGACACGCCGAGCTCCGCGGCCACGTCGCTTCCGTGCACGCCCATGAGCACACCGTCGACGGGACAGCAGAGGCCGTCGCGCATCATGCTGTCGACGACGGCGCGATCACCGAACTTGCTTCCGAACCGCTGGTCCTCGAGCAGATACGGCGAGCGCGACATCGACTCCATGCCGCCGGCGACGACCACGTCCGCTTCGCCAGAGCGGATCAGCAGCGCGCCAAGGTTCACCGCCTTCAATGCGCTCGCGCAGACCTTGTTGACGGTGAATGCGGAGACCGAAGCGGGGAGACCGGCGCGCAGCGCCGCCTGACGTGCGGGCACCTGGCCCTGCCCCGCGGGCAGCACCGTGCCCATGATCACCTGGTCGACCTCGGCCGGATCCACGCCGCCTCGCTGGACCACCTCACCGATCACGCGCGCGCCGAGGTCGACGGCAGAGACTGGCGCCAGCGCGCCTCCGAGCCTGCCGAACGGCGTCCGCGCCGCGGCGACGATCACCGGTTCGCGTGCCACGGTTTGCAGCGTACCCGCCACCTCAGCGCCTCAATCGAGCCCCAGCTCGAACGGACGAAGCAGATGTCGCGCAATGAGGATGCGCTGCACCTCGCTCGTGCCCTCACCGATCTCGTTGACCTTGACGTCGCGGTAGTAACGGGCGACGGGCGATTCCTCCATGAATCCGTAGCCACCATGAATCTGCACTGCCTGGTTGGCACATGCGGTCGCCACCTCGGACGCATGCAGCTTGGCCATCGACGCGTATGGCGCCGGGCTCTTCCCGGTGTCGATCGCCGCCGCGGCCCGCCACGTCATCAATCGGGCCAGCTCGATCTGCGTGCCCATGTCGGCAAGCTTGAACTGCGTTGCTTGGAATCGCGCAATTGGTTGGCCGAACTGCTTGCGCTCCGCGGCATACGTCAGCGACGCATCGAGGCACGCCTGGGCGACGCCGACGGCCAGCGCTGCGATGGCCACCCGACCACCCTCGAGTATCTGCAGAAATTGGCTATAACCTTCGCCTTTCTCGCCCACGAGGTTGGTCAGGGGCACGCGGACGTCTTCGAAGATCAGCTCGCGCGTGTCGGATGCATGCCAGCCCAGCTTGCGGTACTTCGGCGCCTGGCTATAGCCGGGCGTGCCCTGCTCCACCGCGATGGCGCTGATCTCCTTGGCACCGTCACTCCCGCCGGTCACCGCGGTCAGCGTCACGCCCGCGCTGATGTCGGTGCCCGCATTCGTGATGAACGCCTTGCGGCCGTTGATGACCCAGCTCTCGCCCTGACGCACCGCGCGCGTCTGCGTGCCACCCGCATCGGAGCCGGCGCCGGGCTCGGTCATCCCGAACGCCCACAGCCTGTCTCCGGCGAGCAGCGCAGGCAGCCACCGTTCCTGCTGCTCCTTCGTGCCGAAATGCACGAGCGTCGCGATGCCGAGCGACACGGCCGCCTCCAGGGTGATGGCGCAGCTGGCGTCGGCACGCGCGATCTCCTCCATCGCCAGGCAGTACGACATGTGGTCGCCGCCGGCGCCGCCCACGGATTCCGCGAACGGCAGCGCGAAGAGACCGAGCTTCGCCATGCCGCGCACCCACTCGTACGGGAACTCGCCGGTCTCGTCGTAGTGCGCCGCGGTCGG
>VBGJ01000060.1 GCA_005880445.1 Chloroflexota bacterium | reverse complement strand
ATCGAGGTCGGCGGCGTCTGCGGGCATGCGGTGCACGTGCTTGGGATCGATCGGCACGTGGTCGAGCAATGTGGTGCGCGCCATGTGGTAGTTGCTCGCGGCGTCGTCCGGCGGGCACGCCCGTTCATCCCCGAAGTAGACACGCCACGCCTCCCAGCGGATGGAGTCGCGCCAGGCCGGGCCGGACAGCGCCTCGTACAGGGGGCGGGGGGTCCTGCCACCGGTGAGCGCGATCGCGAAGGAGCCGCGTGCGCCGGCTGCGGACGCAGCTGCTCGCGCGATGAGGTCTGCGGCCGTCTCCGCGAGCTGTGCTGGCGTCTGGCGCACGAGGACCTGATCGGCGAGGCCGCGCAGGTCGGATCCAGGGGTGCTCACGGTTGGTGCTGGGCCGACAGTTGGGCGGCGCGCGCGACGGCCTGGCTGTACAGCGCGTCGCGCGTCGCTTCGGACATCAGCCGCGCGATGAGCTGGCCCTCGTCCCACGCGGGAAGCGCCGCGGTGCCCGTGGCGACGACCCCGTCGTCGATGTGGATCGAGGTCACCAGTGACGCGCCGCGCCTCTCGAGGCGAACGCGCGCGGAATGGCGCGCGTGCTCGCACCGGATTCGCACCGCGACCAGGTCACCGACGCTCGCGCCGGCGGCCGGGATGCTGCTCACGCCGATGGCCGGGCCGCCGCTCGCGGGCCACGTCAGACGTGACGCCAGCCATCCGGCGAGCAGCCATGCGTCTGCCGAGGGTGTGGCGCCGGCGCTGACGATCTCGACGCCGACCACACGGTGTAGCCAAGGCCGCACGTCCGGGCCATCGAAGGCGATGGCCACCGCCTCGCGCCAGGGTCGGGTTCGTTGCCACGCGATGTCGTTGAGCGAAAGCGAGGCGCCGTGCACGTCGAACTCCCGTGCGATCATCTGCAGCGTTTCCGCCGCGTCGTCGTACGCACCGGTGTCGAGGATGACTCGGTCGCACATCGCCACCGCATCCGCGCGAAACGCCTGTGTCAAAGGCGGCGCACCCACGAGCCACAGATGCAGCGGTATGTCTGGAATCAGCAGCGGCATCACAATGCTCGAGAGGTGGTAGGCGGGTTCGCCGCCGATCTCGAGCCGGATGAGCTCCACGTACTGGCGGCCGACGCCGGTTTCAACCAGCGAGATGTCGGACTCGATATGCAATGGGGCGGTGGGATCACCGACTATGACGAGGGCGCGCGCGGGGTGCCGTGCCGCGATGCCCACCACCGTGTCCGCAGCGTGCGTAGCAAGCGTGGCGTCGTTGCACGCTGCGACGATGTTGACGACAGAAAGGCGAACCTGTGCCTCTTCATCGCCAGAGGCTCGCAGGGCGTCTCGGTGTAGGTTGGCGAGCGCGGAGCTGAGCGCATGCAGACCGCTCGCGTGCGCATGTCGCTGGACCGCCGACCCGGATGCGGTCATCGGCATCGGCTCACGGCCGGTGCCAGGTGCGACCGTCGCGAGCCATGAACGCGTCGGCCTCCGGCGGCCCCCAGGTGCCCGCCTCGTAGTTGGGACAGTGCGCTTGGTCCGGTGGATGCGCGCGCCAGCCATCGAGAATGGCGGTGCAGAGGCGCCAGGCTTCTTCCACCTCGTCCTCGCGCGCGAACAGCGTCGCGTCTCCCAACATGCAGTCGAGCAGGAGCCGCTCGTACGCCTCGGGCGATTGCTTGAGAAACGCGCTGCCATAGAGGAAATCCATGTTGACGCTGCGAATTCGCATCGCTTGACCGGGAACCTTGGCGCTGAACCGCAGCGTGATGCCCTCCTCAGGTTGAATGCGGAGCACGAGCAGGTTGGGATCGATGGCGTCCGGCGGGAGGCCGCCCATCGGCATCGCGATGCTGCCGCCGAACGGTGAGTGCGGCACCCGGCGAAACTGGATCAGGATCTCGGTCGCGCGCTTCACCAGGCGCTTGCCCGTGCGCAGATAGAAGGGTGTTCCAGCCCAACGCCAGTTGTCGATGTCCACCTTCATCGCCACATACGTCTCGCGCAGCGAACCAGGTGCCACGTCCTTCTCCTCTCGGTAGCCAGGCACTCGCTCGCCGTCGACCCATCCGCCCGCGTATTGACCTCGTACCGTGTGCGACAACGCGTCGTCGGGATGGATCGGCCGCACCGCGCGCAGCAGCTTCACCTTCTCGTCGCGAACCGTCTCCGCTTGAAAATTCGGCATCGGCTCCATGCCCACGATGGCCATCAGCTGCATGATGTGGTTCTGCACGATGTCGCGTAGCGCGCCCGCTTGCTCGTAGTACGCCCCGCGTGCCTCGATGCCCATCGACTCGGCGACCGTGATCTGCACATGGTCGATGTACTGCCGGTTCCAGAGTGGCTCGAAGATGCCGTTTGCGAAGCGAAACACGAGCAGGTTCTGCACCGACTCCTTGCCGAGATAATGATCGATGCGATAGATCTGGTCTTCCCGAAAGAACTGGTGCAGAGATCTGTTGAGCTCACGGGCCGTCTCGAGATCGCGTCCGAAGGGCTTCTCGATGACCACACGGCAAAAGCTCGATCGCGAATCCTCGTGGAGGCCGGCGGCGTGCAGCCGTTCCGCCAGGAGAAGCACCGCCGTGGACGGCACGCTGAAGTAGATCACGCGGTTGCGCGCGGTGCCGCGAGTGCGATCGGCCTCGTCGAGGGCACGCCGCACGGGATCGAGGCCGTCGCGCGCTTCGAGGTGGTACGTCACGTATCGCAGACCTTGGGCAAACGCAGACCAGACGTCATCGTCGACCGGGAGACGTCCGAATCGTTGGACGTCGTCGCGCATCGTGTTGCGGAACTCCTCGTCGGACATGTGGGTGCGGCCCGCTCCGATGACGGTGAAACCCGCCGGCAGCGTGCCCTCTGCAGCGAGCGCGTAGAGCGCCGGCACGAGCTTGCGCCTTGTCAGATCGCCACTTGCGCCGAAGATGACGACGCAGCACGGAGCCGGGACCCGCGCTGACCGCAGGCCTTCGAAGAGCGGATTGGGCTCGAGCTCTACCGCCGCGGTCATGCGCCCGCGGGCGTCGCAGCCTGCTGTTGCTCGGCGCGCACGGCGTGGCCGCCGAACTCGTTGCGCAACGCTGCAATCACCTTGTTGCCGAAGCCATCGGGCAGACGCGACTGATACCGCATCATGAGGGAGAGCGCGAGCACGGGAGCGGGGACGGACAGCCGGAGTGCTTCTTCGACTGTCCAGCGCCCTTCACCAGAGTCCTCCACCCAGCCACGCAGCTGGTCCAGGTGCGGGTCACGTTCGAACGCGCGCTCTGCCAGCTCCAGCAACCACGAGCGCACCACGCTTCCCTGGTTCCAGAGATGCGCGATTCCGTGGAGGTCGAGGGCGCCGAAGTCGTGCTTCGCTTCGAGCACGGCGAAGCCTTCCGCGTATGCCTGCAGCATGCCGTACTCGATGCCGTTGTGCACCATCTTCACGAAGTGTCCGGCGCCGACCGGACCGACGTGCAGGAATCCATCCGGTGGCGCCAGCGTCTCGAAGATGGGCCGGTAGCGCTCCACCGCATCGTGCTCTCCGCCTGCCATCAAGCAGTACCCGACCTGCAGTCCCCAGACGCCGCCGCTCGTCCCCGAGTCGATGAAGGCGATACCGCGCTCGCGGGCGCGCTCGCCACGCGCCATCGAGTCGTGGTAGTTGCTGTTGCCACCGTCGATGATGGTGTCACCCGCTGCGAGAAGATCGAGCAGGGTGCTGACGGTGTCTTCCGTGATCTGTCCCGAAGGCACCATGACCCAGACACCGCGAGGCGCCGACAGCTGCGCGACCAAGTCCTGGAGCGAGGTGACGGTTGCGGCACCGTACTCCTCGACGACGGCGCGCGCCTGGGGGTTGGGATCGAACGCGATGACGGCGTGATCGCCATCGCGTCGCAGGCGCTGCACCATGTTCG
>VBGJ01000059.1 GCA_005880445.1 Chloroflexota bacterium | reverse complement strand
ACGCGAAATAGCTGACCGCGAGCAGGGTGGCGATGAAACCGGCGAGCACGGGAAGCGGCACGAAGACGAGCGGAACGTTGCGCGGGTCGCGATGGTGCATGCGGTGCCGGCGTGCGTAGAGGGGGTCGAGCTTGCGGCCGAATACCATGCGAGGCTTGGCATGGAGGCCGAAGACGTGGAGCATCCACTCCAGGAACGGCTCCACGATGAGGATCCCGCCGCACACAGCGAGGTCGGCCAGGCTCCAGTGGCCGAGGCCCAGGCGGACGCCGATCGCTGCCAGGGAGAGCGTCCCCATGATTCGCGGGCTGCCATATCCGAAGAAGACGCGGGCCTCCGCGCCGAGACCGACGGTGCCGGCATTGCCTCCCGCGGCGGCATCTGGGCTGGTGGCCGCGGTGCTCATGTGGCGGAAGTGTATGCAATCGCTCCGCGGTGCGCGATGGTGGGCTCGTCGATGATCGAGTTGCGAAGCGTGCCCACGCCATCGATCTCCACCTCGCACAGCTGCCCCGGTTGCAGCCAGGGCGAGGGCGTGCGGCCCATGGCAACGCCGGCGGGGGTGCCGGTCAGGATGAGGTCGCCGGGCTCCAGCGTGAATGCGTCCGAGATGTAGCTGATCAGCGTGATGATGTCGAAGGTCATTCCCGCGGTCGTGTCGTCCTGCCGCACCTCTCCGTCGACACGACACTGGATGCGCAGGCATTGCGGGTCGTCGATCTCATCACGCGTCACGACCGCCGGTCCGATGGGACAGAACGTGTCGTGGCTCTTGCCCCGCAGCCACTGGTCACCCATGCCCAGCTGCTCCTCCCGCGCGGACACATCGTTGGCGCAGCAGTAGCCGGCGATGTGATCGAGCGCGTCGTCGTGGGCGATGTGCTGCCCGCCGCGGCCGATCACGACGCACAGCTCCGCCTCGTAATCGAGGTCGCTCACGCCGGCCGGTCGCACGATGTCGTCGTACGGGCCGATGACGGCGTTGTTCAGCTTGGCGAACAGGATGGGGCGGGTGGGCGGCTCGTTGCCGAGCTCGCGCGCGTGCTCACCGTAGTTGCGTCCGACGCAGATGATCTTGCCGGGTCGGGGGATCGGGGGCGCCAATGTGGAGAGGTCGTGCGCGTGCACGTGCCCGGCGCCGGCGACACGTGGCACATGATCGGCAAGCTCGCGCAGGCGGCGCTGCAGGTGGCCGGGCGCGAGGAGCCCGGGAGCACCGACGCGTGCATCGAAATGCTGGCCCTGCGATGCGACCGCGACATCGTCGACGACATACGCGTGGTCCTCGAACAGAAACGCCGGCTGCGTCTTTCCCTCATGTCGTACGGCGGCGAGTCGCATGTGGATTAGACTGCCATCCCGGCCGCTTCCAGAACCATCTCGTGCAGTAGTCCGTTCGTCGAGATCCCCGTGCCGCCAAGCTGCGGATCATCCGTGCTGCGGTCGGTGAAGCGACCGCCCGCCTCCTCGACGATGAGGGCGAGGGCGGCGAAGTCCCAGACATTGGCGCGCGACGTCCAGCCGATGTCGGCGGTGCCGCGGGCCACGGCGAGGTGTGACATCGAGTTGCCCAGCCCGCGTGCGTCCCAGCAGCGGCCGGCGAGATGGACGAGCCGGCCCGCCAGGCCCACGCGCACGAAACCGGGGATGCTCGTGTGCGTGATGAAGGCGTCCTCGATCGCCGAGATCAGCGACACATGGATGCGCCGGCCGTTGAGAAATGCGCCCCCGCCGCGGCTCGCGTGGTAGCGAAGCCGGAGCGCCGGGGCCGATGCGACGGCGAGTTCGGTTTGGCCGTCGTGCTGGAGAGCGATCAGCGTGGCCCAGGTCTCGTTGCCGCGGACGAAGCTGCGGGTGCCATCGATGGGGTCGATGACCCAGCGCCACGCCGCGGCGCCGTCGCCGTGGAGGCCGAACTCCTCGCCCATGACGGCATGAGCAGGCCGCTCGCGAAGGATGCGGTCACGCACGCCGCGTTCGATCGCATGATCGACCTCCGTCACGGGGCTCAGGTCCGGTTTGGTGTCGATCTGGAGGTCGAGAGCGCGAAAGCGCTCCATGGAGATGCGGTCGGCCTCATCGGCCATGTTCACCGCAAGGGCGAGGTCTCGCTCCACCGAGAAGAGCTTACCGGGCGCCGTGAGCCATCCCGGATCGCTTGCACGCGTGTAGCCTTGGGTCCGGCCCGCGCGTTCCCGTTCGCTACAAGCTTCCAGAGGAGCACCCATGGCGCACCGCAAGCTCGACGCCCTCGCCACTACCGGATTCACCATCCTGCGTGACTACGAGGGCCCTCCGATCCCGGCGGAGGAGTGGCAACGGCTCGAGTACGTCGATTGGAAGTCCGGTGGCGACACCAACTTCGCGCCGCTGGCGTCGGCGGAGGGGCAGATGGAGTGCCGCGGCTTCTGGGACCACGGCAAGCCGGACAAGGACGGCATCTGGACGCAGAACCGCGAGATTGCCCCGACGCTGTGCAGCTATGTCGAGGCCGTCGGCGCTCGCTTCGGACGCGTGCGCGTGATCAAGCTGAATCCGTCGTCAGAGGACGAGGCGCGCCGGCAGATGCACATGGACGACAACAACCGCCTCAACCCCGACGGCGAGGGTTGGGTGGTGCGGGCGTGGCTCGAGCTCAACGCACCGAAGGGTTCGACATTCATCCTGCGCGAAGACAAAGACGATGCGTCGACCGAGAGTCGGATCGAGTTGCATCCGCGCCGGCAGATCGTCATCGACACGGAGCGCCTGTATCACGTGGTGCACAACCCGGGACCCGAGCCGCGGTACGCGCTGATCAGCTCGTTCGAGTCGGGAGATGCGTTGCAGCGCTGGATCGAGGCGGAGCGATTG
>VBGJ01000058.1 GCA_005880445.1 Chloroflexota bacterium | reverse complement strand
GCCACGGCGGCCGCGCACGTCGCCGTTGACCCGGTCGCGATGCAGATACGCGCCCACCTTGCCGCGCCCGGTGCTGATGCCATCACCGAGCATCTCGACGATGCCGTCGAAATCCTCACGGCGAAGATCGACGAACGGAGCGGCGCGGCGAAACAGCGACAGGAGGTTGTCCTCGCGCCACTTCTCGGCAGCGCATTCGGCGACGATCTGTTGGGCGAGGATATCGAGCGGCACGTGCGGCGGCATCACCGCGTCCAGGCGCCCGGCGCGCACCGCCGCAAGCAACGCGCAGCATTCGACGAGCTCGTCACGCGTGAGCGGGTAGAGCCTGCCTTTCGGTGTGCCGCCGCGGCTGTGGCCCGAGCGGCCAACGCGCTGCAGGAACGTCGCGATGCTGCGGGGCGACGCGATCTGGCACACGAGCTCCACGGGACCGATGTCGATGCCGAGCTCGAGCGATGCCGTGGCGACCAGCGCGCGGAGGTCGCCGGCGCGCAGCCGCGTCTCCACGCGCACCCGGCGCTCCTTTGAGAGGCTGCCGTGATGCGCGGCCACGGCGTCGTCGCCGAGCCGCTCTGCGAGCAGATGCGCCACGCGTTCGGACATGCGGCGCGTGTTGACGAACACGATGGTGGTCTTGTGCTCACGCACGTGAGCGGCGATGCGGTCCAGCACGTCGGCCATCTGCTCGCGCGACGCGACCGCCCCGAGCTCTTCGTCGGGCAGCTCGATGGCGATGTCGAGGTCGCGCTGATGCCCGACGTCGACGATGGCACATCGCGGCTCGGCGCCCACGAGCAGCCGCGCGATCACATCGATGGGTCGCTGCGTCGCAGAGAGACCGATGCGCACCGGCGGCGTTGCGCAGAGGCGCGTGACCCGCTCCAGCGTCAGCGCCAGGTGCGAGCCACGCTTGTCGCGTGCCACCGAGTGGATCTCGTCGACGATGATGGTGCGCACTGAGGGGAGCAGCGCCCTGGTCCGCTCGGCCGTGACGAGGAGGTACAGGGACTCTGGTGTCGTCACCAGAAAGTTCGGGGGCCGGCGCACCATCGCCGCGCGCGCCGCGGGCGTCGTGTCACCGGTACGAACTTCCGCGCGGAGCGCCGGAGGCTTCATCCCCACGCGCGTCGCGATCTCGGCAATCTCGCGGAGCGGTGTGTCGAGGTTCTGATGAATGTCGACCGCGAGCGCCTTCAGCGGCGAGACGTACACCACCTGCGTCGTGTTCTCGACACTCTCTCCGCGCTCCGCGGCGCGATACAGCGCGTCGATACACACGAGAAACCCCGCGAGGGTCTTGCCGGAGCCGGTCGGCGCCGCGATCAGGGTGTGCTCGCCGGCGCTGATATGGGGCCAGCCGCCGGCCTGGGCAGGGGTGGGGCCGTCAGGAAACCGCCGCTCGAACCAGGCGCGCACGGCCGGATGGAAACCGCTCAGGATGTCCTTGCCGGTACCGCGCACCGGCGCCGCCTCGATCACATGCACCTCCGGGTGAGAGCGTACCACCGGCCGCACAGGCGTTCGGGATCTGTCCGCCCTCGGCGCGCTGGAAATTGGCGCCGAGCCGGTGCGGGTATCATGGATGTGGACAAGCGACCAGCGGACATTCGCGCTCTCTTGGGGGCGTATTGGTTTCGACGGGGTCGTGGGTCGTGCGATGGCGAGCCGAGCCCCGGGCTCGTAAAACCGGGAAAGAAATACGTGCGAATAACGCACCTGTCGCCCTCGCCGCGTAAGCGGTAGAGACGCAAAAGCTCAGGCTACGGCCCGGTGGCGCCTCGGCGCCGGACGGGACGTCCACCGAGGCTGGCCGGTTCACAGCCTGGTCCCAGGGCGGCGAATCGGCGAGAACAAAACCGGGACTACGCTCGTAGAGGTCGTGCGGTACGCGGCTTCGGACGCGGGTTCGACCCCCGCCGCCTCCACCATTGGGTGCACAATCCGAACCGTGGGCAAGGCGGCCGAAGAGGGCGCGTTGCGCGAGGAGAAGGAGTTCATCACCGGGGAGCTGCGTCGGGTGTACACGCCCGATCCGCGGTCGCCGAACGCGTTGCGCCTCTCGTCCGAGTCCATGCGCAGCACCTGAGTGCAAGGAGCCGCGGTGTGACGTCGACGGCGCGTGCGTTCGTGGGCCGCGAGCGTGAGCTCGCGGAAGGCCAGGCGGTGCTGGACGAGATGCTGGAGGCGCACGGTCGCCTGCTCCTGGTGGCCGGCGAGCCAGGAATGGGCAAGAGCCGGCTCGCCGAGGAACTTGCAAACCGCGCCCGGGCGGGCGGAGTGCGCGCCGTCTGGGGACGATGCTGGGAGGCCGGTGGGGCACCGGCGTACTGGCCCTGGCTCCAGTCGCTGCGCTCACTCTTCCGTGACCTCGACGAGCCCGCTCTGCAGGCGTCGCTGGGCGACGGAGCAGCTGAGATCGCGCAACTCATCCCGGATGTCCGGCGCGTCGTCGTCGAACGCGAGCCGGCCGCTCGCGACCCAGACGCTGCTCGCTTCAGTTTCTTCGATGCAGTGACGACATCGCTCAAGAACCTGGCAGCTTCGGGGCCCGTGATGCTCGTGCTCGACGACCTGCAGGTCGCCGACGCACCATCGCTGCTGCTGCTGCGCTTCATCGCGGGAGCACTTGGTGATGACCGCATCCTCCTGGTGTGCGCGTATCGGGACGACGAGCGCCCCGTGGATCACCCGCTGGCGACCGCCCTGGCAGAGCTCATCCGCAGCCGGAGCACGCGGCTCATCACGCTCAGGGGACTCGCTCCAGCGGAGGTTGCGGATTTCATCAGGGTCACCGCCGGGTTCGCCGCCGATGAGCAGCTGGCAGCAGTCGTGTATGACAAGACGGAGGGCAACCCGCTGTTCGTGCAGGAGGTGACCCGCCTGCTGCTCGAAGAGGGCACACTCGCGCCGCACGGCAGTGGGTCGCCGGCGGTCGTCCACCTGCCGCGCAGCGTGCGGGATGTCATCCGTCGTCGGTTGGCGCCACTGTCGACGGCGTCGCTGGAGGTGCTCTCGCTGGCGTGCGTCATGGGACGCGAGTTCAGCGTGGCGGCGCTGGCGCGCGTGAGGGAGCAGTCGCTGTCGGAGGTGCTGGGGTCGCTGGAGGAATCCCGTCTCGCGGGCGTGGTGGCAGAGGCTCCGGGGAGCCGCGACGTGTGGCGCTTCGCACACGTCCTGATCCGCGACAGCCTGTACGAGGACATCCCGAGGGCCACGCGGATGCAACTGCACCGCAAGGTCGCCGGAGCGCTCGAGTCGAAGTTCGAGGGCGACCTCGAGCCACGCCTGGCGGAACTGGCGCATCACCTCGTCGAAGCCGCCAGCAGCGATGACCTGGAGAAGGCGGTCGCGTATGCGCGCGCTGCGGGCGACCATGCGCTCGACGTGCTTGCGTACGAGGAGGCGGTGCGTCTGTACCGGCTCGCACTGGACGCCGCCGGCACGAGCGGCATCAGAAACACGGAGTGGCGGTGCGACCTGCTTCTCGCGCTCGGAGACGCGCAGGCGAGGGCCGGTGACGAGGCCAGTTCGAAGCGCACGTTTCTGGAGGCGGCCGCCCTCGCCGAGACACTCGGCTTGCGCGAGCTCCAGGCGAAAGCAGCGCTGGGGTACGGCGGCCGGCTGGTCTGGATCCGCGCCGGCAGTGACGCCCGGCTCATCCCGCTGCTAGAGGACGGGCTGCGCGCCGTCGGCGAGGCCGACAGCGTGCTGCGGACCAGGCTTCTGGCGCGCCTGTCGGGAGCCATGCGGGACGACCCGTCCCCCGAGCCCCGGGAATCGATCGCTCGTGAAGCGGTGGCTATGGCGAGACGCAGCGGCGACCCGGCTGCGCTGGCCTACGCGCTCGACGGTTTGTACGCAGCGCTCTGGAAGCCGGACAACCCGGAGGAGCGGAGCCGCATCGCGGCTGAGATGGTGGCGGTGAGTGAGCGAGCCGGCGACCTGGAGCGAGTGGTGGCCGGCCATCGGTGCAGGTACTTCGCGTTTATGGAGCTTGGCGATCGCGAAGCCGTGTACAGCGAGATCGACGCCATGGAGCGCATGGCCGGGGAGCTGCACCAGGCCGCAGGCACGTGGTGGGCAATGGTGGGGCGCGCGATCATGGCGCTCACCGAGGGCCGGCTGGACGAGGCGCAGCGGCTGGTCGATTCGTCGCTGCAGCTGGGGCTGCGTGCGACCAGGTCGGATGCTGCGGCCGCCCACCGGCTGCATCTCTTCCAGATTCGGCGCGAGCAGGGCCGCCTCGAGGAGATGGAGGAGGTGATCCGCGCCTCCGTCCGGGAGTACCCGTGGTACCCGATGTTCCGCTGCGCGCTTGCGTTGCTGCACTGCGAGCTCGGTGGCCACGCGCAGGCCCGGCTCGAGCTGGATGGGCTCTCGGCGCACGGATTCACGCGGATCCCCTTCGACAACATGTGGTTGTTCAGCCTCTCGATGCTGAGCGAGGTGGTCTGGCAGCTCGCTCACGTGCAGGCTGCGCGAGCGCTCTACCTGATCCTGCTTCCCTACGCGGAGCGGATCGCGTTCGGGGCGGAGGCGGGCTGCAGCGGCAGCGTGTCGCGCTACCTCGGTCTGCTCGCCGCCACTTCGGCGCGCACCGACGACGCAGTGCGTCACCTGGAGGCCGGCATTGCAGCGAGCATCCGGATGCACGCGCCGGGTTGGGTGGCGCAGACGCAGTTCGACCTCGCCACCCTGCTGCTCGAGCGGGGGGGCAGCGGCGACCGCGACCGGGCAGCGCAGCTCCTCGATGAAGCCGAGGCCACATGCAGGGAGCTGGGGATGCCCGCGCTCGCGGCGAAGATCGCCGCGCTGCGCATGCGGGAGTCGGTGGCTGCTGCCACGCTTCGTTCTGCGCCGTCGCCGGGCGATGTCGTTGTGCCAGGGGCGAGCGGCGGCGCGCTGCGCCTCGAGGGCGAGTACTGGTCGGTCTCATATGCAGACAAGGTGACCAGGCTCCGGGACAGCAAGGGCATGCGCGTGCTCGCCGAGCTGCTGATGACGCCGGGCAGGCCGCATCCGGCGCTCGACCTGGAGCGGCTGGGCGCGGGAGGCGACGACGCCACCGTCCGGGCGGCTGCCGCCGGCAGCGCGGGAGAGCTCCTCGATGACACGGCGCGGCGCGAGTACCGCGTGCGGCTGGGCGAGCTGGACGAGGACATCGAGGCCGCCCAGCAGCTGGGCAAGGCGGCCCAGGCGGGGGCGCTGCGCGAGGAGAGGGACTTCATCACCGGCGAGCTGCGGCGGGCGCTGGGCTTGGGTGGCCGCGCGCGCGTGGCGGGTTCGACCGCGGAGCGGGCGCGCCTGAATGTGACGCGCGCGGTGAGGACGGCGCTGCGGCACATCGCTGCCGCGAACCCGGCGCTTTCGGAGCACCTGGAAGCGACCGTCCGCACCGGCACGGTGTGCATCTACATCCCGGATCCGTCTCGCCGATCACCTGGCGCGTGGCCGGCGATCCCGTTCATCGCGGCTGAACACCGCCGGGTGAACACGCGGTCAGCGCGGCTGCTGGCTCATCGCCGCCGCCCTGATGCTGGCGGCGCTGATCGCCGGCGGGTTCGGCAGCTATCTCATTCGCGGCGGAGCGTCGTCAGTGTCGACGGCCCGCACAACATCGGAGTCGGCGCCCGCGCTGAGCGGTCACTTCACGGAGCCACACGACGACAATAGCGGCGCAGCGGCAGCCGGGCTGACCGAGCCGCGCGATGTGAGCGCGGCAGTTCCGACGGCGAGCGGGCTCACC
>VBGJ01000124.1 GCA_005880445.1 Chloroflexota bacterium | reverse complement strand
CGGTGACGTGCGCGTCCGCGGTCAGCGCCGCGCTGGGAATCTGCACGTCGACCAGCTCGCCCCGTGGGACGGAGTCGATGCGCTCCGCCCAGACCGGCGTCTCGTAGCCATCCGCGAGCAGCACGGACATCTCCCCCGCCGGGCCGGTCGCGATACGCGGGTTCTCCGGATCGAGCACGTTCTCGACGTGGCCCCCGTGGCGGATCAGAAGCCGGTACTCGATGCGCGAGCCGCGGGGCACATCGATGCTGGCGCGCCACAGATCGGCACCGCGCGCACGTCGCATCCGCAGCGGCTGGGGAAACCCGCGGATGGCGTGCTGGACAGCCACGTCACTCGCATGCCCCCGCCACACGAACGTACACACGGCGCGCGAGGTCGCTGCGTCCGGCTGGCTCACGAAGCGCGCACGTGCATGGTCTCCCCCACCGCACTGAGCATGTGACGGAGCGCGTCGTAGTCGGGATGCGCCATGCGCACCCACGCGTTCGCCATGTAGCCCGCCTCCACCGGTTGCGTCGGTGTTCCGGGGCCGGGCAGATGCGTGTCGATGACGAACTCACCGAAGCGGCGCTGGATGTCGTCGAGCCCGTCGTAGTGGCTGATCTGCCCGTCTCGGTCCGGGCGAAGCGCGACGATCCCGGCGGCGAGGCGCCGCGACAGCGGCCGGTCCACCGCGCCGTGCACGATGGTGTTGGCCCACTCCCTGTAGATGTCGATGTCGTTGCCCACCGCATACAGGTCCCAGGCCCGCACGCCAGGCGGCCGGCAGCCGATCTCGCTGAACCGAAGCCCCTTTGGGCCGAAGAACCACTCCATGTGCGTTGCCGACGTGCCGATGCCGAGACTCTCGACGACGCGCCGGCCGAGCGCGCGAACCTGCTCGTAATCAGGAACGGAGTCGATGCGGTTGGTGGCGATGAACTGCGGGCTGATCCAGCGCTCTCGCATCGCCTCGAGCACATTGGGAAAGTAGTGCGACACGAAATCGTACACGGGCGTCCCGTCGACGCACAGGGTGTCGTAGAAGCCCTCGTGGCCTTCGACGAACTCCTCGACTGCGATCGAGTCGGTGCCGGCGGCGCCGAGCGCCGACAGTGAGCGCTCCAGCTCGTCCTCAGTGTCGACGCGCATAGTGCCGGCGGCGCCCGCGGCCGCTCGTGGTTTGAGGATCAGCGGATATCCCACGTGAGCCGCAAACGCGCGCACCTCCGCCGAGCTCGACGCCGCAGTCGACTGCGCCGTCGGCACACCCGCCTGGCGCAATGCTTCCTTCATCGACGGCTTGTCGCGGCACAGGTACGCGGTGTGCACCGACGTGCCCGGGATGCCGCACATCTCGCGCGCCCGCGCAGCGGCGAGGGTGTGCGCCTCGACGCTGGCCTCGAGCCGGTCGACCCACAGCCTGTCCTGCACCATGCGCACCGCGTTCGCCAGCTGCCCCACGTCGGTCACGTTGCCGATCTGCTCGTAGTGCAGCAGCCAGCCCTGCAGGTTGGGGTCCAGCTCGTGCAGCGGCCGCTCACCGATGCCGACGACGGTGGCGCCGACGTCGTTCAGGCCGCGCACGAACTCGCGCTGGTTTGGTGGAAACGCCGGCTCGATGAAGATGACGTTCATCGGGACGCGGGTCGATCCGTGCGCAGCTCCTCCACCAGGCTGTCGACGACGTCGCGCAGCGACCCACCCCCAGCCACCACCTCGCGCTGCCTGATGTAGCTGGGACCCCGCTCCATCACGTCGACGGCGCCGTGCAGCTCTTCGCTGCAGTCCAGACGCATCGCCACAGGCATGAGGTCCTCCACCAGCTCTGCGATGGCCTCGCGCAGCGACACCGTGGTGCCGGCCTCGTCGACCACGATCGCGGCGTCCAGGCCGTAGCGAGCGGCGCGCCATTTGTTCTCGCGCACCAGCCACGCGCGTGGCGTGGGCAGCGAGTAGCCGCGGTCGAGCAGCGTGTCGAAGCGCTGCACCAGACACTGCCCCAGCGCTGCGACCACACCGATCTCGCGCAGCGTCGGAATCCCGTCGCAGATGCGCAGCTCGACGGTGCCGAAGCCGGGATGCGGCCGGATGTCCCACCAGACCTCCCGGATGCTGCTGATGCTGCGCGCGGCAATCAGTGTGTCCATGAGCCGCTCGAACTGTGCCCAGCCGGTCAGCTGCCACGGCGGGCCGGCAGTCGGCAGACCCTCGAACACCTTCGAGCGACAGGACGCGAGACCGGTGTCATGACCCATCCAGTACGGACTGGAGGCGCTGAGGGCAAGGAAGTGTGGAATGTATGCAGACAGCGCGTTGACCATCGCGATTGCCTTCTCCCCGCTGCGCACGCCCACATGCACGTGGATGCCGAAGATCTGCATCTGTCGCGCCGGCCACTGCATCTCGTCCACGAGGCGCTGATACCGCGGATCGGGGCTGATCACCTGCGTCGCCGGGTCGCTGAACGGATGCGTTCCTGAGCACATGAGGAGCAGCCCATCGCGATCGGTGTACGGTCGCAAGTCATCGAGGCTCGCGGCCAGGTCGTGTTTCGCCTCGCGCACCGTATGGCAGATCCCGGTGATGATCTCGATCGTCGACTGCAGCAGCTCAGCCTTGGCCTTCCCCGGCTCGCCGTCGGGGAGTGCCTGCGCGATCTCCGTGAGGATCTCGTGTGCGCCGCTGACGAGCTCACGCGTCTCGCGGTCCACAAGCTCCAGCTCCACCTCGACGCCGAGGGTGGGACGAGGGCTCGACGAGAACTCGATGGGCATCGCGGATCGCCCTTCTACACCACCGCTGGAGTGCGGTGCTGGTCACGCGCCCACATCTGCAGCAGCCCGCGGAAGTGGGCGATGAACTGGTCGTGCTCGTGCTCCGGGTATGTCGACCGCACCGTGTCGACCAGCAGCCCGTCGAATTCATCGGACTCCACCCACTCGACGGTGACCTCGTCGAGACGCGCGAGGTGCCGCGCGCAGAACTCGGCGTAGCGCTCCACCTCGAGCTGGCGGTCAGCAAGACGCCGATACTCGCGAAGCCGCTCCACGTAGGTCATGTCCTTGCGGTCGGCGATGGCGAAGTACTTGCGCGTGTCCAGGTCGACGGTTTGGCGACGTCCTGTGCAGCAACAGAACACCACCCACTTGAGCAGGGTCCGGATCGCCCATGGGAAGTAGTAATGCAGGCTGGTGATGGCGAGATCCGGAGTGGCATTCGCGTAGTCGATCGGGATGACGGCGTCGCCGCGAACCAGCGTCTCGCAGCTGTTCAGCTCCCAACGGAAGAACGCGTTGACGATTCGAATGATGCTGGAGACCTCCTCACCCGCGCGCGCGTTGAGGAACGCATGATCCACCGAATAGCGGTCGTGCATCGGGAGGTCAGGATGGAAGTGCATGACCATGGTCTCCGCGCCGATACCCAGGCTTCGAGCGAAGACGTCGTAGCCGTCGACCGAGGCCTGCAGGTGCA
>VBGJ01000123.1 GCA_005880445.1 Chloroflexota bacterium | reverse complement strand
GGACGTAGACACCCTGACGCCATTCGATCTCCACGAGCTGAGGGCGTATGGCATGGGCCTGGAGAAGAGCACGCCGCTCTGGTACTACGCGCTCAAGGAGGCGGCTCTCGTACCCGACACCGATATCGGAAAGAGCACCGGTGGTTTCCATCTGGGCCCGGTGGGCGGGCGGATCGTCGGTGAGGTGATCATCGGATTGCTGCAGTCGGACCCGAATTCGTGGGTCCATCAGCAGCCAACGTGGACGCCGACACTCCAGAACCCGGGATCCGGGTTCAGAATGGTCGACTTTCTCACCTTCGCCGGAGTCGATCCCGCCACGCGGCACGCGCAAAACTCGACGTACGCCTGAGTGTGAGCGGCTCGTCGTCCTCCTACCCCTTGTGCCAGTCGAGCCACTCGCTCATTCGGCCTCACGCTAGCTAGCAGAGCACGGCGAGTCAGCATCGCCAGCTTGGACCGGGGCGTCGCCGGAGCCTCCACGTCCGACCCCAACAATACCGAGCAGTTCTCCAGCACGTTCACGGAGACGTAGCTTCCGCACGCGTAAGGTCACAAGAGGGCCGGCGTCGGTCCGGCCCTCCTGCTGCGCTCGACGCGGCACCGACAGGCGCTCGCTGCGTGACCTAGTGACTGAGTCGGACGCAGGCGACGTCGTACTGCGAGACGGCGGCGGTGCTATTGGAGTTGGCAAGCGATGCGGTATCCGGGTTGCCCGCATACACCTTTCCAGCTTGGCCGGCGGCGTTGAATGGCGAACCGGGTGCGCTGGCAGAGTTGCCGGGGGTTACCGGATTGTCCGGCCCGCAGGTGTTCGCCGGGGCGCCGGGCTGTCCGGTCGTGGGGCTAACTTGAGCGGCGACGGGCAGGGCCGTCGCGACACTGGCCAAACCGACGAAGATCGCGATCGCAATGGGCTTTCGCATGGCCGTCCTCCTGAGCACCGGGCGTATGGGCGTAATACCCGTTGACTAGAGGTACTTGCGTGGGTTACACGGGAGGCCACCCCTCGTCACCGCCTGGTACCCCGTATCTCGCGATTATATCGGCGCCCGTCGCGGTGAACGTCACACGCGATCGGGCGCCGCGATCCCCAGCGTGTGCAGCGCGTCGGCGAGCACCACGCGCACGGCCGCAACCAGCCGCCGGCGGAAACGCCGCACCACGGGATCCAGCTCACGCACGATCGGCGGCGTGTGCTCATAGAAGTCGCTGAGCGCCGACGCGAGCGAGAACGCGTACGTGGTCAGCGTCGACGGCGACAGCGACGTCGCCGTCTCGGCCAGCGCATGCGCGTACGCGTCGACACGATGCAGCAGCGCCCGCTCCACCGGATCGAGCGCATCGGGCACGACGAGGGGCGCGTCGTCGTCCGGCACCTTGCGCAGGATTCCCGCGGCGCGCGCGTGCGCATACTGCAGGTACACGCCGGTGTCACCCGTGACGCGCAGCGCCTCGTCGAAGTCGAACGCGATGATCTGCGTCAGGGAGAACTTCAGCAGGTAGTAGCGGATGGCGCCGGCCGCCAGCAGATGGGCCGTCGCCTCGTCGCGCGCCTTCTCCCGCACGCGGTCCACGGAGCGAATCAGCAGATCGTCGGCCAGCACCTCGATGCCCTTCCGTCCACTGAGCGCGTAGACATCGCGCCCAACCTCGACGTCGATCCCCAACACGGATGCCGCCGCGGGCGTGAGCGCCACCACCTCGTACGCCAGGTGGATCGAGCTCTCCGCCTCGCGCTCGTGTCCCAGCCGGCTCAGCGCCCGCTTGACGACCTGCTGCGGATACGCCTGGCGCGCATCGATCACGTTGACGACGCGTTGCGCCGTGCCGAAGCGCGCCGGCACCTCGTCGTCGTGACGATGCGCCGCCGTGCTCACCGGGCCGTCCGGCGCATCGGCGTGCCACGGGTGGTAGTGGAAGTCGAGGCCCAACAGCCCGAACTTCCAGAGCTGGTACGCGATGTCCTTCGCCGTGTACGTGGCGATGCCGTCGGACTTGACCAGCACCTTGGTCTCGTCGTCGTCGGTGTCGCGATCCACTCCCTCGGGCGGCATCACCCAGCAGCCTGCGTGCTTGCCGTGCTCCGCGTACAGGATGGCTCCGGATTCACGCAGCAGCTCCAGCGCCTTCTGCAGGAAGCCCAGCCCGATGATGTCCGACTCCCACGTCAGGAGGTCGTAGCCGATGTCGAAGCGGCGCATCGTCGCCAGGTGCTCATCGACGACGCGGCGCGCCACGTCCTTGACGTACGTCGCGGTCTCGTTGTCGCCTGCTTCGATGGCGTGCAGCACCGCCTGACGGCGCTGCACCAGCTCGGGTTCCTCGTCGTAGCGCCGCGAGACGTCCACGTACACGCGCGAGCAGTACACGTCGAACCGCTCGCCCTCGATGGGTACGATCCCGAGCTCCCGAATCCCGACGACGACGTCGGCCACCTGCACACCGGTGTCGTCGATGTAGTTGTCCACCTCCACGCGCTGGCCGGTGCGGCGCAGCACCCGCGCCACCGTGTCGCCGATGCACGCGTTGCGCAGGTGCCCCACGTGCGCCGCCTTGTTGGGGTTGGTCGCGGTGTGCTCGACGAGCGTCTTGCCGTCGATCGCGACCCCCGGTGGCACGTCGACTGGCCGCGACACATCCAGACGCGTGGCTTCATCGAGCACTGTGCGTGCCCAGACGCCGTCGTCGAGCCAGGCGTTCACGTATCCGGGTGGGCTCACCGTCCACTGACGGACGACGTCGATTCGTGTCCCCTCCAGACGGTCGCGAAGGCCGCCGGCGATCTCCAGCGGCGGCCGCCGCAGCACACGGGCGCACTGCATCGCCACCGGCGTCGACCAGTCGCCGAAATCGGCGCGCGCGGACGGCTCGATCACGGCGTCCACGTCCGCGGCGCCGATTGCGTCGAGTGCCGCGCGTAGTGCCGGCGTGATGCGGCTGCGCACGTCTGACATTTCGCGCAAGGGTACGCAGCGCGATCGCACAGCGGGCCCGCGGGTGCTCCCCCGTCTAGACTTCGGCCACCGTGGACCTCCGCCATTGCGTCATTCCAGCCGCGGGGCTCGGCACGCGCTTCCTGCCTGCATCGAAGGCCGTGCCCAAGGAGCTGCTCCCCGTGCTCGATCGCCCGGTGATCCAGTGGGCGGTCGAGGAGGCGGTTTCGGCGGGCGCCACGGACGTCGTGCTCGTGCTCGCCGAAGGCAAGGAGAGCGTGGCCCACCACCTCCTTCCCGATCCGGCGCTCGAGCGCCGGCTGGAGGAGCGCGGGAAGCAGCGCGAGCTCGAGGCGGTGCGTACTGCGGGCCACCTCGCCGACATCAGCATCGTGATTCAGGCGGAGCCGCGCGGCCTGGGCGACGCGGTGCTGCAGGCCGCCGACGTGGTGGGCGACCGGCCGTTCCTCTGCATCCTGCCCGACGACCTGTCGGTCACCGATCCGCCCGTGCTCGCCCAGCTGTGGCAGGGATACGAGCGCCACGGTTCACCGATCCTCGCGCTGGCTCGGATGCCGCGCAGCGAGATCTCCCGATACGGGGCGGTCGCGGTGGCGGAGACTCGAGGCCGCGACCATCGCGTCACCGACGCCGTGGAGAAGCCACGCGCGGACGACGCTCCCAGCGATCTCGCCGTCATGGGCCGCTACGTGCTGACGCCCGGCATCTTCGATGCGCTGCGCCAGACCGCTCCCGGTGCCCTCGGAGAGATCCAGCTCACCGATGCCATCGCGATGCTGGCGCGGTCCGGCCCCGTATGGGGCGTGGAGTACGAGGGCACGCTGCTCGACGTGGGCACGCCCGCCGGCTGGCTCGCCACGAACATCCGCCTGGCGCGTGACGACCCAACGCTGCGGACCGTGGTTCGCTCGGCGCTTGCGGCGGCATCCGCATGAACGTGCTGCGCCGCGAGTGGGGCGCCGTGACCTTCGTCGCGACGGTGCTGATCGGTGCGGTGGCGGTCGCCATCTCGCTCATCGTGTCCGGCTCGCACGCGCCACCCACCCCGGCGCTGGCCAGCTGCCCGTCGT
>VBGJ01000122.1 GCA_005880445.1 Chloroflexota bacterium | reverse complement strand
GTCCGGGCCCCAGCCGTTTGAAAGCGGCCGGACGATCCCGGCCTGGTCGGTGACTGCGCTGATCGGTGGCGAGCGGAGCACCGAGCAGTCCTACACCGATTCTGCTCTCATCGGCCGGATCGGGATCGAAGGGTCGCGCCGGTTCGCGGAGAGCTGGATCGCGGTCGCGAGCGGGGATTGGCGCACGTCCCGCCAGCAATACGTTCCCTTCGCGAACTCGCCGGCCGCTCGGGTGACGCTGGACGAGAATCGTTTCGACTTCGCGGGGGCGGCGGGCCCTGACTTTGGAGGGTTGCTGGATCCCAGCGGCCGCCTCGAGCTCATTGCACTGGTCGGCGGCCAATACCTGTACGCACGGAACAGCGGATTCCCGTTCCACGTCCTCGGTCCGAGCGGCGGGTTGCGCGCGGCCTGGACCGTCGCACCGTTCACCGTCCGCGCCATCGCCGGGTACACGTACAACCTCGACAAGCAGGCGCGTGGCGACGCCGCGTTCCTCGGTCCAACTGCTGCGTTCCTCGCGCGCGCCGGGCTCCAGGTCCGGCTGACGCGATCGTACGCCATCGAGCTCGATTACGTCGGCGACGGCATCCGCTTCGAGCACGCCTGGCGCGTCGCTCATGGCGCAGTCATGGGTTTCAGCAGGTCTTTCTAGCAATTCCGGGGGGCGACGATGCAAGCGCACATCTCGAGCTGTCGCAGTGTCCTTCCGCTTTTCTGCCTTTCGATCCTCGTCGCCTGCGCGCAGAAGATACAGGCGCCCACCGCACGCACCGCGGACGCCCAGATCGCAACCACCGGCACGTACGTCAAGCTCGACGGCAGCGCCAGCTCCGACCCGCAGAATCAGCCGCTGGCCTTTTCCTGGTCCTTCGTCACCCGCCCGCTGGGGAGCACGGCGGTGCTGGTGGACGAGCATGGCGCCACTGCATCGTTCCTCGCCGATGTTGCGGGCGAATACGTCGTCCAGCTCGTCGTGTCCAACAGCGTTCTGGTCAGCGCACCGGTGACGGTCAAGGTCACCTCCGGGCCATGCGGCGCCAGGGCGCCCGTCGTGAACGCCATCCAGATCGACAAGCAGAGTGTCATCGTCGGCACCACCTTCCAGCTGACGGCCGGCGTGAACGACCCTGACAACGGGGCCGGATGCAATCTGAACCAGACGCTCTCCTACGATTGGAAGGTGGTGCGACTGCCGCCGGGCAGCCAGGCGCGACTCAACAGCGCCACCGCCGAGAACCCGAGCATCACGGCCGACGTCTCGGGTGATTACGTGGTGCAGCTCATCGTCACGGATTCGACCGGACTTGCGAACGACCCCAAGACCGTCACGGTGACCGTCGGCATCGCGCAGCCGCAGACGCCGGCCCTCTCAGTCAGCGCGCTCGCAAAAGGAAGCGGATACGTCGCGACGGCGAACACCGTGTACACCGCATCCGCCCCTGCGAAGAGCGGCATGAGGTACGTCTGGAGCGTCGATCAGGGTGGGATCGTCAGCGCGGGCGGCGCTGCCGGGCAGCTCTCCGCCGACGGGACCCTCACCTTCGTCGAGCTCAACGCGGGCCCGATCGGTACGCTGCACGTGTCGGTAAAGGAGGTCAACCAGGCCGCAGTCGCGTCCGCGGCGGCGACGTCGACGATCCAGGTGGTCGCGGCGGCGAACGCGCCGTCGATCACGGCGCCGGCCTTCATTACGGCCGGCTCCTCGACAGTCTACACGGCTTCGATTGCGACGATCAGCGGAGCGTCGTACCGCTGGCAAGTCATCGGCGGCGCGTTGGTCCAGGACTCCGGAGCGTCGGCGACGTTCCTGGCGCCGGCGCAACCTGGGCTGGTCACGGTCCATTGCACGGAAACCAATGCCGCCGGCGACAGCACCGCGACCGGTGACGCGATGGTGAACGCGATCGCCGCGCCGCCATCATCGATGGCGGCCAGAGCAACTCAATCAAGTTCGTCGGCGGGCCCACGACGGGCGCAAGGGCGGTGATCACGGTCAGCGCCAGAACCGCCGCCGGAGTGACTACCTCCGGTGTCGCCGCGCCCCTGGTGGGAACGGGGACCGCTCCGATGGTCGTGGCGCCAGCGACGATGACGACTGGCGGCATCTACACCGCCTTCGTCAGCACGAAGCCCAAGGCGGTCTATCGCTGGTCGGTGACGAACGGCGCCAGCATCGCGAGCGCCGGAGGCTCCTCCGGCATGTTCAGCTTCGACGGCAGCACCAACTCGATCCAGTTCTCATCCGGCCCCGTCGGTCCGCTCCAGATCAAAGTCACCGAAACCGACGCAACCACGGCGGCGCTGGACGGGACCATTGCGGTGACGGTGGTGCCGGCGGCGGCGGCGCCGCAGTTCCTCTCGGGATTGAATGGCGTGCCTTCGGGCACGCTCAAGTACGCCAAGGGTACCGCGACGCGATCGTACACGCTGCAGATAGCGTCCCGCGACGGGTTCACCTACCGCTGGTCGATCACGAATGGCACCATCGCGCCGGGCGCCGTCGGGGGGACCACCAACCTTGGCACCAACACGGTCTCGTTCATCGCCGGCGCGGCGAACCCTGACAACACGCCGGCGGAAATGACGATCACGGTCACCGAGACGAACGCGGCGGGCGACTCGAGCGCGGCCAGCCTTTTCTCGGCGCAGGTCCATCCCGCGCCGGCCGCGCCGGTCTACGCGCTCGCGCGCGTCTTGCCCGCGGGCACGGTGACCACGGGCAAGATCACCGCGACCGTCGCCTACACGGCCACGATCCCGGCGCACGCAGCGATGACGTATCTATGGACGACGGCAAACGCGGCGCTCTCACCGCCCGGCACGGACGCGACCGTGAGCGCCGGTACGCTCGTCAACCCAGGCGCGAACAACCAGGTGCAGCTCGTCGTCGACGATTTCGCGACGACCATCGGCACGCGAGCCGTGCCGCTGCACGTGCGAGAGATCAACGGCATCGGCGACGACGCAGCCGGCAGCCAGGCCGACCTCACCGCATATCCGGCGCCGGCGCAACCGTCGATCAACGTCGCGGCTTCCCTGACGGATGGCGTCCCGGCCAATGCGGCCGCGCAGGTGATCGTCCTGGGCGTCGAGGCGGCCCCGCGAGCGAACATGTCGTACCGCTGGACCATCGCGAACGGAAAGTTCTCGAACGGGCTGACGACCATCACCACGACGACCGCCGCCACCGTGACGTTCACGGCGATCGCGACCGTGGGGCAGGCGACGACGAACCTCGACCTGACGGTCGTCGAGGTCAACGCCCTCGCCGAGGCGAGCACTCCCGGAACTGCCACGATCACGGTGGTGCAGAAGCCGGTGAAGCCGAGCATGACCATCGGCAGCAATTCGACCCCGATCCCGACCGACGACGTCACGGAAGGATACACGTACACGGCGGCGGTGGCGGTGCCTCGCACGAACCTCAACATGACGTATTCGTGGACGATCGTGAACGGCACTTTCGTCGGCAGCACGAATCCACTCACCACCACCGGCACGACCGCGGACTTCGTGCCCGATCCGGTCGCGAGCGGGATCAAGCCCGTCACGCTGACCGTGGTCGAGCACAACCCCCTCGACGTCACCGCAGCGAGCACTCCGCGGGCGCTGAGAGCGCGACCCGTGCCGCGCGTCGAGACCGTGACCGTGACGACCTCCACGAATGTCGTGGTCACGGACGGCAACCTCACTGCGGGAAAGACGTACCTCATCAAGGTCCCGGCGCGCAGCGCGATCATCTACGCGTGGCGAATGCCCTCGGCGGCGACGATCGTCAGCGGCGCCGCGACCAGCGCGCTCACGTTCATGCCGAACGCGGTGAATCCGGCCGACGGTACCGCGGCGTTGGACCTGGTGCTCGACGAAACCAATGCGCCGTCCGACGGCGCGCAGGCGGCGACCGCCAAATCCCTCACCGTCTACCCCGCCCCCCTGCAACCGGTGGTCACCATCGACAACAATCCCGAGATCTTGCTGACCGTGAGCACGCTGTACAGGGCACGCGTTCCGGCACGGCCGAACATGACGTACACGTGGTCGATAGCCGGCTTTGGCTCGGCGCAATGCTTCACGACCGGATGCACCAATCCGCGGGTGGAATGCGACACCGCGGGCGCGAATTGCCAGAGCCTGTTCGAGTTCCGGACCTCCAGCTCCGCGGGCATGCTGACGCTCAGCGCGGTCGAGGCGAACCAGAAGCCCACGACGCCGGACAAGAGTCTTGCGGGCACCAAGTCCGCGACGCTCGTCGCTGCTCCCGTGGTCGCATTCTTCGACGCCGCCCCGGCGAACGTCGGCTCGGGCCAGAAGTCGATGCTGCGCGCCCAGTTCAGCGGCGCCACAGCGTCGATCGACAACGGCATTGGATCCGTCAGCCAGGGATTCACCACCACTGGGCCGTTGACGGCCAGCACGACATTCACGCTGACCGTCACCAACGCGGCCACGTCAGTCGCGACGGCCACTGCGGCGGTGACGGTGACGAGCTCGGCCGCGGGCGACTGGGCGAACGTGGCCGATACCACTTCGACGGCCTACTCGGTCCGTGCGCTGGCGTTTGACGGAACCGATCCGATCAACAAGCAGTACGCGGCGGCCGCCGACACGGGCACGAAGGCCGCGAGCGTGCTTTCCAACATGAACGGGAGCTCCCCGTGGACAGCTCCGCCGTACGGCGGCCACGTGCCGCGGGCCATGACTGCCGCCACCGTGCGCGTCACGGGCCGAGCCTCTGCCAAATCGCTCTGGGTCCTCGGCA
>VBGJ01000121.1 GCA_005880445.1 Chloroflexota bacterium | reverse complement strand
GACGGCGTTCTTGTACTCATACGAGTACGTGGTGGGCTGGTTGCACTGCGCGTCGACGGCGCCCGCTTCGCACGTCCAGGGCTGGATCTGCGGGCCGGCGAACACGGGTCCACCGATTGGGTGGTTGGTGATGGTGATCTGGGCGGCGCCGGTGGGGGTGGTGGCAACGAGGTGATTCGTGCCGACGGCCAGGTTGGTCACCACACCTTCGTATTGACCGTTGGCGCGCACCGCGAATTCGTTGGTGACGTCCTGACCGTTGAGGCTCATGTGGACGGTGGCCGCCGTGGTGCCGGCCGGCAGCGTCACGGCAACGAGCGCTTCGCCACCGGCGACGAGATCCGCGCGCGTGGAGAGGACGGTGACGGTGGGGTTGGATGTCGCAGCGGACGCGCGAAGCTCACCGAGGCCGAAGGCAGTGAGGACGAGGGCAATGCCGACGGCAGCAGAAGCTATTCCTTTCACGCTGATCTCCTTCCCTTCACGCAGCATCTCCTTCCGGGTCCCGCTCTTGTCTAGGCGGCGGATGCCCCTCGCCATTCAGCCGCCGATGGCCGCCTCGGGGTGCGCGGAATTGTGGCACGTGGATCGACGCCGATGCAGTCGGGTATGGCGCGGTGAAAACCACTGACGCTTAGAGCAAATGACCCACTTCGCGTGCAACACGTGCGTCTACGTTGAGGCGCGCCATAAGCGCAGGATGCTCCAAACGGCTTAAGGGGCTCAAGCCGGAGGGTTCGTTGTCCGCCAACGCTCCGTTGTGGGACGCGTAGGCGGCCCTGGATGTCCCCCGCTGGGGCTCTCTTAATCAATGGCGATCGAGCGAGGGTCACATCGAAACTGAGAGGGGGCGCGGCAAAGCAGCGTCCGACCACCCGTCGTGACGCAACGACAGCGTAGTAGTGAGTTCCGCGCGAGGCACCGAGGAGCGGTGCTCGTCGGCCGGTGCTTGGCGATTGGCGCAGCGGTCGCTGCTCTCGGTTTCATCGCCGCCAGTGCGGCGCTCTCGGTTCCAGGCAGCCCGCCGGGTGGTGGACATGCGACGGCAAGCACCGCATCGCCAAAGACCGCGTCGCGCACCCACCCCTCAACCAAGACGCAGCCCGCCGGCTATCTCCACTCGCGAGTCCCGTCCGGTCCATCGCTGGCCTCGCTGACGCCGACTGAGCCAGCGGGAGCCCGGCCGCAAAGCAGCGCCGTCTCGCTCCTCGTGCATCTGACCGCCGGTCTTTCGGCGAGTCAGCAGGCTGCGGTGGTAGCGGCGGGTGGTGGTGCGGAACGAGCGTCGATCCCCGCCTTGCATCTCCTGGTGGTCGATGTCTCCGCCGCGCGAGCGAAAGCGGCTCTTGCGGCGTACAAGGCAAATCACGCGGTGCGCTCCGTCGAGATCGACCACACGCGCGCTGCGCGTGCATCCCCTTCCGATCCGAGCTACTCAAGTCAGTGGGCGCTTCCGGCGATAGGCTGGAACAACGTCTTCGGCAGCGTCACGCCGACGTCGACGGCAACGGTGGCAGTGCTCGACACCGGCGTCGACGCAGGTCACGCGGACCTTGCCGGAAAACTGATTCCCGGCTACTCGGCGTTTGCAGGCTCCGATCCAGCGGCCGATCCCAACGGCCACGGCACGGCGATGGCCGGCATCATCGCAGCAGCGACTGACAACGGGGTCGACATCGCCGGTGTCGCGTACTCGGGCGTGTCGATCATGCCGGTGCAGGTCCTCGACGCCACCGGCGTCGGTCAGGACAGCGACATCGCCAACGGCGTGATCTGGGCGGCGGACCATGGTGCCGGCGTCATCCTCATGAGCTTCAGCAATCCGAACTTCAGCCAGACGCTGCAGGACGCGATGAGCTATGCGTGGTCCAAGGGCGTGGTGCTGGTGGCCGCGACGGGCAACGACGGCGTGTCGACCCCGACGTATCCCGCGGGCGATCAGTACGTGATGGGCGTTTCGGCGACGGATCAGTCGAATGCGCTGGCATCTGGCAGCAACAGCGGCGCCGATACGTTCATCGCCGCACCGGGTGTCGACATCACGACGCTCGCCTCGGGTGGCGGCGCGACGTCGGTCACGGGAACGTCCGCGTCCGCCGCGATCGTTGCCGGTGTTGCAGCATTTGAGCAGGCGGTCGATCCCGTGGCGACGAACGACGTCATCGATGGTCGCATTGCAAGCAACGCGGATCCCGCGGGGACGCAAGGTCAGACGGGTAACGGTCTTGTCGACATGGCGCGGACGGTCGCTGACACAACATCATCGAGTGCTGTGCCAGCCGGCGCGCCGCCAGTGGGCGGTGGTGGACCCTATGTGGGTCCGTACACCGCAGCAGCGGCGGCAGACGGCCAGGGGGCCATGCCTCCCAGCCAGAACGGCTTCCTCACGACGAGCAGCACTGGCCACACGCTCTCCCTGCAGTTCACCAACAACCTGCCTGGCGACATGAATGGCTCTCTGCAGGTGTCAGTACCGTCTGGCTTCAGCTGGACCGGCATCAGCAGCACCCCCCTCGCCGGCAACGCATGTCAGACAGCCACTCTCACCTCCAGCTCTGGCCCCGGGTCCGGACCGACGACGGTCGCCGTCACGATCAAGTGTGCCACCCCTAAGAGCCTCACTCTGTCCTTCAGCGGAGTAACGGCGCCGTCGAC
>VBGJ01000120.1 GCA_005880445.1 Chloroflexota bacterium | reverse complement strand
GACTCACCGACCCGCTGTTCCCGTCGCTGCAACCGTTGACTGAGATCAACCGGCTGAAGGCCGCCAATCCCGCATACCCCGTGTGGGCGTTCCTCGGTGATGTCGGGCACTCCTACGCGCAGAATCCGCTCGATGTCTGGCAGCAAGCCCACGGGGAGAGCAACGCGTGGCTGCAGACCGCGCTCGTGAACCGGACGCCGGCGCAGCCAGCTGTCACCGTCGACACGACGCGGTGTGGAAGCGGCCAGACGCTGGCAACCTTCACGTCAAGCAGCTTCGGAAGCATCGCAACGTCGCGACTCGGCTTCTCGAGCGCGCCGAGTCAGAGCACTGCCAGCAGCAACGTCGTCACCGCTGAGGGTGCGGAATCGGACCCGATCACCAACGCGAGCTTCTGCAACCTGGCAGCGAACACGGATGCAAACCAGGCCACCTACACGTTCCCCGTGCCGTCGGCGTCCACGCTGGTCGGCGGGCCGGTGGTGAACGTCACGGATACCGTGGTCGGTAGCAGCGCTGAGCTGGTGGCGCGGCTGTGGGACGTCACGCCGGGAGGCGGCCAGTCGGTCATCTCCAGGACCGTCTATCGCCTCGAAATAGGCATCGCAGGCACTGCCACGTTGCAGCTCGCGCTCGAGCTGTGGCCGAACGCGTGGCAGCTGCCGTGCGGCCATCTGCTGAGGCTGGAGCTCACGCAGGACGACGCGCCCACCTGGCGACCGGACAACGTGGCCTCGACCATGACGCTCAGCAACCTGTCGCTGTCGCTCCCGGTCGTTGCGGGATCCAGCTGCTGAGCTACGGCTAAAAGCCTAGGCGGCCAGGGCCACCTCGCCGACGGTGTCGATCTTCGTCACGTCGCGGCGCCGCACCGTCGCTCCGAGCAACGCAGCCCCGCTAAGCATCAGGAATGCGCCGACAAGGAACGCAACGTGGAACCCGGAGACGAGCGCCGTCGCACTCTGCGCGACGTTTGGTGCATGACCGAGCTTCGACAACGCGTTCGACGTCGAGTTCGCCGCGAGCGTGGACAGCACCGCCAAGCCAAGTGCTCCGCCGAGCTGCTGCGACGTGTTGAGCAGTCCCGAGGCGAGTCCCGCATCGCTCGACTCGACATTGGTCGTCGCGATCAACGTGATGGGGACGAACGTGAGACCCATGCCGACGGCCATCGTCATCAGGCCGGGGAGCAGGTCGCCCAAATACGTGCCGGCGACGGGGACGCGGCTGAGGACCAGCAGACCCACCGCAGCAATCGACATGCCCGCGATGCCGACTGCGCGCACGCCGACGCGGCGGATCAGCTGTTGTGAGAGCCCGGCACCCGCGACGATGCCGGCGGTCACCGGCAGAAACGCCAGCCCCGCGGTCAACGGGCTGTAGCCGAGCACCTCCTGCACGTAGATCGACGCGAAGAAGAACATGGCGAACATTCCCGCGGCGACGAACAGCATGGCCAGGTTGGAACCGGTGATCGAGCGCATCCGGAAGATGCCGAGCCGGATCAGCGGGTTGCGCAACCGGGTCTGCAACACGAAGAAGATGCCGAGGAGGACGCCTGCGATCGCGGCCAGGCCGATGGTCGTCAGCGAAAGCCAGCCCGCGCTCTGCGCGTTGACGATCGCGTACACGAGCACCACCAGTCCGGCGGTGATCGAGATGGCGCCGGCGATGTCCACCCCGCCGCGTACCCCGGTCGCCCGGCTCTCGGGCACGAACCTGACCGCGAGCAACATCGCGAATATGCCGACCGGCACGTTCACGAAGAACACCCACGGCCACGAGAACAGGTCGGTCAGGATGCCGCCGAGCAGCAGGCCGACGGCGCCACCGCCGACCGCAACCGCGCTCCAGACGCCGAGCGCGGCGGTGCGCTCCCGGCCTTCGGCGAAGGTCGTGGTGAGAACGGCCAGAGCCGCCGGCGACACGAGTGCGCCACCCAGACCCTGCAGCGCGCGCCCGGCAACCAGCACGCCGGCCGAGCCGGCGAAGCCGTTGAGCAGTGAGGCCGCGGAAAACAGCCCGATGCCGATGATGAATAGCCGCTTCCGTCCGACGAGATCCGCTGCCCGGCCGCCGAGCATGAGGAAGCCGCCGAAGGTCAGCGTGTACCCGTTGACGATCCACTGCAGGCTCGAGGGCGAGAAATGCAGGGAGCGTTGGATCGACGGCAGCGCCACGTTCACGATGGTGGCGTCGAGGATGACCATGAACTGAGCCAGGCCGACGATGACGAGGACGAGCCAGGGGTTGGTGCGCCGGGGTTCCATGGTCGTCCTCCTCATCGTGGGCTATAATCGGAGCAGCAGTTCCGGTTTGTGAGCTACTATACGGAACGACGGTTCCGTTTGTCAAAGGCGTGCCGCCGGGATGACCATGGACACCAAGAACACCTCCGCCAGCGACACAGCGGAGCCCGACGCCGACCGTTCGGCGTTCGAGCGGGCGCTTCGTGCGGACGCCCGGCGCAACCGGGAGCTCATCCTTCGTGCGGCCGACGATGCGCTCGCCGTGCACGGCATCGACGCTTCGGTCGACGAGATCGCTGCTCGCGCCGGCGTGGGGGTCGGCACCGTCTACCGCAACTTTCCGACCAAGGAGGCCCTGCTCCAAGCATTGCTCGTGGCTCGGATCGAGCCCCTCATCGCAGCCGCTCGCGAGGCGGCCTCGGCGCCTGACCCGGGGGAGGCATTCGTCGCCTTCCTGCGCCGTCTCAGCGACGAGTCCGGCGCCTTCAAAGCCCTCGCCGACACGATGGCCGCCTCAGGCATCGATCTTCACGCGGCCAAGCGGGAGGTGTCGAGCGACCTGCTCGAGGCCGTCGGCGCCTTGCTCAAGCGCGCGCAGGACGCCGGAAGCGTGCGGCCGGACGTGAGCATCCAGGACGTGTCGGCGCTGATGGCCGGGCTCGGTCACGCCGATCCGTCGAGCATGGAGGCCGGACAGCGCTCGCGTTGTGTGGCGCTCATGTGTGACGCGCTGCTGGTCGACGCGCGCAGCCTCCTCCCTCCCGCCTAGCGCAAAGCCCGCGCGCTTTCCCCGGTGCTAGCATCACCGATCGCTTCATTCGCCGGGAACCGGCGGGGGGATCGTGGCGCGCGAACGTCGGCTCCTCAGTCCAGGAGGTCGTGCCCATGATCGGCAGGAAGACGTGGGCGGCTGTGGGAGCGATGGCCGCCATCAGCGCGTTTCCGCTCGCTGCGGGTGGTGGAGCGCCAGCCCGAGCCGCGCCGGGGTCGACCCAGCACATGCACATCGACTGCGAGTACAGCCGGGTGTGTCCGGACGTGGCCAACTCCCAGGACGTGTACGACCAGTACGTCGGGCACGACGAGCCCTCCGCGCTCTTCTATTCGAACACGCCGGGCTCCGGCAACCAGATGCAGTACAACGTGACGCTGCCGAAGGATCCTCCGCCGTCGAAGCCGCTCTCGAGGTCCTACCAATTCGAGCTGAACGGCGCGCTGTGGTCCAACCTGGCTCAGCATCCCGGCACGGCATTTCTCGAGCTGCAGTTCTACCCACCCGGTTGGGTACCGTGGCCCACGTGGGCCGTCGCGGTCGGTGCGGACACGTGCGACCCGGTCCGGTGGTGCGCCGCCATGAACATCTTCAGCCTGCTGGAGGACCCGGTCAACGGCACCACCCAGAACCCCACGTGCTTGGCCAAGGTCGGGCTCGAGACGTTCGAGTTCGCCTTCGTGACGAAGGACGGAGTCGCGCAGGCGCCTGCGAATCCGCTCGATTCCACGCTGACCACGTTCACACCGAACCGGACCCGCGATCTCTTCATGGCATCGGGTGACAATCTGCAGGTCGCGCTGCACGACACCACGAACGGCGTCCAAGCGAACATCAACGACGTCACGAGTGGACAGTCCGGCTCGATGACGGCCAGCCCCGCCAACGGCTTCGCGCAGTTCCAGTACGATCCCAGCGGCACGAGCTGCACCGCCATCCCCTACGCATTCCACCCCATGTACAGCACGTCATCGCCGGACACACGGGTGATCTGGGCGGCGCACGGCTACAACGTCGCGTTCTCCGATGAGATCGGCCATTTCCAGTACTGCAATGGCGCGGCAGTGCCCGCAACACCGTTCGGCGTCGACAACAGCGGCAACCCGATCACCTGCCCGGCCGGCAACACGGAGGAGAGCGGCGCCAGCCAGGAACCGACGGAAGGCGCGGGGGAGGACGACTTCTGCTTCCCGGCCTCGGAGGCGCTCAGATACCACGTGCAGGGGTGTACCGAGACCAACACGGGCTTCGACGGCGTCCCGTACCAGCCGGTCTGGCCGGACGGCAACACGGCGCTGCACCCGACGCCATTCCAGTTCACCAGCCCGCTCACGGGCAGCGGCTACAACCAGCCCTACTCGCAGGTGGCGTTCGAAGCCGACCTTCCGCGCATCGAGTTCTCAACCTGCAGCCGTATCAGCGGCGCCGGTTGCACGCTGATCCCACAGACGGACGACGGCGCGCCGGCGGCCTTCTATCCCTTCTTCACCACCACAACTGCCGGCGGGGCGTGCACCTGGCAGTTCGGCACAGACACACCAGGTGAAATCAGCAACTTTGGCCAGAACAGTCAGTACGGCTCACTGCTGGGGCTGACCTACCTCATATTCGGCGGCGGTGGAGCGACGCGCACCCTGTTCAACGACTTCCGCGGGGTTGTCTCGAACCCCTGCTGAACGCACTCGTCGTAGTTGCAAGGGAGGGCCGCCCGCACGGCGGCCCTCCCCGTCCGAATTGGACGTTCAAGATGGACCGATGGCAATCCAGGAACCAAGGACTGCCGACCTTGTGCTCGAAGGCGGAGGGGTCAAGGGCACAGCCCTCGTGGGCGCTCTCGCTGCCTTTGAGGATGCCGGCTACGGTTTCCAGCGCATCGCGGGCACGTCGTCGGGCGCGCTGGTGGGGGCGCTGGCCGCAGCGGGCATCCCCGCCGCGAAGCTGCATCAGCTGCTCCTCGACACCGACTACACGCGCTTTCTCGACGCAACGTTCTGGAAGCGGCTGCCGATTCCGCTTGTGGACGACGCCCTATCGGAGTTGATCGATCATGCGCTCTACCGCGGTGACGCCCTGGGCGACTTCATCGCGGAGCAGCTGCGCGCGAGGGGCGTCCACACCTTCGCAGACCTGAAGCTTGCCGACTCGGGCATGGATCCCCACGTTGCGCCCGAGCGCCGTTACCGGCTGGTCGTGGTCACCAGCGACATCACGCGGCAGCGGATGGTGCGCATTCCCTGGTACGTGCAACGCGAGTACGGGATCGCACCGGATACGGTGCCGGTCGCGGACGCGGTGCGGATGTCCACCGCGATTCCCTTCTTCTATCTGCCGTTCAAGCTGCACTCGCACCTCAGCGGCCAGGACTCGCTGATGGTCGACGGCGGGCTCAACGCAGCCTTCCCCGTGGACATTTTCGACCGCACCGACGGCAATCCGCCCCGGTGGCCGACATTCTTCGTGTCGCTGGAGGCGGCGATC
>VBGJ01000026.1 GCA_005880445.1 Chloroflexota bacterium | reverse complement strand
CTGCGCAGGCCGAGCTCGCCACCGAGGTTGCGAGCCCTCACCAGCGGGGTGAAGCCCTCGCCGAGCGTCACCGGCTCGTCGCCATCGAGCTCGAGCGGCAGAAGTTCGCCGTACCGCCAGATCGATGCCGGGCCCGCCGCCACGGACTCGCGGGTGAGGTGGCGGGCGATCTGCGCGTAGTCGTAGCTCACCTCGAGCGGTCCAAAACATCGTTCGCACATGTTCACCGCGTCGACCGGCGTCTCGTGCCCACACGCACGACAGACCAAGCCGAGGATCCGCGACGGAGCGGGGGAGCCCCGTCCGAAACGCTCGAGCAGGCTGAGTGTGGACATGAAAAAACCTCCCGGATCGAGACCCGGGAGGCTTCACGACGTGGGCGTGGGCGCCGCTACGTCGAGAAACCTCCGCGGCGCATCATCATGGTCTGGGGTGCGACGGCAATAGGGCTGCGCATTGCGCGGCATCCTATCACGCCGCCTGGCTTTGGAGGCAAGCGATCTTCGATGTGTAACCGGCCCTGAGGCGCGCGCCGGCCTACGGTCGGCGTCACACCCGGCGGATCAAGTCCCGCTCGATGCGCTCCCTCGTCGTTTGCACCACCTGATGGAGCGCGTGACCGCGCAGAGCCTGTTCCATCTGGCGCAGCAGCGAGTACAGGGACTTGACCGCCTTCACCACATCACCCACGTCGGCGCCCGCGGGCGGCTCGATGTCGGTGAGGTCCTCGCCGAGACCCCACCGGTACGCCGGGCTCACGTAGTCGAGCGACAGGGGCGCCAGGGTGTGCAGACCGTGCTCTGCCTCGACGGCCTCGAGACGGCGCAGCGCCGAGCGCAGCTCGCGATGACATTGCTCCACCCGGGCTGTGGGGAAGCGGCGACGCGAAGCCGGTGGCCGCTCGCGTCCGCGGTCTTCTGCGACGAGCATGACCAGGGTCCCGGCCAGCTCCTCCGGCCGTAGGCCCTCGAGGGTCCCGGCGGCGATGGCGTTCGCGACGATCAGCGCGCTCTCCCCGTACAGCCCCTCGGCGAGCAGCCCCAGAGCGGTTGGGGCGTCGCCGTCGAGGAATCCGGCCTCGCGCAACACGGCCCGCAGCGCTCTGAACTCGCGCGTGAACCGATGTTGGGCGTGCTCCAACTCCGCCTCGCCGCCTTCGAGCGTACGCGCCGTGTCCTCCACTTGACGGCGATGGGCACGATGCTCGGCGAGGTAGGGGCAGCGTGGACACGGCGAGTCGTTGACGCGCCGCTGCAGCGTGTTGGCTCGCCGCTTCAGCGCTTCATACCGCTGACCGGGATCCGTGCCGCCGCGCCCAGAACGTCCTCGGCCGCTGCGCCAATGCTCGCGCCGCTGCCGCCGCAGCGCGTTGTGCACGTCGGTCAGCTCCGAGCTCGCGTGCAGGAACTGCGTCAGCGTGCGCTCCGTGCACGGCACACGTGGATGGCGGAACCGGCGGCGCTTGAGATCCACAAGCTGTTTTTCGAGATTGGCCCGGCGGTGCGCCCAGTGCTCCAGCTGACGCGCCGACTGGAACTGCCCGAACGACTTGTCGAGCAGCGCCTCCGCTTCGGCTGCGGTGCGCGTGCGCAGCAGGCTGAGCACCATCCCATAGGTCGGCGCGAACTTGGACGCCACGGCGAATTCGCCAGAGAGCGCGGCGTCGTAGATGTCGCGGACGTCGACGTCGCTTTCCTTGAGGATCACCCCGTGGCCGAGGGTGTCGATGCCGCGGCGTCCCGCGCGGCCCATGAGCTGCGTCAGCTCGCTGCTGGTCAGCGGCGCGAACGCGGTGCCGTCGAACTTTGTGAAGCTGGAGATCACACACGACCGGGCCGGCATGTTCAGCCCGAGCGACAGCGTCTCGGTGGCGAACACCACCTTGATGGCACCGCGCTGAAACAGGTGCTCCACCGTCTCCTTCGCGTACGGCAGCATGCCGGCGTGATGCATGGCCACACCACGGTGCAGCAGCCTCGCCGGCAGGGCATCGGTCACGACGCGCCGCTCATCGTCATCCGTCAGCGCCGTGAGCCGTTGCTGCAGAAAACGGTCGGTCTGGTGCTTCTCGTCGGCTGTCGTCAGGTCGAGGTTGTGGAGATCGCAGCGAGCCAGCGCCTCGCGGCAGCCGCGGCGCGAGAAGATGAAGTAGATGGCCGGCAGCATCCGGCGGCGGGCCAGCTCCTCGATGATGCGCAACAGGTCGTTGTCGGGCGCACGCCGTGCGTATCGCCAGCGTGGGTCACGCAGGACGTCGGTCTGCGCCAGCTCCAGCGTGCGCCGGTCGGCGTTGCCCTTGGGATCGAAGAGCGGATGGAGCGAGTTGTCGACCGCCAGCCACATCTCGAGCGCCACCGGGCGCTCCGTGCGTGTCACCGTTGCGATGGGGCCGCGCAGCCCGGTCATCCACGCGGCCACCTCGTCGACGTTGCTGATGGTGGCCGAGAGCCCGATCACGCGGATGTGATGCGGTGCCTCGATGATGACCTCCTCCCAGACGGTGCCGCGGGGGAAGTCATCGATGTAATGGACCTCGTCGAGCACGACGTCGCCCACGCGGTCGACGCGTCCCGGCTCGTCGTACAGGACGTTGCGCAGGATCTCGGTGGTCATGACCACGACCGGAGCCGAGTCGTTGATGGTGTGCTCTCCGGTGACGAGCCCGATGCGCTCCGTGCCGTACCGCTCGCCGAGGTCGCGGAACTTCTGGTTGCTGAGCGCCTTGAGCGGCGTGGTGTAGATGACGTCCTGCGGCGTCCCCTGCGGCCGCCGGAGCGCGTGCGGGGCGCTGAGCCGGCGCCAGATCGCATACTCGGCCACCACCGTCTTGCCACTCGAAGTCGGCGCGCTGACGAGCACACCTCGCGACTGCTCCAGCTTTGCGATTGCCTCGCGCTGGAATTCGTCGAGCGTGAACGGCAACGTCGCCTCGTATGCCGCGATGAGCTCGTCGGTCACAAGTGCAGCAGCTCGAAGCGTGAGTTGAGCACCAGCGCGTCAGCGTTGCCGTCGATGAAACGCAGGATCTTCTGGCACATCTCGTCCGCGTGACGCGCGTCGGCGCTGACGCAGGCGACGCCGATCACGGCCGACTGCCACAGGTTTTGATCGCCCACCTCGGCCACCGCAGCGTTGAACGCCTGGCGCAGCCGCGCCGTCAGTGAGCGGATTACCTGGCGCTTCTCCTTCAGCGATGTGCTCGCCGGCACCTGGAGCGTGACCGTGAGAGTCCCGACGACCATCAGCGCCACGCTACCAGACGCGCATGTGGCATTCTCGTCGCCCCATGGCCACGCAGATGGCGCCGCACGCACGGCCGGCACCTGCCGCGGGCGCCACTGTGGTCGAGGGGTTCCACCGCCAGGTGGCCACGCGCGGGACGGCCAAGGCGCTGTACTTCAGGGCCGGTGATCGATACCAGGGAATCTCGTGGGCGGAGTTCGGCCTTGCAGCCCGGCGCTGGTCCGCGTACCTGCTCAGCCAGGGCGTTGCGGAGCAGGAGCACGTGGCCATCTGGGCGGGGAATCGTCCCGAATGGCACATCTCCGACATCGGGATCCTCTCGGTTCGCGCGCGTCCCGTTCCCATATATCTCACGCTGAGCGCCGACCAGGCGCGATACGTTCTCGGCCATTCCGAGTCCAAGGTCGTGCTGGTTGGGAACACGACGATTCGCGACAAGGTGCTCGAGGTGCGCGACCACCTGCCCGCGCTGCGCCGCGTGGTCGTGATGGAGGGTCAGGACAAACCGTCCGACGACGGCTTCGTGGTCTCGTGGCAGCAGGCGCTCGACACCGGTGATGCGGCACTCATCGAGCACGGCGACCACA
>VBGJ01000070.1 GCA_005880445.1 Chloroflexota bacterium | reverse complement strand
GCAGTGCGGCGAACCCTGCGGCAGCGCCGGCGACGGTCGTGGCGCGGTATGTTTCGAGAAGGCGTGTCATCGCCGGGCTCGGCTGCGCGTGCACGGGCGCGCCGAGGGCCGAGGCGAAGCGCTCGAACAGCTCGAGGTGCGTGGGCGTGCCACCCGCCTCGTCGGCGAGGTTGCGCAGCGCCTGCTCGCGCAGCGGCGGGTGGTCGGCGGTACGCGCGACAGCGCGCAGGTGTGACGGCACCATGGCCTCGAAGTGGCGGTACTGCGCCGCGTACGCGCGCAGCTCGTCGACGCTCACCTCGCCGGCCGTCCACCGGCGGTAGAAGGGATGATCAAGGAGCCAGCGGCCTTGCAGGCGGGCGCGAAGCGCCGTCTCGATCTGTTCAGGGCGCATGGTTCGCATCTCCTCGCATGTCACGGTCTGGGCCTCGTGTGCAGCGCAACCATAGCGGGTCGGCGCGCGTGCGGCGCTCAACCGCCTCTCAACTCGCGCACGACGGCGTGCCAGAAGGTCGGACCGGCGCAATACACACCGAGGCAGGCTGCCGTCAGGAGTCCGATGTCGACGCTGACGCGTCCCTGCGCGGCCCAGTAGACGTCTTTGAGCTGGAGCAACAGCGCGAACTCGTCGAGGATGAGCGCCAAGCCGATGCCGAATGGCACGGCGAGGACAGGGTGCCACCGCGCTGCGTCCAGGCTGAGAGCCAGGAGGCCGCAAACGCAGACGAGAAGGATGCCCCACAAGTAGTGATGGATGTGGAACGTGCCGTTGGCGCCTCCACCGATCGTGATGTCATGAAACGGTCCCAGATTGCGATGGATCGAGTACGTCAGCAGCCGGATCAGGCCAAACGTGACGATGAAGGACACGAAGATGCGCAGCGCAGCGCGGCGGCGATAGTTGAGATGCGTGTCTCTGACTGCACGAAGCCTGTCGATGAGCGGACCGGCCGGTGGCTGACCGGCCGGTGGCTGGCCGGGCTCCTGTCCACGCAAACCGCGCGCCGTTAGTGAAGGGTCACCTTGTAGACGCCTCGCCCGTACGTCGCTGCAATCATCAAGGCGTCGTTGGCCGGACTCAGTCGCAGCGTGAACACCGGCGACGCCGGCAGCCCCGTACCGAATCTCGAGAAGCTGCCGGGACTTGTCGTGCTGGACGTGAACACACCCACATCGGTTGCCACATAGAGCGCCCCGCCGCGGATGACCGTCCAGTTTGCCGGCGCATCAGGCAGATTGCCGGAGATGTTGGTGAAGTGGACTCCCGCATCATGCGAGACGAAGAGGTGGCCGTCTCCCACGCGATTGACTGCATCGCCGATCGCTCCTGGTGGGATCCAACGCCGTCCGTACCCACCCATCGACACGTACACGGTGTTGGGATCAACCGGATCAAGCTGTGTGGATGTGATGTAGCGCTGTGGCAGTGTGCCATCCGGCGTCCCGCAGTTGGCGCAGAGCGGGTTGCTGATGATGTGCCAACCACCGACACTCGTGGCGATGCCGCTGTGGAAGGGGAGTCCGCCGGTGACCACGTCGCAATATCCGCAGAAGCCGACGTAGATGTTGCTGCCCCGGACGCCGATGGCGGACGGAATATTGTTGGTTTGCCCAGATGGCGCCGTGCCCAGATCGAACGCGACGGTGAATGGGACGTTGTTGAGCACACACTGGTTTGCAGGCGCTCCGGGGGGGACAGCGCAAGGATTGGCGTAGGCGTTGGTCGCCTCCTGGATCTGCGTGCATCCTTCGATCACGTGACCCGGTGTGGTCGGATCCTGCTCGATCGGTGTTGCGAAGAGCGAGTTCGACGAATCGCACCCCGGGGAGATGTTGAACCAGGTGGCGCCGCCGTCATTGGTCAGGCTGCTCGCTCCGTATGTGTATTCCTCGATGATGCTCTGGCTGTTGTTCGGGTCGATCGTGTTGTAGAAGCCGTCACCACCATAGATCTCGTAGATGTGTCCATCCGGGGCGATCTTGTCTTCGCCATTGTCCTGTGCGCCCGACACGACGGTGCCGTCCTTGGCGATCTCCGCGTCGTAGGGTTGCAGCGTGTTGAGCCCGAGATTCTGGCCGTCGCCCCACTGGTCGTTGGTGAAATCCGAACCACTGGCGACGTGTTGCTTGAACACCCCACCGTCGCTTCCTGCATAGAGGGTCACACCGCCGCCGGCGGCATCTGGCACGAACAAGGAAGCATGCTGATCAGGGTGGGTGGTTGTCCCGGGTATCGGGTTTGACTTGAGATCGGGATTGCAGGGAACGCCGGTGCTGAGGACGGTGCACGCATTCCAGTAGCGGCCAACAACGTGCCACGGCGCGGGAGCGGGCGGCTGCAGGGTGTAGGCAGTGCTGAGGACGCCGGGCACCGTCAGATTGTTTTCCCAGATCTCCTCTAGGCCAAAGGCGACGCGCTGCGGATTGCCGCTTGCGTCCTTGACTGTGGGGTCCGGGTCGACCCAGAGGTTGTACCAAGCCTGGACTCCGGGGCTGTACCCGGGTTGACCGATGAGGCTGCTGTTGGTGCCTGGATATTTCGTTTGCGTGAAGTCCATGATCTTCGTCCAGCTGTGGCCGAAGTTGTAGCTGGCGTACATCCCATCGAGCACCGTCGCGTACGTCTCACCATTCACCGTGGTGCTGCACGCCGGGCTTGATGCTGTGTCCAGCACGTCAAGGCATCCCTGGAATTTCTGCGCATCCTGGACGAGCGCGTAGACGGCGTCGTTGTTCTGGCCGGCGCCATGGGCGATACCCAACGCGGTGCGTCCGACAAACCGATTGGCGGCAAACCCGTTGGTCGAGGGTGCCGTCGGTTGATCCTGATACGTGAAGCTTCCTGGCGCGCCACTGCTGGAGATGTACACGCCGTCGCGAGGTGCCTGGATGCACTGCGTCGTCGCGCCGTTCAGCGTGCAACTCATGTTTTTTGAGCCGTCGGGGTTGGTGTCACCCCGGCTGCCGGCACGCCAACCGACCACCGCCATCACGGCGCCTGCCGGCGCGTTGCTCGACTTGGATCCCTTCACCACGACGTCGGAGACGATGCTGGCGAAGAAGCACGACCGGAAGAGACCCTTGCTGCTGGCGAAGTAGATGGTCTTGCCGGTTGGATCAGCCGGGGAGACGACGATGCGGAAGCTCAGCGCGAGGTCAGGGACTCCCGCGGCGCGGCTCCAGGTGCTGCCGTCGTTCGTGCTCAACAGGAGCCCGTGGCCGCTGATGCCGTCGCCGCCAAATGAGTTATCGCCAGTCCCGACCAGAAGCGTGTGCCGAGGAGCGTCGTATGCGATCGCGCCCACCACCTGGGTGGGCAGGCGATCGCCAACCGACTTCCACGTCACGGCCCCGTCCGTGCTCTCGAAGACACCGCCCGCCGTCGGGGATGCCCAGAGATGCAATGCGTTCGCTGGATCGGTCGCGAAGCTCGTGATCCGTCCCGAGAGGGTCCGGAAGCCGAGCTTGCCCACACCCGACCCGGCCGTGGGGTCGCTTCCGTAGCTTCCGTTGGCCGCTCCGGCGGGGGGACACACCGTCGAGCTGGTGGTCGGGGCAGCGCACAGCGGGGCGGGGGCGTAGGGAGACCAGCTGTGCGTCGTCGTTGGCAGTTGCGCGGCTTGTGCCACCGCCGCGTCGTATGCGCCGGGCGCCGTCGAGTCGAACGGGGCTGCCTGGCGGGCCACCTCCATGCTGTATCTCGCGGCGAGGTCGCCAATTGTTTCCGGACCGCCCAGCGGCCGGCATGCATCTGCCGCTGCGCCGTCCTGTGCTTCTGTGCGGGTCCCAGTGGGACAACCTTGGCTGATGGATCTATGCGGACTACTCGACGTGTAGGCGAAGGTGCCGGTGAGGGCGGCAAGAATTCCGATCGGCACGGCGATGCGGCCGAAGTGTCCGCGGCTCGGATGGGATCGCAAGGAAACGCCTCCCCGGTTCACGTGGTTCTACGACGACCAACGACCGGAATCCGGGGAAACTTGCGTTGCTTGGCGCGTGTTCTTGCGTACTACTGACGCCGCTCAGCGCGGCGGCCACACTCCTCGAGCCGGAGGCTCGCGGCGAGTGTCGGCCCAGTCTCCTCGGGGCGGGCAGAAGGTCTCGACGAGCGTGCACCCTGCGTCACCGGTCGCGTCGACGCTGTGCGGCACGTCCGATGGAATCACCCACATGTCACCAGGCCGGCGCACCTGCGTCTCTCCGCCGACAGTGAACGTGAACTCTCCGCGCAGCACCACGCCGACCTGCTCGTTGAGATGACGGTGCTCCGGCATGCGAATGCCGGGGCCGAGCTCGACGATAGCAAGTGTGATCTGGTCGCCGTGCACAGGCCGCGCGTGGATACCTTCCATGAGGACGTGGGGAGCGATGTCGTCGACCGATGCAAACATGGGCGTCACCTCCGGCCCGCAGTCTACGTGCTCTTCGATCCGACCCGCGCGCCGCATCGGCTCCCATCCGTCGCGTTTCGGGCGAGTCGATCGCCTATTGGCGAAAGCCGCTAGGGGATCAAGTTGCCAATGTTGTTGGCGAACTCCTCGTCCCACCACAGGTGGTTCGATGAGTCCACATTGAGACCGTCGTGCGGGTGCGCACCGCAGTTGGTCAGTGCATAGCCTGAGAACTGGCCCGCGCTCGGGTCGAAGCTGAAGAGCTGCGCGGACAGCGAGTCATCCGACCACACCGATCCTGAGCTCGTGATGTGGATGCCAGAGACATGTGAACCGCTGCACCCGCCGGTCGGCAGTGCATATTCGCTCACGCCGAGGCAGTCTCCACTCGCGGTCCCACACGAACCGGGAGTCCCTCCACCAGGATTGAGCGTGCCGATGTCGTGCACCCATCCCTCCGTCCACCATGGATGTCCTTGCGCGTCGAGCGCGATGCTGTGAGCCGTCAGCGATGAACCGGGTAAGACCGAGCGAATGAGGTACTCGGCGATGGCGTTGCCGTTGGCGGTGTCGACTACGCCGATGCGCGCAACGTTCCCGTTGTTCTCGGTGAACCAGACCAGGTTGCCGTTGGCTGGGTCATTACCGACGATGCCATAAGGATTACTGCTTCCGGTTGGCGTTTGGAAGTCGGCGTGCGTGTGCGCAGCCGGATTGAACTCGCCCACCGCGCTGACATAGTGCTCGCTGTACCAGATGACACCTTTGTTGAAGGTCAGATCCCAAGGGCCTGTGCCGGGCGTGACGGCCCATTGGCCAACAAAGCTGTGCGTGAGCGGGTTGAACTCGCCGATCATGTCGTTGTTCGGCGTGGTGAACCAGACGTTGCCCATCCCGTCCAATGCCACGAAGAGGGGCTGGTTGTTGGTGAGATTCGGCAGCGGATAGAGATTGACGGAACCCGTCGCAGCTATCACCTCACCGATCTGACCGGGTGGTGTCGATGAGCTGCAGCCGCTGCCGAAGTCGCAGCCCGGTTCGGCGAACCAGACGTTGCCTGCTCCGTCCACCGCGGTGCCCCATGGATCCCCGACCCCATTGGCGGCGTGCTCGTTGAACGAGCCTGACACATAGGTCACGTCGAGGCGCATCCAAAAGGAGTGGCCTGCGGACGCAGTGAATGGCACAGCTGCAACAACGCTCGTGTTTCCGCCGGAGCCCTCGGCAACCTCCAGTCGGTTCTGAGATGTGTGCATCCGGGCTGCGTAGTAACAGGACTTGTCGGCGCAGGCGTTCTCCACCACGTAGGGGGTCACGTGTCCCACCGCGCTGACCGAGAACTGCACCAAGGCATCGCCGCCGTTATGGCTGGTGCCGCCCGCAGAGGCGATGCCGACCTGGTTGACCGTGCCCGGATACCCGTACTGGCCGGTGTTGCCTGCGATGGCGACGTTGGTCAGCGAGCCGCCGCCGTCCATGCCCCAGGCGACATTGGCGACGCCGTCCGCGTTGGTGCTGGTGCCCCAGCCCGCCTGGTTCGCCCGGGTGAAGTTGTCCTCGATCGTGTTGATGCCAGCACCGCCGCCGCACGGCGCAGCCGCAGTGCCTGTCGCATATGCGAAGCACGAGTAGTTGATGGCCTCGCCTGTGCCGGCCTGATCCCACGAGCCCCCGGCGCCCACCACCTCGGCTGCCAGAGGACCAGCCTGGGAGGCGCCGGTCACCATCCAGCTGCCCGGCTCCGTCGTGCCGGCCGCCCAGATCTTCGCCCGAAGCAGAGCCAGCTGTCCGGGTGTCGGTGTCGGTGTGGGTGTGGATGTTGGAGTTGGTGTGGGTGTGGGCGTGGGGGTCGGCGTGGGCGTGGGCGTCGGTGTGGGAGTGCCGCTCTGCCCGCACCCCGTCGCCAGGCCGCTGCTCGCGTAGGCGTAGCAGTGGTAGTTCATGGTCTCGCCAGGGCCCGCCTGATCCCAGGACCCACCGGTGCCCGAGAGGTTCGCTGCCAGCGGGAGGAGGTCGGTCGCGCTGACCATCCAGCTGGGCTCGGCCGCCCCGTCGGCCCAGACCTTGGCCCGGATGGTGTCGCTGCCACTCCCCACGACGACGTCGAGCCGCATCCAGTAGAGCGTGCCCGCCGTCGGCGTGAAGGCGACCGAGGCCAGGATGCCCGTGCCTCCGGCCATGCGCCGGGCCACCTCCAGCAGGTGCTGGGATGTGTGCATCCGAGCGCCGTAGTAGCAGGACTTGTCGGCGCAGGCGTTCTCCACCACGTAAGGGGTCACGTGTCCCACCGCGCTGACCGAGAACTGCACCAGGGCATCGCCGCCGTTATGGCTGGTGCCGCCCGCAGAGGCGATGCCGACTTGGTTGACCGTGCCCGGATACCCGTACTGGCCGGTGTTGCCGGCGATCGTGACGTTGGTCAGCGAGCCGCTGCCGTCCATGCCCCAGGCGACATTGGCGACGCCGTCCGCGTTGGTGCTGGTGCCCCAGCCCGCCTGGTTCGCCCGCGTGAAGTTGTCCTCGACCGTGTTGGTCGTGGTAGCGGCGGCCGTTACGGACCCGGCGGCTGCCCGCGTGGTAGACGCCCCCGGCGGCACACCCGTCGTCGAGTTGAATCGGATGAAGCCGGTCACGCCGTCGGTGGTCGAGTGGTACAGGATGCTGGCCGCGGGGACCGCCGCCGGTGGCACCAAGAAGGTGAGTGTCGATGCGCGCGACGCTCCCGGCGCGATCTGACCCGAGAGGGAACCGGCCGGGGCCGGGGCGCCAACCTGGCTGAACGTGTCCCCTTCTGCCATTAAAAGGAAGTCCGCCGCCTTCGCCATGAGCGGGCGCCCGCTCACGTTCTGCAGGGTTACCGGCACGGAGAGGCCCTCAGCCGAAGGCGTCGAGGTCGCAAACGTCTGCGGGGCGCCGACGTGCACCACGCGGCCCGGGAGAATCTCGACCCCGCTCCCGCCGGGGGACGCGGAGGTCGCCTGTGAGCCGCCACCATCGATAGTCGAGCCGACCAGGGCGAGCGCGAGTGTCGCGCCGGCGAGCAGGACGATGACCCTAGCCGGAAACGTCAGCTTGCGCCGACTACGCCACGGCAACACCGACAAATCCCTTCCTGTTGCTCGAACTACCCGATATTTTGGCGGGTCCCTTTTTCGAAGTCAAACCGTGATTCCGGCACCCGCCGCCGCTACGGAAAGCTTTGCGGACGAGCCCTGCTGCAAGTACCACTCCGCAGCACGGACGACACCGTCACGCAGCGCGACGCGAGGCGCATAGCCGAGCTCTCGGCGCGCCTTGTCAATGGCATGCCGGTTGTCGCTACCGAAGACCTTGACGCCCAGCCTGGTCAACACCGGCTGCCGGCGAGAGCCGGTCAGGGCGGCGAGACGTTCCGCCGCATACCCAGCGACGTACAGCGCGTTGTAGGGCGCGTGGAGCGACGGTCGCTTGGCACCGGTTGCGGCCGCAACCGTGTTGAGGAACTGCTGCTGGGTGAGGGGTTGGTCGTGAGCGATGTTGTACGCATGACCCGTCGCCGCGTCGACGTCGAGCGCCAGCAGGAGCCCCTGGACCACGTCGCTCACGTACACGAATGGCAGGGCGTTCCGGCCGGAGCCCACGATGAGGCCCCTGCCGGCGCGCAGGCGATCCGCTGTTCGCCCGAAATGCAGCCGGTCACCGGGACCGAAAAACGTGCCCGGCCTGATGATGACAGCCGGCAGTCCGGCTTCACGGATCAGGCGTTGGATCAGACGGTCGCCCTCGGCCTTGGTGACGGCGTATGGCTCATGAAACGGCCTGAGCGGGAAATCCTCGTCGGCGGGTCTTCCCAGGTTCATGCCGTACACCGTCCACGAGCTGACATGGACGAAGCGACGCACGCCCACCGCCAGAGCCGCCCGGGCGACGTTCTCTGCGCCCGTCACGTTGACCGCACGGTAGTCGGCGAGTGGCCGCCAGACGCCCATCATGCCGGCGAGGTGCAGCACCGCTTCCACCCCACGCATGGGAGCAACCAGCGTCTCGGGCCGGCGGACGTCACCGGCAACCACCGGGACGCCACGCTCATCGAGCCACGAGGTGTCTTCATCCGGAAGCGTGAGCACTCGCACTGCATCGCCGCGCCCCTGAAGTTCCGGTACGAGATGGCGGCCGAGCAGGCCGTTGCCCCCGGTGATCAGCACGTTCATGTCTCTTCCTCTACGACACCGGCGACCAGTGGCGCCGGCGATATGCCAGATCCGCCAAGCCGGGAAGTGCCTCCTCGAGCCAAGCGATCACGTAGTGCCTTCGTGGCACAACAACCTCACGACGCGGGCGCGTGACGAGATCTGCGATCGTCGTCGCCACCAGATCGGGCTCGGGCAACCGGGCCTGCAGATGACCCGTCATTGCGGTGCGAATGTTCCCCGGCGACACGAGCGACACCGACACACCGCTGCCGGCGAGCTGACGCCGCAATGACAGCGAGAAACCGCGCAGGCCGTACTTCGCGGCAGAGTAGAGCGGCTCCATCGCAACACGCCCCGACAGCGATCCAACCGAGACGATCGCGCCGTGGCGCCGGTCGAGCATCCCGGGCAGGACGGCACGCGTGAGCACCATGGCGCCCAGGAGATCGATGCCGACCACCCGGACGATGTCGTCGGCGTCGCTGCGAGCCAGCGGACGCGACCAATTGATCCCAGCGTTGTTCACCAGCACATCGACCTTCCCGAACGCGGCGAGAGCCCGCTCGACGAGCCGGGCCACCTGGTCGGGGTCGGCGACGTCGACGGGAACCGCAATCGATTGGCCCGCGTCGGCCTCTATCGCCCGGGCTTGCGCTTCCAGCTCGGCGCGCCGCCGGGCGGCGAGCACGACGCTCGCTCCGCGCGCGGCCAGCACTCGGGCGGTGACGGCGCCGATGCCCGAGCTGGCGCCCGTCACGATCGCCACCTCTCCGATCAACGGTTTGGGCACCGGTTTCACCTCTCTCCGGCCACCCACTCGACCGCGGGCGTGGTCGCGCGAGCAGATGTCGTCCCAGATGGGTTGCGATGCCGGTACCACAGAGCGGCCAGCCGCACGCCCTCGCGCAGCCCGACGCGTGGCCTGTAACCAAGCTCTCGCCGGGCTCTGTCGATCGAATACCGGTTGTCGGTCCCGAAGAACGCGGCGCCGAGCCGTGTGATGGGTGGACGGCGTCCGGAGCCGGCGAAGCCGGCTACTCGTTCAGCCAGCCAGCCGGCGATGTACAGGGCGCGAAACGGGAGGTGCAGCCGGGGCGTCTCGGCGCCGACCTCGCTTGCAATCGCTGCGAGCAGCTCTTGCTGCGTGAGGCGCTCGTCATTCGTGATGTTGAACGCCCGGCCAAGTGCACGTTCGTTGTCGAGCGCGAGCAGCAGCCCTTGCACCGCATCGCTGACATACACGAACGGCATCGCGTTGCGTCCTGATCCGACGATGACGCTCCGTCCACGGGCGATTCTGTCCGCCATGTGAGCGAAGTGAAGGTGGTCGCCGGGACCGAAGATCTGGTCGGGTCGGACGATGACGGCCGGCAAGCCGTGCTCGGCGATCATATGCTGCACCAACGCGTCGCCCTCGGCTTTGGAGACGGGGTAGGGATCCTTGAACGGGGCCAGGGGAAAGTCTTCGTCGACCGGGCGCCCATTCCCCATCCCGTAGACGCTCGATGAGCTCATGTGTACAAGGTGTCTAACGCCGGCCGTCAGCGCGGCGCGACACACATTCTCGGTGCCGCTCACATTCACAGTGCGGTAGTCACGGATCGGGCGCCACACATCCATCATGGCCGCCAGATGGATCAACTTCTGCACCCCGCGCACGGGTTCGGCAAGCGTCTCTGGCTGCCGGACATCGCCTCGACGGACGTCGACGCCACGCGTCTCGAGCCACGACGTTTCCTCGCCAGGCAGAGCAAGCACGCGAACGCGGTCACCCCGCTCCTGGAGAGCAGCCACCACATGTCGCCCTACGAATCCGTTGCCACCGGTGACCAGTACATTCATCGTTCCGCTCTCGCCGCTACGCCGCCAGCGCTTCATGACCTGCGCGAAACCACTCGACCGCGCGCTTGACACCCTCGGCCAGACGGACCTGCGGAGAGAATCCCAGCTCCCGCCTCGCTCGCGTGATGACGAACCGGTTCTCTCCCCCGAGCAGGTTCACTCCGTACCGCATGAGCGGTGGCGGCTGCCGCCTTCGCGTGAGGCGGGCTCCCGCCTCAGCTGTCGCACCCAGGAGGACGGCGAGCCGGTACGGCAGATGGCGAGTGGGCGGAGCGACGTTGAGCTCCGTCGCGATGGCGTCGAGGAAGTCGCGCTGCGTGACGGGCTCGTCATTGACGATCACGTACTCCCTGCCCACTGCGTGCGCAGCTTCGCTCGCCAGAAGCAGACTCGCCGCCGCATCCTGAGCGAACACCAGCGGCACGTGGTTCGTTCCGGGGCCGATGACGATCATCCGTCTCTGTTCGATCAGCGCCGCGAACCGGGCGAAGCTCGCGGTGTCGCGAGGCCCGTAGATCCATCCCGGACGCACGATGGTCACCGGAGCGCCGCGTTCACGCACTGCGCGCGCCAGCAGCCGTTCAGCGGCGACCTTGGATCGGCTGTACGGATTGGGCTCCACGCGCATCGGCGCTGTTTCATCAGCCGTGCCGCGCACGTCGTTGCCGTGCACCGTGATCGAGCTGACATGCACGAAGCGGCGTACACCGGCGGTGAGGGCGACGCCCAAGAGCGTCTCGAGGCCCCACACGTTGACGGCGCGATACTCGGCCGGCGGGCCCCAAGGTCCGGTCCTCGCCGCGCAGTGAAAGACTCGGTCGACATCCCGCACCGCGATCTCCAGCGATGCCGCGTCCGTCATGTCGCCCCAGCACACGTCGACGCCCGCGTGCGCGAGCCCGTCCAGTGACTCCCCCGGCCGCACCAGGATACGCGGCCGCTCGCCACGCGCCACCAGCAGGTCCGTCAGATGGCTGCCGAGCAACCCGGTCGCTCCTGTCACCAGCGACGTCATCGTTGCCTCACGTCGCGGTCTCTTCGGCGACGGTCACTCGACTGCGTGCCAGGCTGAAGGTGCCGAGCAAGGTCAACCCCATTGCGCTCAAGCACAGGAGGCCACACGCCACCATCAGAGCAGCCGTCCACGGGTGGGAGAAGAGAAACATCGCACCAACCGCGGAGCGGCTGACGCCAAACATGCCGGAGAAGACCAGCAGGCCCATCACCTCGTTGCTGCCGACCTGGCCCGGAGGTGTAGGGAGGATGTATGCGAGGTTGTACAGCGTGTAGCCATAGAGCACGACCGGAAAGGCAATCGCCGCTCCAACGGCTCGAAACGCGAGATAGCAGAACAGCGCGTCGAGCGCGACGGCGACCGCTGTGTAGGCGGCCGTGATGATCAGGAGTCGAGGCCGGCGCACGAGCGTAAGCATCGTGTCGGTGAAGCGCACCACGAATGCACCCACGTTCGGGCGCACGCTCGCGGGAAGGATCCTGGCGACGCTCCGAGTCAGCCACGCCAAGGTGCGATCGCGGCGCCATGCCGCAAACACGAGCACGATCGCAACGCACGTCAGGACGCCGACGATGGTCAGCAGGAGTATCCAGACTGGCTGCGTCATGGGCAGATGCGCGATCGGGAGCAACGCGATGAGCGCCACAGCAGGGAGCAGGTCCATCGCCTTGTCCATCGTCACGGTTGGCAGCGAGGCGCTGACAGGGATGTCGTTCGAGTGCCGCAGCAGCAGGCTCTTGGCGAACTCGCCCCCGCGCATGGGAAGAAGCCAGTTGATGAAGATGGCAACCAGATAGATTCCGATCGCGCGCGGAATGCTGACCACGTACGGCGCCAGGAACCAGCGCCAGCGGAGAGCGCGCACCGCCCAGGCACCGAGAAAGACGGCGCCGCTGAGCAGGGCCAGGGTGATGTCCAGGTGCTGCAGCCTCTGGAGCACGCCACCGATGCCGACGATCTTCAAGAAGGCGACGACCAGCAACGCTCCGACGCCAAGGCCGGCAGCCATGCGCAGTCCAACGGTGTGCCCGCGCAGCGCTCGGACAAGGGGAGGCGGCACCAGGCGGACGTCAAGCATCCGCGTGCGCGGCCTCATGACAGCTGGTGCACAGCGTGACGACGTCTTGCATCCGGTAGGAGGGAAGCAGTCGTGGTTGACGCCACACGTGCGACGTGACGGGCCGCCCCGGAACGCCACAGGCCTGACACGTGAAGTCATCGCGGCGCATGGCCGACGTGCGCATGTCCCGAAGCCGCCGTTCGTGCTGCACGTCGAGCGCGACATGGAACGCCATGCCCAATGCCACGGGCAGAGCCGCCCGGCGCCGAGTACCGAGCAACGCGACCGCCAGGAGCGTCGTTGGATGATGCAGCACGCGCGTGGCGGGGTGGTGCGGCGCATCCGGCTGGTTGAAGAAACGCACGGCGCGACGCGGGCTGACCTGCCGCTCGTGTACCGAGAACCACAGGTAATGGTCGATGTCGATGAGGATGCTCGCTGCCCACGCTCCGAGCGCGCGCCGACCCGCCCAGGGCGCCAGCGCGGCAGCCCCGGCAGTGGAGAGAGCGATGTGATCTCTGACCCGCACCGCTGCTCCTACGACACCCTCATGCCGCGGACCGTGCGGGAAGGTAGCCATGCTCGCGATACCACGCCACCGTGCGGGCCATCCCCGTCGAGAGATCGGTCGCCGGAGTGAAGTCGATGACCCGCTTGGCCTTCGCCACGCTGTACACCCGGCTGTGTGTCAGGAAGTCGAGGCGGCTGCGCGTCAGCGGCGCAGCGCGACGCACGTTGCTGGGCAGGAGATCGCCTGCAATTGCGACCGCACGCGCGGCCGGAAGAGGGATCGTTCCTGACGGCACATCCGTGCCCTCTGCGTTGGCTATCGCCGCCGCCAAGGCAGCAAGCGACACGGGCTCCGGGCCGGCGATGTGAAAACACTCACCGACGGCGGCGGGATGCCGTCCACACCGAACCACCGCGTCGACCATGTCGTCGACGTAGATGGGATGCAACCAGACCGGTCGCCGGCCGATGGGACGAAAGCGCCCCCTGAACACCGAGCGGAAGAATCCAAGAAGATGCAGATCGCCCGGTCCGTAGACAAGGCCCGGCCGGACGATGACGGCGGGGAAGCCCGACCGCATGGCGTCGCGTATGGCGAGCTCTGCCTCAGCCTTCGTCGCCTCATAAATGTTGGTGGGTCGGAGTGGGGCGCCCTCGTCAGCCGGCTCTGCACCGGTCACGCCCAGGACACCCGTCGTGCTGCAATGTACGAACCGCCGCAGCTGCGACTGGCCGCGACTGTGGGCGAGGAGGAGCTTGGTCGCGTCGACGTGGGTGGCTCGGTACTCAGCATCGCGCGCACCGGGCACCAGCAGCTTGCCGGCAAGGTGATACACGGTCAGCGCCCCACGAAGAGCACTGCGCACAGCTGTCTCGTCCTGGATGTCTCCCACCGTTACCTCAGCTCCGAGCTCGGCGAGTGATCGAGCGCGATTCGCGGACCTCACGAGGATGCGCACGCGTGCCCCGTCCGAGACGAGCCGCTTCACCAGATGGGAACCAAGAAACCCGGTTGCACCGGTGACGAGCACCACCTCGTCCGAACGATGGAGTGGCGAGCTCACGCGAGCGCCTCGCTCGCGTGAGCTCTATGATTGACAAGTCGGGATTTGAGCCGAGAGCGCGTCACCTCCGCTGCCACCTTCAGCACGGTCGGCTCGTGGAGCAACATGTTCGTGTAGGCCGCGTTGGCAAGCGGGCAATAACACTCACCCGCCTTGATGCTGCGGCGCAGCGCCGCCGCCTTGCCCGTTCTCCAGACGGCTCCGAAGTCGTACCCGTGCTCCCGGAGGTTGCCCATGGATTCGGCTCGGATGCAGCACGTCCAGACGTCGCCATTCGGAGCGATCTGGGCTGATGCCACGCCGGCCATGCACGGAATGACCTGCCGCTGCTCGCGCAGCGTCCGCTTGACGAGCTCGTAGTACCTGCGCCGGAACGACTGTGTGACCTCCGCAACCCCGGTGAGGTTCCGGTCGCGAAGGCTTTCGAGCAGCGTATCGATGGCGACCTCGTAACGCTCTGCTGTCGGGGTGATACCCAGGCCGACGGTGTCGAGCTCGACGCGCTCCTCAGCGATCTCGGTGATGTAGGAGTCAGGCTTCAGGTCGCGCTGGACGACCTCGCACAGCTCAGGGAAGGAGTCCACGTTGAAGTTCGAGATGACCGTGTGCACTCCGAGGGTCAGATTCTTGTAGCGCGTCTTCAAGTCCTTGAGACTTGCGTATGTGCTCATGGCGCGTGACCAGTTGTTCCGGACGCCACGAATCTCGTTGTGCTTCAGTCCCACGGCGTCGAGCGAGAGGTTGATGATGACCTCGGCCTTCGGAGCCGCCTGCAGCACCCGCTCGATGCGTCCCGGAATGACCTTGTCCTGGATGCCATTGGTCGGAATGTTGATGATGCCCGGTTGACAGTGGCGGTAGGCGCTGGCCACCATGTCGGGGAGGTCACTGCGCAGGGTGGGCTCTCCACCACTGAAGGTGAACCAATATGGGGCCTTGCCCAAGGACTCGAACACGCGATCCCACTCGGTGAGCGTGAGATCATCGTTGGGAAGGAGCCACACGTTGCATGTCTTGCAACGAGAGTTGCAGCGATAGCTGACGCTCACGGTGATGTTCGCCGGCAGCGTGAGCACACGCCCCGTCACATACGATGCCTTCAGCACCGGGATCTGCGGTATGACCTGCATCATGCCCATCGATTACTCGTCCTCAGTGGCATTGCGGCTAGACGGCCTCGGAAAGGGCTTCGTCGAGACGGCGATCGAGTCCGGTGCCGAAGTCCCCTGGTGCCAGTCCAGCCGCTTGCACGGACCCAGCCGCCGCCTGCCCGGCGAACGAGAACGCGATGATCCCGCAGGCGAGCCGGATCGTCGGGCCGTCTGTCGAGTCATGGAGGTCCAACGCTCCGTCATCGAGGCCACGCACAATCTCGCCTGCGATGCGCTCGGCCTCCTCGCGCGGAGCCGGTATGACAGCGATGATCGTGCCACCTCGCTGCACTGAGACTTGCGAATTCGGCCCCAGGGACAGCCGGATGTATTGCAGCACCCGTCCGGCCATCTGCTTGCTGGCGCGCATGCCGAATTCCAGCTGCTGTCGGTGGAAATTGACGATGTGGAACACAAGCACGCTGGGCTGCAGCTGACCGATGGCGCCCTCCGCGATGTAGCGCTTGGTTGTGCTGATGGGTCGCCATACGTGATGCGAGTGGCGACGCACGAAGTCATATCGGCCGAGCGCGCGGGCAGTCGCCTCGAGTGCGATCGTGCACGTCGTCCAGAGAACCGCGCGCAGCGAGCTGAAGGCCCCCGATCCTCGAAACGCGCGGCCGATCCGCCGGATGCTCATCGTGGACGCCGCATACCCCTGTTGCTTGCGCACACGCAGGTGACCAGCGAAGATCCGCCGCCGTTGACGCACGAAGTCCCGCACTGTTCCGGGGCCGCGGTTGTAAACGATGGCCTTGGGCTCGTACACGGTCCGGTATCCCAGTTGGGTTATCAGCGCTTGGAGTGAGATCTCGTCGACCGACGTGTCGACCGGGAGGCTCGGCACCACATTGCGGAACGAGACGATCTCGCCAAGTTTCGGCGCCTCCCGCGCCAGCCGGTCGTGAAGGCGCCAGAGCAGATGAGCGGCATATCCGAGAAATCTCGTCTCGTCGTTGACCGGGATGGCATGCCCGCCGACCATGCCGACCGTTGGATCGTCGAAATTGCGGACCATCGCCTCGATCGTCCCCTCCTCGACCAGCACATCCGCGCCGACCATGAGCAGCACAGGCGATCGCGCCGCTTCGATGAAGAGGTTGATGGCGGAGGCCTTCCCCTCGCGACGCGGCTGCACAATGAGGCGAACTCTAGGCTCGCGCTTCGCGATCTTCGCGACGATCTCAGCGGTGCGATCCGTGCAGCCGCTGGCGACCACGATCAGCTCGTCGATCCTGCCGGAAGCAAGACGCTGCGGCAGGATCGTATTGATCGCGCTGGCGATGTTCGCTTCTTCGTTGTACGCCATGATCCCGACGCTGCAAGAGGTCGTCTCGGCGTCCGGAGCGTTCGGCTGATCGCCGTCCCAAGCCATGCCCGACAGTCGTGTGTCGAGGCGGACAGTCATGTCTCCGTTCCCTTCCTTCCAGTTTCCCCCTTAGCGCTAGTTACCCCCCTAGCGCCAAGCTGCCGTGAAGCCTACGCGTTGGTGATTCCATGCATATTCCGATGCTCTTCCAGTTCCTTGCGGTCGCCGCGAATGAAGCGTCGGGCTATCCCCCGAACCCTTGGCCAACTCTGGATAGTGGCGGCTGGCCCAGTAGAGGTTGATGCGGCATGAAGTGCAGTTCCACTCGTCGTCGGGCGTTGCGGCACCACACTGCGGGCAGGTCATTGGGTCACCTCCACACGACGGGCCACAGGACCCGATGCAGGTACCGGTGCGGTGAGCACGGTGAGCTTCGAGAGTTTCCCATCCATCCTCCGGGCGGGCCGCAGCGCCGCCTCGTACTGGAGACGGCGGTGAGCGGGGAGCCTCTCATACAAGGTTGCACCGACCAGCGGGTGCCGAAACGAATACGTTCCTTCCAGCTCCTCGATCATCTGCACTGCCAGCGCCCGGTCCAGTGCATCGAAGAAGGCTGCGGCTGGCACTGAAGGTCGCAACGCCTTCGCGGCGACTCGAAGCTCCGCCAGTGTGAGGTCGCCTTGAGCGGCGGCAACGAGTCGAAGAACCTGGCGCACATTCGGTTCTAGGTTGGATACGGTCGATTCCACGAGCTTCCTGATGGCTTCGGGCACATGCTTCGAAACGTGCGACAACGTGGTGGGTGTAGCCGCAGTCGCGTCGACATCACCGCACTCTCGCAACGCTCGGGCCAGCTCCACGACAAACAGCGCATTCCCCAGTGTGAGCGAAAACATATGATCCAGCAGCACGCCGTCGACTGGGTAGTCGCGCAGGATCGCACGTACAAGCTGGTCGCACTCCGGCCGGGGGAGGCATGGCAGCCGCATGTGTGTGCATACGCCTTGGTGCACGGCGGCATCGAGAGCGCCCAGAAGCTCACTCTCTGCATCCAATCGTTCCTCGCGGCACGTGGCGACGATGACCCATCTCCGGTTGCCGGCCAGATGTGCCAGATACCAGAGCAGCTGCAAGCTCAGCGGATCGATCGCGTCGAGGTCTCCCACTGTCAGCACGACCGTGCGTTCTGCGGCCAGGTCTGTCAGCAAGCGGACAATTGCGGCCACGAGATGACTGTGGCGGGCGACCGAGCCGGCTCGGTCGAACCATGGGTTCGCTTCCACTCCAAGCGACGGTATGAGCCGGACCAATGCTCTATGCCTATCGGCCAGCCGCTGGCGTTCGTCGTCCGGCTGGCTGGCCACGTGACTCTCGATGGCGAGGCTGAATGCGCTGTAGGGGAGCATCCTTGGATGGGTCGTGGTGCCTCCGACGAGCACCGTCGCGCCGCGCTCACTCGCTTCGGCGACGAACTCGGCCACCAAGCGCGTCTTGCCGACCCCTGCCTCACCGCTGAGCAGAATGAGGCCACCCCTCATCTCATCCGCGAGCTTCAGTCGGTCCCGCAGCAGCCGAAGCGACTCGTCACGACCGACGAAGGGGGGTTCGGATACGGCCCGACACAAGGGCGCAGTGCCGGCGTCACCGAAATTCGAAATCTGCGCGTATGTTGGACCTCGTCTCTGGAATCGGTCGGCGACGATGTCCTCATACAGGGCAACGGTCTGCGCATCAGGACTCACATCCAGCGTGTGCTTGAGCGCATCGCGGCAAGCGTGGAATTGGCGCACCGCTTCGCCACGCATGCCTTGCTCCGCGTAGATGCGGATGAGCTGTCGATGAATGACCTCGTTCGCCGGGTCGTGCTGCAGCGCGATGAGCAGATGGTCTACTGCCTGCTGACTGGAGCCCATTCTTTCCAGGGCCTCGGCGGCTCCCCGCAGCAATTTCGTATGCAAGTACGCGAGGTAGTCGCGGCGGCCGTAAGACCAGTCCTCATAGCGGTCTGCAGGAAGGAGCTCACCGGAATACGCCGCAAGCGCGATCTCGTACCGCTCGAGATCTCCCCGCTCGAGCGCCGCGGTCGCCAATCGCTCAAATCGGTCGGCATCGACGATGACGTTCTCGGTGTCGAGCCAAAGCATGTCGTCGTGGAGCAGGAGGTACGTGTTCGACCCTCGTGTGCGCTGGGGCTCGAGCGCGTGGCGGGCGGCGTGCAATGCCTTCGCGAAACTGTTGCGCGCGGACGCGGCGTTGACGTCACGCCAGAGCATTTCCATGATCTGTTCGCGATGGAGCATATGGGCGGGATCGGTCGCGACCAGCTTCAGCAGCGTCTTGGCCGATCGCCGCTGCAGCCAGGCGCTCTCGGGAACGATGCCCTGGGGTCCCTCGACGCGGAAGCTCCCTAGCAGTCCCACATGCAGCCGCCCCGCGCGCGACTCTGAGAGCGCCCGATTCCGTTCCGTCTCGTGGGAGCGTGGGTTCACCGCGACCCCCAAAAGCCGGAGAACGCCACGCCCTGCGCCGTGGCTGTCCCGCGGGAATCAACCAGAGGCAAGACGCCGGATGTGTCGAACTGGTAGCTCTCGGCAACGTCGTTCTCTGCGAGCGTTCGCAGGGCCATCGTCGTCCACTGATTCATGAAGGTCGCGTTGCCGTGCTTACCGTCCGATGCGACCCCGCCGTCTGGAGCGTAGTTCCACTCCGTGATGAACACAGGCGGCGCCGACAATCCCTCGGCGCTGATGCGCTGCCGCGTGGTCGCGATGTGCGCTGGCCACCGGGCGACATTGTCAATACACGTGCGCGCCGAGTCGGCGCTGCTGCACGTGTATTCGTGCCACGAGATGAAGTCGGGACCTGGCGAAGCGTGTGCCACGAAGTAGGCGATGAAGCTTGGATTCGCCTGGAAGGTGACCGGCCCACCGAACCAGTCGTGAGGGTAAATGTTCCGAAGTGCAGGGATCTCCCCGTTCCACATCGCGGTGTACTGCCGGGCCGTGAGACCGCACTGGATGTCGTTCTCGTTTCCCAGCTCCCACCAGATGCTGGCGTCACCGAAAATCCGATGTACCCGCTGCAGCAAGAACCTGTTGTCCGCCAGCCGATGGGCATCGCTGACACTGCACCCGTACATGACGATGAGCGGCTGGATGCCGGCGGCTTCCATCTGCTCGAGGTGACTCGCCAGGTCGGGGTCGTCGTGCGCGTCGCGCACGGTGCGCAGGTGCAGCGTCGTCATCGCCGCGGCGAGATTGGAGCTGAGGTTGACATCGATGTTCGCGCCTGCGCCGTGAACAACGCTTGGCGAGACGACAGGATGGGGGGTTGAGCTGGGTCTCGCTGCCGGCCGATGTGGCAGCGGAGCAGCCAGGTGCCCGCGATGAGCGCCTCCGGATTGCGGCGCAGCACGCCCGCGAGGGGCGCCTCCGGCGGGTTGGGCAACCGTGTCTCCCGCGTCGAGGCACACGCACACGGCGATGACGACGACGACAGTGGTCCGTGCGACATTTCCGAGGAGCATTGACGCTCGCGCATCAGCCGATGCTCGGCACGCCGGGCGTGGGCACCGGGCGCGGGCTCGGCGTGGGCACCGGCAGCGGTGGTGGCGGCGGCGTCGGCACCGGCGGCAGGCTCGGCGTGGGCACCGGCAGTGGTGGCGGCGGCGGCACCGACGACAGGCTCGGCGTGGGCACCGGCAGCGGCGGCAGCGTCGGCACCGGTGGCAGGCTCGGCGTGGGCACCGGCAGCGGTGGTGGCAGCGGCACCGGTGGCAGGCTCGGCGTGGGCACCGGCAGCGGCGGCGGCGGCGGCGGCGTGGGTGCCGGCAACGGCGCCGGCGGCGGCGGCACCGGCGGCAGGCTCGTCGGCGGCAGCGGCGGCAGGCTCGTCGGCGGCACCGGCAGCGGCACCGGCAACGGCACCGGCAACGGCAACGGTGGCAGGCCCGGCAGGCCCGGCAGGGTGCCAATCGACCCAGGTGGGGGCGGGGTTACGCCCCCATACGTATTGGCGAGCCCACCCTGGGATTGCCCCGCCCCGGTCGCAAGCGCTGCGCCGCGATAGGCACCCGCTGTGTTGAACGCTCCAAATCCCCACGGACCCTGCTGGGGCGGCGACCATGGCGCGGACCACGACGGTCGTGTCTGTGCCGGCGCCTTCCCGCCGCCTCCCCGGGCGATGAACGGGTTCAAGCCGAGATGCGTGATGAAGAACGGCACCACAACCACGGCGATGAGAGCGGTTATGCATGTGCCCACCATTCCGGTCTTGCGCGCGTGCCGCCGCCTGAAGCCCAATGCGCGTGCGCCCGAATCGAGGCTGAGGCCATAGTCATTGGCGGCCCGTTGCAGAGACGCGATGGCGCTGGGGACACCATCTCTCAACGCCGCGAAATGCGCCCCAAAATGGGCGGTCTTCTCCCAGCCTCGAGCGCCCAGCAGCTCCCGAACCACGGCTCGCATGGCTGCGAACGCCAGCACGAGCTGGTAGGGCACGAGCCCCAGCACGAGGCGCACGTAGTCTCGAAGCGATGTGCGCAGTCCGTACGCTCGAGCGAACTCGTTGAGACCGGCAATCTCGACCGCGAGGATGGATAGCGCCGGCAGTAGCGGCAGGAAGGAGACGAGCGTCACCGGTATGGGTGCCTTGAGGATGAACGCGGTCGCGATCGCCAGCGGGAAGAGAATCCACGCGAGCGTGAGGAGATAGGGCATCGCCAGCGTGAACACGCCCAGCAGGCGCCGGCGCGGTGGCAGGCTCCGCCAGTAGCCCTTCCTCAGCGTCTGGAGGTATCCCTGGTTCCAGCGTGTTCTCTGCCGCACGAAAGCGCGAAGAGATCGCGGGCTCTCCTCACGCGTGGCGAGCGCGGGCTCGTAGACGACCACCGTGCGCGCGCCGAGGGTGCTCAGGCGCACGCCCAGCTCGCAGTCCTCGGCGAGGCAGTTGGGGTCCCATCCGCCGGCCTGGCGCAGGAGCTCTGTGCGCACGAAGACCGTATTCCCCCCAAGCGGGATGAAGCCCTGCCGCGCGTGAAAGTGTAGGCGGCTGCGAAACCAGAAGTAGTACTCGAGCGCGCTCCGGACGGCGAGCCAACCCGAGCGGAAGTTCATCAACTGGACACCGGACTGCACGACGTCTGCGTCGGTTCTCTGGAAGCAGTGATCGATCCTGCGCAGCAGCGCAGGATGCACGACATCCTCGGCATCGAACACGCCGGTGATGTCCCCGGTGCAGTGGCGCAATGCGGTGTTCAGTGCCTTCGGCTTGTTCTTGGAGATGTTGCGGTCGACCACGACCTTGACGAGCTTTGGAAACTGGCGGGCGACGCGCTGCGCGACGCGGCGGGTAGGCTCGTCGTCGTGCCCCACCACGACGAGCACGTTGAAGGCCGGGTGGTCGGTTGCAACCAGCCGCGACAGCGTTGCCTCGAGCACCTCGTCCTCGTGGCGGGCCGGCACTATGAGCGAGAAGGAATGCTGTGGCTCCGCCGCATGGGTATTCAATCGCGTTTCTGCCAGCGATCGTGGCGTGCGCCACGCATCGAGCATCCACACGAGGGTCGTCCACGTCACCAGTACCAGCAGAAGCGAACCAGCGATGTACATCAGGTAGAGGAAAGTCATGTGCCCATTCCCTTGTTGATCGTGCGGATCTCGATTCGATCGGCACCCCGACCAAAGCTGACAACTAGACGAGAGTGCTGCAATGCCTGCGCCGTGTTCGGCGTCTCGTAGGCGGTGACGCGCATCGTGAGTGTCGACACGACGTAATCGAACTCGCGCCAGCCCTGCGGGAAATAATGTTTGACCGCAGGGTCGTAATCAAGGGTCCAGTACGAGACGACCGTCGGGGAGTAGAAGCCACCGGCAATCGGTTGAGACGCGAAGCCGTGTTCGATGAGATAGATCCAGAACGAATCCTCTCCGACCAGCGTTCGCTGGTTGTGGCTGACGTGCGTGGCAAGCCAGCTCTCCGCGGCGCGCGTGGAGCTGTCCAGCTGCACCGACATCGCGCGGCGGTCGCTCTGGATCCACGCCGGACTCGCGAGCCAGATGGTCGCTGCCAGTGCGAGAGCCCAGACCGGCGTCAGCGCGATGGACGCTCGAGCGCCCGCGGCGCGCCATTTCCCCTTCGCGCGGAGGAGCCGGCGCATGCGCCGGTCGCGTCTCAGGATGTACCAGCCGCGCACCAGATTGCGCCAGATCCCATCAGCGGTTCCCGCCACCATGAGGGCGGCAAAGGGCAACAGCCCGATCACGTACATGTTGGGCAGGTATCCCGCGCGGAAGATCATCAGAACTTGGAGGAGGTATGCGACCGTGACCGCTCTCGTACCACGACGGGCGAGTGCAAGCGGCGACAGCGCAAGAGCTGCCACCAGCAGCCACGGGTCCAGTTGCAGCCAGAAGGCGGCGGTCGCGTGCCCGGCGCTGTGCGGGTTCAGGACACTTCCCGTGGTGTCGCGGCTGTACAGCTGATACACGATCGAGCCCACCAGACTCACGTGGCCCTGACCGGGAAGTAGCTCGCCCTTCAGGAGCGCATAGAGCGGATACGTGATCAGCGTGATACTGAGGAACGATATGAACAGCGTCAGGCAGTAACGACGCGTTCGCCGGTCGGAGTTCTGCACGGCCGCCACCACAAGCGCGGGGAGGAGCACGAACACCGTCTCCTTGGACAGCACTGCGGCGGCAAAGCATGCGCCGCTCGCCGCAAACGCCCAGAGCCTGCGCCGTGGCGACAGAGCCAGCACGAACGCGGCGAGCACCCAGGCAATGGCCGGGTTGTCGAGGAGCACGAGGCGATGGAAGTACAGCGCCAGTGGCGACAGTGCGAAGAGCACCACGGCACCGGCTGCAAAAGCCCTGCGCATGCGAAGCCGTCGCGCGAGCAGGTAGACGAGCCAGCAGCTGACCAGGCTGACGACGAGCATGAACGTGCGCTCGCTGTCGATCGAGTAGACGATGTGGCCGAAAAAACCGGTGACCCACGTCCAGAGTGACATGGCGATCCATGCCAGCGGTGGGTGGCCATAGCTGAACGTGTAGAAGCCGAGGGCGCCGTGATGCTGGACAGCCCAGGCGTTCCCGATGTATGTGCCCTCGTCGAAGTTGATGTCCGGCCAGTGCAGCATGTTCGTCGCTTGGACGAACCCGACGCCCATGAGCAGCGGCACGAGCACCGCGATGTCAGCGCGAACTCTCGAGGCTCGGAGCAGGAGCGCGCGAGCAACGTGGAGTGCTCCGCTCGCCAGTTCCTCGACGGCGTTTCGCGCTGATTGCCGGCGCGCGCGCCACAGCGGGATCGGGCGCCCCAACTCCGACGCGGCTCCGCTCGGAGCGGTCAGGTTCTGGAGGCGGATCTGGGTCACGTCAGGCGACCTCGTTCAGCGTGCCAGACCGCCCTTACGGCAATACGAATAGCGTCCCAATCAATCCCCAAGCGCACTTCCCGCCTTCCTGTGGATCCCTTCCTACGTCGCTTAACGCCGCCGGGTGAGCGTCCCTTGCGCACGACCCTTGCGGCGAGCGGAGATCATGCCACCCCGCTCGCCAAGAATGCAACTCTCCCCGACGCGGCGCGCGGTGTCTCGGGACAGCTCGGCGGCCCGCGATGGCCGTTTGAAGGATGACCCTGCGGCCTCGTCACATTCCCTTGAGCGAGGCCAGCGGCCACAGCTCGTGCTCGACCTCGGCGAGCCGTGCGCGCGTGATGGCCGCGATGACGCTCCTGCTCGACTTGTAGGCTGCACCCGACTCATCGATCGGAACGCGGCGATCAAGGTTCACGACGATCCCTGCCTGGCGGTAGTCCCGGTTCACAGCGTCCTGGTTGAGCTGTTTTCTGGCCGCAGTCCTGGACATGCGCCGCCCCGCGCCGTGGTTCACCGTGTACGCGCTCTTCGCCGAGTCTGTCGGTCGCAGGATGTAGGACCAGTCGCGATTGCTTCCCGGAATCAGCACCGGATGACCCGTGTCGAACCACGGACTTCCCTCCAGGGACGGATGCTTGGCGGGGAACGCCCGCGTCGCGCCTTTGCGGTGCACGTTGACCCACCCGGCGTCCGCGTGCCATTCACGCTGCACGAGGTTGTGACTGATCTCGTACAGCAGATCGAGATCGGCATGGAAGACCTTGTGGAAGGCCGCGGACACCTCCTCGGCGATGATCAGCCGGTTGATGATCGCGTAGTTGCCCCCGGCTGCCACGGCTGCCAGGTACTCGTCCCGCCGCGGCGAGCTCGGCGGGAACCACGCTTCATCGAGATGGCGGATCACGTCCGGTTGCTCGTCCTTGGCGACCCGAAAGTAGTGCTCGGCGAGCCCGTGTCCGAAACCCCGGCTGCCGGTGTGGATCTGCACGAAGAGGGTTTCCGTCTGCTCACTCCGCTGCAGCTCGATGAAGTGATTGCCACCGCCCAATGAACCCAGCTGACCGATGCCTCGATCGGCTCGGCTCGCGGGAATCTCCCAGCCGTCATCGACGGGGATGCGATTGCGTTCCGCCTTCGTGCGATCGATCCGCTGCCCGTACCTGGACGTGTAGTAGTCGGCGCCCCCACGGATGAGCCGCTCGAACTCCGCGCGGTCGATGCGGCCCATGCGCTCGACACCTCGCTCGCCGACGCCCATGTTCACCCGCTCCATGACCGAGCGGTTGAATGCGAGCCGTCGCTCCGCGGTTGCGGCGCGCGCGTCGACGTTCGATCGCAGCGACACCATGCCGCAGCCGATGTCGAAGCCAACCGGTCCGAGCGCGACGGCGCCTTCATCGGGATCCGAGACGATCGCACACCCCACCGGCACTCCATACCCGTGGTGAACATCCGGCATGATCACCACCATCTTCACGCCGGGAAAGCGCGCGGCGGTGACGATCTGTGCCCGTACCGAGTCCTCCAATGCATCCAGCAGCGAGGGTGTGAGAAAGAGACGGACGGGGATCCCCGCAGTCTCCTCTGGGTCCATCTGGAAGTAGCCCTCGTCTGCCACATGCACGAGGCGCTCTTTCCATGCGTCTGCGGCGACCATCGGCCCAGTTTCTCGCGCAGGCTCCCCACGCTGCCAGATGCCGACCTCGATCCTCCGCCTGAGCTCGAGCGGCACCTCGAGGGGCCCGGACCGATTGGCGGCTCGGACGGCGTGGTATAGTGCTGGCGTCGCCTCATAGTCGAGGCGCGTCGCTCGTGGTCGTCTTTCCTTCTCGAACGGACGCGCAGCGTCCGTACAGAATCGAAGAAGGAAATGGAGATACCAGAGTGACTGGTACGGTAAAAAAGGTCGTTGCCGATCGCGGCTTCGGCTTCATCACGGCAGAGGATGGAGAGGAGTACTTCTTCCATCGCAGTGCTCTCGACGGCACGCTGAGCTTCGAGAACCTGGCCGTGGACGAGCGCGTGAGCTTCGAAGTGGAGCGCAGCGACAAGGGTCCGCGCGCCCGGCAGGTCCGCGCCGCCTGATCCTCGCTGCGTGAGCGTTCGGTCATCGCGGTCGGACCGCGGTGACCGGACCTTCGCTCGAGCGCATCGGAGCCGCCGCCCGGCCGCCTTGGGGGCACGAGTGGAGGCAGGCCCCGACCGCGCGCGTTTGGCCCTCCGAGGCCTGTGGTAAACTCGCACCGACCTAGCGCCGCTAGGTCTCTTTTATATATATCGAGGCAGTACTGACGTGGCCACGGCCAAGGGCGGGTCGTCCATCACCACCTTGCAGTGCTCGGACTGCAAGGAGCGCAACTACACCACGGTCAAGAACAAGCGCAATGATCCAGACCGCCTGGAGCTGCGCAAGTTCTGCAGGCGATGCCGCCAACACACGCAGCACCGCGAGACCAAGTGACCGAAGGGGCGTAGCTCAGCTGGTAGAGCATCGGTCTCCAAAACCGAGGGTCGCGCGTTCGAGTCGTGCCGCCCCTGCCACGACAGCACCAGCGGCGACAACAGCAAATCAGACACGAGGAGGCTGATCAGAGACCGTGGCGACGAGGACGACGGCAGGCGGCCGGCGGCCCCCTCTCGCGCCGGCGCGGGCTGAACGTGCGGGGTTGCGGGAGTACTTCCGCGGCGTCTGGGACGAGCTGCGCAAGGTCGTCTGGCCCGGACGGGATGAGCTCCTTCGCATGACCGGGATCGTGGTGGCGACCGTGATCCTGTTCGGCATCCTCATCGGCGGCGCTGACTACATTCTCAGCATCGGCGTCCGTCAGCTCTACACGACCTCGTCCACATCGTCGGGCGCGGCCTCGCCCGCGCCCACCCCGGTCACCGGCGTTCCTCACGCCACCCCCCTTCCGTAGACTCAGATTGGGAAAGCCATGGCAAATGTAAGTACCGCAAAAGACGCCCGCTGGTACGTGGTTCACGCCTACTCGGGGCATGAGGAGAAGGTGCGCGCGAATCTGCTGAAGCGCGTCGACTCGATGGACATGCACGACAAGATCTTCGACGTGCTGGTGCCCACCGAGGAGGTCATGGAGATCAAGGACGGGCAGCGGCGGAAGGTGAGCAAGCGGATCTTCCCCGGCTACATCCTGGTCAACATGATCATGGACGACGAAGCCTGGTACGTCGTCCGCAACACGCCGGGCGTGACGTCCTTCGTGGGCTCCGGCAACAAGCCGGTGCCGCTCCAGGAGCATGAGATACGCGGCATCCAGAAGCAGGTGAAGCAGGAAGCGCCGACGAAGGTCTCGGTCGAGTACGAGGTCGATGAGAACGTGCGCGTCATCGACGGGCCGTTCACGGACTTTCACGGCAAGGTCACAGAGATCAACGTCGAGAAGGGCAAGCTGAAGGTCCTGGTGAACATGTTCGGACGCGAGACCCCTGTCGAGCTCGACCTCCTGCAGGTCGAGCGCCTCCGGTAGGCGGACAAGCACGTGGGAAAGAAGAAGGTCAAAGCGGTGATTCGCCTGCAGATCCCGGCCGGGAAGGCCACGCCGGCGCCGCCGGTCGGCACCGCGCTGGGTCCGCACGGAATCAACATCATGGAGTTCTGCAAGACCTACAACGAGCGAACCGCGAATCAGGCAGGCAGCATCATCCCGGCCGAGATCACGATCTTCGAGGACAGGAGCTTCACCTTCATCACCAAGACGCCACCTGCCGCCGACCTGCTCAAGAAGGCAGCCGGGGTGGAGAAGGGGTCGGCGACTCCCAACCGCGACAAGGTGGGCGCCGTCACGCGTCAGCAGCTCCGCGAGATCGCGGAGACCAAGATGGAAGATCTCAACGCGCACGACATCGAGCACGCGATGAAGATCGTCGAAGGCTCCGCGCGATCCATGGGCCTCACCGTCAACTGATCCATCACGTGGGAGGCCGCGTCCCCGGCCGCTCGCACCACAGGAGATGACCACCATGCCGCACCCACACGGAAAGAAGTACCGCGACGCCGCATCGGCTCTGGAGAACGGCAAGCTGTACGCGCCTGCCGAAGCGATGGCGCTGGTGCGTCAGACGGCCACGACCAAATTCGACTCATCCGTCGAGGCGCACGTCCGCCTCGGCGTCGATCCGCGCCATGCCGACCAGATGGTGCGCAGCAGCGTCGTGCTTCCGCACGGCACCGGCAAGACCCGGCGCATCGCCGTGTTCGCGCAGGGCGAGAAGGCGCGCGAAGCGTTGGAGGCGGGCGCCGATCTGGTCGGTGGGGAGGATCTGGTCAAGAAGGTGCAGGACGGCGCAGTCGACTTCGATGTCGCGCTGGCCACGCCCGATCTGATGGGCACGGTAGGAAGGCTCGGCAAGCTCCTCGGGCCGCGCGGACTCATGCCGAACCCGAAAGCCGGTACGGTGACCTTCGACATCGCCAAAGCGATCCGCGATGTCCAGGGAGGCCGCATCGAGTTCCGCGTCGATCGATTCGGGATCGTGCACGCCGCGATCGGCAAGGCATCGTTCGACGACGACAAGCTGCGCGACAATTTTACCGCGTTGATGGACGCGATCATGCGCGCCAAGCCACAGGCTGCCAAGGGAACGTACGTGAAGACGGTCACGGTCGCCGCGACGATGGGACCGGGCATCCACGTCGATCCGGCGCAGGCATCGCGGCTCTCTGCAGGTTGAGCGTCGCTTGATCCGCATTCTCATCGTCGACGACATCGCGAGCACGCGAGACAACCTCCAGAAGCTGCTCAGCTTCGAGGAGGACATCGAGGTGGCCGGCACCGCCGGTGACGGCCGGCAGGGGCTCGAAGAGGCGCACCGCGTGCGACCGGACATCGTGCTCACCGACGTGAACATGCCCAACATGGACGGCATCCAGCTCACCGAACGCCTGGCCGCCGAGCTGCCGGCTTCGCCCGTGATCATCATGTCGGTGCAGGGTGAGCGCGACTATCTGCGTCGCGCCATGCAGGCCGGCGCACGCGAATACTTGATCAAGCCGTTCAGCCACGATGAGCTCGTCGCGGCCATCCGGCGCGTCCACCAGCTCGAGCAGAAGAAGGGGACGGCGGGGCGAACGCCGGGCGAGCCGGACGTGGCGCGCAAATCCGCGCCCGGCGACGTCATCGTCCTGTTCTCCGGCAAGGGTGGCGTCGGCAAGACGCTGCTCGCGACCAACCTCGCTGTCGCGCTTGCCAACGAGACCAAGGCACGTGTCGCTCTCGCCGACCTGAACCTGCAGTTTGGTGACGTCGGTGTGATGCTCGCCCTGGACCACAGCCGGTCGATCACCGATGTGGTCGATGCCGGGGATGGTCTTGACGCCGAGCTGCTCAACGAGATCCTTGCCACCGGGCCTGGTGGAGTGCGCGTTCTTCTGGCGCCGATCAGCCCAGAGCTGGCAGACCTCGTCAACACAGAACACGTCCGCACCGTCATCGGTGAGCTGCGCAAGAACTATGACTACGTGGTGGTCGACACCGCATGCCACCTGGCGGAGTTCAATCTCGAGGTGATCGAGCAGGCGCAGCGAATCCTGGTGGTCACAGCGCTCACCATCCCTGCAATCAAGGATGCGAAGCTCAGCCTGAAGGTCCTCGAGTCGCTGAACGTCGATTCTGCAAGCATCTTGCTCGTAGTCAACCGAAGCGACGGCCACTCCGACTTCAACCGGGAATCGATTGAGCAAACCCTGCGCCATACGGTTGCCGCGCAGGTGCCGCACGAGCCGCGCATCGTCGGCGACGCGGTGACCCACGGTGCGCCATTCGTCACCCTTCACCCGGAGTCTGAGATCACGCGCGTAGTACGGGACCTGGCCGGGCAGATCGGGCGCGAGCATCCGGTGGCGGTCGGTGCGCCCGGTCCGCCCGGTCCGGAGAAGCAGCGACGGCGGCGCGGTCTCTTCGGCCGCTAGATCGCAGTCCTCAGCGAGCGAATCCCAACAGGCGGCGCTGACGCTTCCGCTCTGGAGTCGTGTCCGTCATCGTCTCAGCCTGGCGCCCCGCAAGCACGTCTGCCAGCTGCGTGATGGCACGTCCTGCAAGGCTCTGCGGTGCGCTCGACAGAAATGGGACTCCGCGGCTGATGGATGCGCCCACGACAGCCGGATCGTGCGGAATCTCCAAGGCAATCGGCTGGTGGAGGAAGCTCTCCGCCTGCGCACGATCGAGGTGGTTGTCGGTCCTGGGATCGCGCGTATTGGCCACCAGCACAATGTGCTCCGGAGGCACGTGCAGCACCTCGAGGACGGTCAGCAACAAGCGCGTGTTCTTCACTCCCGTCACGCTGTAGTCCGTCACCAGAACGATGCGGTCAGAGCTCTCGACCGCCTCGAGGGTTATCTCGTTGAGCTGCGAGGTCGTGTCGGCCACGAGCAGTTGGTGACTCACCCGGAGATCGTCGAGAAGCGCGCGAAGATGGTGTGTCGTGACGTAGTCCGCACAACTTCGCGATCGGCGACGGCATCATGCGCGGCCAGGTCGGCGATCGTGCGTGGTGAGTGGATGTTCAGCAGTGCGGCGACATCACCGAACTGCAGTGACAGGTCCAGCAGCGCCACGCGCTGGCTGTCTCCGCGTGCCAGCGCGACCGCAAGGTTGGTCGCGACCACGGTCTTGCCCACCCCGCCCTTGCCCGCGAGGACGGTGAACAGCCGCCCGTTACCGACCGGCGTCGCAGGGGCGGCCGCGGCGCGTCCTCCACCGGCAACCGTCTCGAGCGCGCTGGCCGCCGGCGGCGGCGGGTTGTTCGCGCGCTTGCGCTCCTGAAAGGCGTGGACCCCCTGGATCGCGGACACGAGGTCATCGCCCCGGAACGGCTTTCGGAGCACTTCGCGGGCGCCGGCCAGCATGGCGCGCCGGATCAGGTCGGTCTCGCCCTCGAGCGAGGTGATGATCACACCCGCGTCCGGAACGAATTGCGCGAGCATCTCGGTGACCTGGATGCCGTCCATCCCCGGCAGGCTGGCGTCGACGACGGCCACATCCGGCCGGAGGTGCAGCGCCTCCTGGATCGCGTGCTCACCGTCTCCGGCCGTCCCGCAGACGACCAGCTCGCTCACCCCCGCCAGCGAGCGACTCAGATTGGCGACGATTTGCTCGCTGCCGTCGGCGAGCAGCACGCGGATCATGAGGGCCGCGAACTCACGACTGCCGTCGTCCGAGGCTGAAACGCCTCCGGCTCGCGGGCACGCGAGCCCGGTCGTCAGCATGTGCGCGGTCCGTCTCGGCCGCGTCGGGTGTGAGGTAGTCGACCAGCGCCCGAAACTGTTTGCTCATCTCGGATCGGGGTTCGCTCATCACGAGCGGCTGCCCGTGGTCGATGGACTCGTCGACGCGCGTGTCGAAAGGGAGCTGCACAAGCACCCTGAAGCGCAGCAGCTGCTCGATGTCGCCGCGCGCGAACGTCACCTTCTGCCGCGACTGGTTGAGCACGATCGCTATGCGATCCATCTCGACACCGAGCGACTGGAAGAGCTTGAGTGCGACCCGCGTGCTCTTCACGGCGGTCACGTTGAATGCGGTCACCACCAAGATCTGGTCTGCCTGCTCGATGACCTCGAGCGTGCGTTCCTCCAGATGCGCAGGTGCGTCGACCACGATGTAATCGTGCGTCTTGCCCAGCTCGCGGAGGATGGCACGCAAATTGGCGGTCGTCACCAAGTCGGCGAGCTCCGGGCTGGCGGGGGCAAGGAGCACACGAACGCTGGCGGGTCCGGTGGCGAGCACCTCTTGGAGAACTTCGGGGTCGACGACCTCGCCGTGTTGCGCAAGATCCTCGATGGAGGTGAGGTGCTTGTCGACCTGCATCATCACGCCGGCATCGCCGTATTGCAGGTCGAGGTCGACCAGTGCGACGCGCGCACCCGTGTCGATCGAGAGTCCGACGGCGAGGTTCGTGGCGATCATCGATTTGCCGACGCCGCCCTTGCCCGAGTACACGAGGAAGATCTCGCCGCGCGTGCGACCCGCCCGACGAGGACGTCGCGGGATGATCTCCTGCATGGGCTCCTCAGGCTCGGCCGCGACGGCCGGCTCATGTGCATCGACGCCTTGAGCCCGGCGTATGGCGGCGACGAGCTCCGCGCCGGTGGTGGACGGCGCGACGGTCTCGCCGATCTCGGGCGCCGCCACGCCGTCCTCGACGCCCGGTGGAGTGACGAACAGGATCTTGGCTCCAGGGGCCGCGTCGGCCAGCTGCGCCGCGAGGGTCGCCGCGTCGGCTCCCCCCATGGCGGAGCTGACCAGCAGCACGTCCGGCCGGCGGAGGCGTGCTTCCTCGATGACATCATCGTCGTGACGGGCGATCCCACACACATCCACCTGGTCCGAGAAGTCGGCCAGCTTCGCCAGATCCTCGACGATGTGAGCGATCTGATCAGCAATCAGCACCCGGATCACCGGCGCTGTGCCCGGGCCCTCAGGCATGGCGGCATGGTACGTCGAATAACGGGCCGATGGCGACGCCGTGACCATGCTGTCGGCCGCCGGAATTGTTCTGTGCACGAGAAAGGAGCCGCCCGACGGGACGGCTCCTTTCACTGGTTACAACGAGTGGTGGCTACTGGGCCAGGCCGTTGCTGATGTTGGAGAACACGTTGTTCACCTGCTTGCCGACCACCTGCAAGATGACGATGACGACGATAGCGATCAGGACCAGGATGAGTGCATACTCAACCATGCCCTGACCTTCCTCATCCTTCTGGACCTTACGAGCCATGAACTCGCGAAGACGAATGTACAAGTCGCTGAGCATCTGTATTGTTTCACCTCCTTTTGCGCCTGGGATAGGGTAGTTCGACAGCGGCAAATTAGCCGCTCATCTGGCTGTCTGCGACTATGACGCCCGGCTGGAACGATGGAATGGCCTGACTGCTAAGGAACCGTAACAAAGGGTCCGACAGCACCCGGAGACGCGTAAAGAATCCGATCCGGTGGGGAGGGTATGACAACCGGGACACGGTCCGGTTGCCCAGGTTGGGCCTGGCCTAGACTCCCGCCATGGCCGAGCGCGCGCTGGATCGCGCCCATCACCTGAAGGGATCCGCGAGCCGCGTGCGGGTGCGGCTCGAGGAGATCCGCTTCCTCGTGTTCGGCCGGTCCCTGCCCGCGGTGCTCTTCGCCGTGCTTGGCTACCGGGTGGTGGTCTTCAACCTGGTACCCCAGGTGCACCGGCTGCCGGCGCATGCCAGCCCTCTCGATGTGGTCGCGGGGCCGCTGCCGGCGGGGCTCTACTTTCTGTTTTGTGCCATTCCTGTCGGAATCTATCTGACCCGCCCCCGGCCCACTGCCAGGGACGGGCGACTGATCGCCAGGGCTGCGGGACTGATCGGCACCACGATGCTTCTCGTGGTGGGCGCCTTCCCGGATCCCGCGCTGTTCACGCCGCCGGATGCGCTCCGCGACGCGTCCACACCGCTGACGATCGTGGCGTTCTCGGTGGCGGTCTCCGGATTGCTGTTCCTGCGGCGCAGCTTGAGCATCATTCCAGAGGCGCGGCGGCTGGTCACCGGCGGTCCGTACCGTCTGATCAGGCACCCGCTGTATGCAGCCGAGATACTCGCCGCGCTTGCCATCGTGATCTCGCGCCCGGCGCTGTGGGCAGTCGTGACAGTCATCCCGTTCATCGCGGTGCAGTTGACGCGCGCGTCGTTTGAGGAGCGACTGCTGCAGAGAACATTTCCTGCGTACCGCGCATACGCAGCGCGGACCAAACGCTTGATTCCTCTGTTCTGGTGACCACGGCGATGTTATGGTCAGTGCAGTGACTCCAGCGTTCCCTGGTCCTCAGGACTCCCCACCCCGCTATCAGGAGCTCGCGCAGCGCGAGGGCACGCTACCGTGCACCGTCGATGGCTGTTCAGCCATGACCGCAATTGCCTGCGAGTATGCTGATCGGCGCGCGCGTCAGTGCCGCACCGCCTGGTGCCCGCAGCACCGTGTCATCGTCGAGGGACATCTGTACTGCCGGCGCCATGCCGGAGTGGTCAGCGCGCTGCCCGTCGCGGACTCGACGCTGGTCACGCCGCTTCCCGACCTCGACAACCGGGCGCCGTCGCTCGTCGCGTGGGTGGCGCGGCAGCTCGACGGCGATGTCTGGCGCTTGCTGCTGCACGAGCTGGATACGGAAGGCGGCGAGTTGATCGCCGACCCAGTGGTCCTCGTCTTCACCGGGGTGGACAGGCTGCGCGCCTGGGAACGAGCCTGGAAGCTCGTGACCCACACGGGCGTCAGCCGTCGCGTGAGCCTGATGGTGGAGGAGGCGCATGACGACGAGCTCGCGGTCAAGGTCGGCGCGAATGTCGTCGGCAGGCTGTCACCGCCGTGGATCACCGAACGCCGGGGCAGCGAGCCGGTGGATCCCGACACCGACCGCAGAGAACGAGAGGCGTTCAATCAAAGGGTCCTCGATGCAGTCGAGCGCGGGTTGTTGCGCGAGCGCGAGCTCCAGCTCGCATCGCGGCTGCGCATGGGCGATTCCGCAGAGGGCGCCGCATGAGTCGCGGGCGCGTTCTCATCGTCGACGACGATCCGCGGCTGCTCCACATCGTCGCCATGTACCTCGGCATCGAGGGCTACGACGTGGTCACCGCCGAAAGCGGCGAGGACGGTCTGACGGAGATCGGCGCAAACCGGCCGGACCTCGTGGTACTCGACATCATGATGCCCGGCATGGACGGGATTGAAGTCTGCCGGAGGATCCGCACCAATTCGCAGACGGCTGACGTGCCAGTGCTGATGTTCTCGGCGCTCTCCGGCGACGATGACGTGGAGCGCGCGCGTCTCGCGGGCGCCAATCACCTGATCACGAAGCCGTTCAACCTGGTTGGCCTGGGGGCCGTGGTGGGCTCGTTCTTCCAGCCACGGGAGCAAACTTCCGACGCGGCAGCGACGGAATCGGGCTCCGGCGAGGGCTGAGATCCTCTACACGCCGGGCAGCGTGGAGATCTGTGTTCCCTGGGCGAGGTGATCCGTGAGGTCGCTCGGCAGCACTGGACCGAACACCGCACGCGCTTGCGGCTCCATGCGTACCACCTGGCCGCCCAGCGTGGACGCTTGAATCGCCTGCGCGGCAGAAGCGCGTCCCGGTGGAGCGTCGTTGGAATTGGTCGCGGGTACTCCGGCGACTGCATACGCCACCAGGAACAGGACCAGGGCTTGCGCGACGCCGACGATTACGCCGGTGGCGGTGCCGACGATGCGGTCGAAGACGAAGACGACGATGCGCTGCAGGCGCTCGTTGAACGCCCAACCGAGCGCTTCGAACAGCACGACGACAAAGATGAGCACGGCGGTGAACATCCAGGCATTCGCGTACAGACTGTGCGGCGCAAACATCGCAGCAAGTCCGTTGCCGATGTTGCTCGCTGCCAGAACCCCCACGTACAGCCCGGCGAAGCCGACGAGCCGCCGCATTAGGCCGAGGCGCCAGCCCAAATAGCCGTTCACCACCACCAACGCGAGCAGCACGAAGTCCGCTGTGAGGGTGCCAAGCGAGGTGTCCAGGGAAGCGACGAGTGCCACCACGGCGCGAACGTAGCACCGGCCTGTCCCCCGGGCAATGCGATATCTGTGACGGATCTGCCGCAATCGTCACTCCGCCGCGTCAACGCTTTGACAAGCCCCGATGGCTCCGTTCATCAGGCTGGCCGCGGCGCCCTTGACGGTGATTCTCGGGGCGATTCCGCCGTCCTACTGATACGATCTGCCCGAAACACATAGGGACGAGGATGGCAACGCGACAGCTTCTGCGCACCTCGCGCTCCGACGTGTCGGCGCGCAAGACGTACGACCTCATCGACGAGCCGGTCGGCGCCGACTACGATGCACTCCTCGACTGCGCATTGACGCAGTGCGCCACGTTTGTGCTCGCCGTCCCGCGGGATTCGGGTGACCCAGCGGCGCGCGAGGTGCTCGACGAGCTGGCCCCGCACCTCGGCAGCACGAGCGATGCGTCTGCGGTGAGCATTCACCGCTACACGCTCAATCGAGAATCGGTGGCCACGCTGAAGGCGGCTGCACGCGGTCTATACGCGTGGCGGCAGCCCAAGCTGCCGCAGGACCTGGCCCTGCTACGTGCGGACGGGAGCCCCTGGCTCGTCTCCATCGCCGCGGAGCAGCTCGGGTATCTCGAGCTGACGCCATTCGAGAAGCTGCTGCTGGGCCGTGCCGCGCCCGGCTTGGCCGCGGTCCTCGCCTACCAGGCTGCGCGTGACGCGATCCTCGCCTACGTCGAACGGCGCATCGAATCCCACATCGAGGCGCTGACCGTCGAGGTGCAGCGGTATGCGCACACCATCCTCGAAGAGGGTCGCGAGGATCTCGTGGAGGCGCTCGCCGGCTGGCTCGCATCCGGGGAGGAAGCGCGGGTCCACGCTGCGGTGGAGGTGATCGGCGCGTTGCGGCTCAGCGAGCTGCGCAGTGAAGTGCTGGCGTTGCAGCGGGGCGATGACGCGGCCGATGAGCCCGACGTGTACCGCTCGAACGTCGTGCTGCGGGAACGATGGAGGGTGCGCCGGCGCCGGCTCCTCGAGCGGACCCTGCAGCGCCTCAGCGAAGAGCGAGTCGAGACGAACGCCTGACCCCGGCGGGGGTCAGCCCGATTTGCCGCCGAGGGTGTGCGCCACCTCGATGACCGCCGGGCCCAGGAGAACGATGAACAGCGTCGGGAAGATGCACCCGACCATGGGAAAGAGCATTTTCAACGGAGCTTTCTGTCCCAGCTCCTCGGCACGCTGACGGCGGCGGCGGCGAATCTCCTCAGACTGGATGCGCAGCACGTTGGCGATACCGACACCGAGCTGCTCCGACTGGATGATCGCTTGCACGAAGTTGGTCAGCTCTTCGACGTGGCATCGTTTCGCCATATCGTCGAGGGCGTCGATCCGCGGCCGTCCAAGACGCACTTCGTTGAGCACCTGCGTGAGCTCCTGGGTCAGCGCGTTCTGGTACTTCTCCGCGACGCGCATCAAGGCTGCGTCGAAGCTGAGCCCGGCCTCCACGCTGATCGTCAGCAGATCGAGTGCGCTCGGCATCGCGAGCAGGATCTTCTTCTGCCGCTTCTTGATCCTGCGTGAAACCGTCATTTGCGGCATGAGGTAGCCGAGTGCACCACCACCCACCGGCCCCAGGAGCAGGGTGGGCATCTCGAACTGCATGACGATGGTCAGCGCCAGGCCGACGCATGTGAAGAGCAGCAGCGAGAGGATGCGCAGCGCGGCGAAACCACTCGCTGTGATGCCCCACGGGCGGCCAGCGAGGTTGAGCCTGTCCTGCAAACCCTCGAGGCTTCCCGCGTGCAGGAAGCGTGTGGTGAATGCGCCAAGGCCGTCGAGCATGGGGCGGACCACTCGTTCGAAGAGCGGCATCGACAGCTCGACCTCGGAAAGGGTCGTGGGAGCGCGACCCTCCTCGGTGAACTGCGCGAGTCGCGCTTCGAGGAGGTCTCCCGGTCGCGGTGAGATCGAGAGTGTCAGGCCGAAGACGATCAAGAGCACACCGACCGCAGCTGCGGCGGCGATGACGACAGCGAGCAGCGACATCTCAGACCTCGATGCGCACGATCTTCTGGATCGCGGCTGCGCCTATAGCGATGGACACCAAGCCTATTCCGATCATGATGTGGCCGAGTGGATCGGTGAGGAATGGGCCGAAGTAACTCGGTGAGATCAATGCCAGGGCGCCGGCAAGCGCGAAGGGAAGCACGGTGATGATCCAACCCGAGGTGCGCGCTTGTGCCGTGAGTGTGCGGATCTCACCCTGGATGCGGATGCGCTCACGGATCGTGTACGCGATCGTGTCCAGGATCTCGGCGAGGTTTCCGCCGACTACGCGCTGGATCTGCACGGCGGTCACCAACAGATCGAAGTCTTCCGACTTGTTGCGCTCGACCATGTGGTTCAACGCGTCGTCGACGTTGATGCCCAGTGCGATCTCGCGCGTGGCGCGGGAGAACTCCTCGGAGATCGGCGGGTTGGCATTCTTCGCCACGGACGAGAGGGCCTGAGCGAACGAATGGCCCGCCTTCAGCGCGTTGCTCATCAGCATGATGGTGTCGCCGAGCTGGTTGTTGAACGCCCGCGTGCGCCGCCGCTGCCGAAACTTGAGGAAGAACCCCGAGAGAATCCAGACGACGATGGGGCAGGGGATGAACGCGATCACTGAGCCAAACCGGAGCGCGACGACCAAGCCCACCAGCACGCCGATGCCGACCACGGCCAGCAGCCATTCGGACGACTTCAGCTTCAGGTCGGCCTTCTGCAGGTCGTCTGCAAGTTTTCCCGTGTGCGAGCTGCGTGACAGGACGGGGTTGAGCGCGGACGTGACCGAGTCGAGAGCGTCGCGAAGTGCGTTGCCCGTGCTCTGCCGCGTCGGTGCCGCCGCCACCGCCACGCCGCCATATCGATTGAGCCGCCGTGCGATCTCCTCAGCCTGGCTGTTGCGCCCGCTCATGAAGAAGGCGGCGAAGGCGAGGACCGACGACGCGACGAGCGCGGCGGCGATCAGGGAGGCCGGGTTCACCCGGTCAGCCGCCGAAGAGCGCTTTCAGCGCGGCCGCATTGACCCCGCCGTCCTTCACCGGGGGTGGCGGCGGGCCGGAGTTGTCTTCGTAGTTGGGCGTGTACTTCGAGTTGTCGGGCCCGACCTTGCCCCATTCCGAGGTGGGACGTAGCACGTACTTGACGCCCTCGGCGGTGTTGTTGTTGGACAGAACCGTGGTGATCAGCTCGGCCTGGCTGCGAGGCACTTCGACGACGAAGACGCTCGGCGCGCCCGATGAGCCGGAGGCACCGACACGCAGCACCGGAACATCCTGGAACGAGAAGCGCACGGCCGCATTCGGGGCGCCCGGATTGGTGACGATGAGGATGTCGATGTGATCGCCGGGGATGATGTAGTAGCCGACGGACGACTGGTCACCGGTGTTGCCCGTGATGCCGGTTCCGCTCAGGTTCGTGGGGATCGCAAGCGCCACGTAGCCCTTGGTGATCGATCCCTCGATCGACACGGGCGCTGTGCCGCCGTTGGTCGAGGCCTGTGCGGCAAGCGGCTGCGCAGCGAAGAACGCCGGCACGATGGGGTCGTTGGCGCCGATCGTGACTTGTGAAGTCTTGCCCACCACGGCTGTGGTCACCGTGTACGCATCGGAGGGCACCGCGCTGCTCGGCTCGGACACAGTGTTGACGAGGTCGCTCGTGAGTGTCGTGCCCGCGGGGATGCTGTGCTTGGCGACCACAACGGTGGACGTATTGCCCCCATTCTGGCGAAGCGCAAAGAGCACGCCGCCGAACGCGAGTGCGGCGAGCAGGATCCCCAGGAGGAGGAACACTCGGTTGTTCGGTTTGTTCGCCTGTATGGCCACCTGTTCTCCTTGCGCTGTCAGACGGTTGGTTTGGCGGTTGAGCAGCCGCCGTCAGCTGATGCGGCGGGATCCGCCGCTAGGCCGCGAGGACCGCAACGAGTGTGCCCCAAGCCGCGCCGGGCAGCATCGCCTTTCGGTAACAAACAGATCGCGTGCCGCACCGCATCGGGCACAGCCGACGTGACTGATCATTCCTCGAAACGCCCCGTTGCTTGCGCGCGCATGAGCACGGCGAGGATGTCATCGCGATACGGCGCCACGGTGGTGATCTTTCGATAGATGCGCAGCGCGCCCTTGTGGTCGTCGCGCATACGTCGAAGCCGCGCGACTCGCTCGAGGTATGAGACGGCCAGTTCGATGTCTCTGTCGTCGAGGCAGATGTCCGCGAGACGCATCAGCGGCGGTTCGTGGACAGGATCCGATCGCGATGCCGCCAGGTAGCAGCTCAGCGCCGCGTTCGCCTTGCCCAGTGCGCGGCACCGGTCTCCGGCGTCGAGGGCGAGCTCGGAGACCTGCCGTCCGCCCACTTCCGCGGCGAGCTTCTGGAGGAGGGAAGCAGCTTCGTCGCACCGACGTCGGCGCAGCCGGTCGCCGATCTGGTGCCGCGCCTCGACGACGACCGGGTCGTTCTCGAACCGCGCCCGGCTCTCCGAGTCGTCTTCGTCGGCGAGTTGCTCGGGCGTTCCGTTCCGGCCGTCACCCGGCTGGTTCCGCCCCGACTTGCGAATGTGCCAGCCCTTATCGTCCGGCGCCGGCTGGGCGGCGAGCACCGGAACCTCCGGTTCGGCGGCGTGCTGGGTTGGCGGAGGTTCAGCCGAAGCTGGGACCGAGACGTCGCGAACCGGGGTAGGCGGTGCCGGGGCAGGCGGTGCCGGCGGCGGCTCGAAGTCCTCGAGGATCGTCACGCGGCCCTTGTCATCCGGGCGCGATGGCGGCAGAAGATCCGGATAGTCGGTGAGGTGGAATCCGTCGCGTGGCGCGACGGGGTAGGGCGGGGCCACAGCCCCGTCCGGTGCAGGGGATGCGTCCGGTGCAGCGGATGCATCCGGGAGTGGGGACGTGTCCGTGGCAGGGATCGCTTCCGGTGCCGGCGACGCTTCCGGTGCCTTGGGTGCTTCCTCTCGGCGGGCCGGCTGGCGGAAGATCATGAACCGCAACCGTCGCGCTCCATCGCGCGACCCGTCCCCGTTTGCCTCGGGTGGTGCGGCCTCAGCGGTCTCGCTCTTCACGGTGTCGTCGGCCGCCGGCGTGCTCTCCGATGTGTCCTCGTCGACCTGCGCGGCCTCGGTCTCGACCGCGGACGGTTCGGCACTCGCCTCCGCCTCCGCCTTTCCGAGCTCAGCCGCGGCGGGATCGGCCGCCACCGACTCGGACCCGGCATCGCCCGCGCTCGCCTCGGGCACCACCTCAGGCTGTGTCTCTGCGGCTTCCGGTACGTCTGGCTCCGCATCCAAGTCGCCATCGAGTGCCTCGCCGGGAGGAGGAGCTTCGACGTGGGGTTGATCCTTCGGCGGCGCCACCTCCATCGGTGCTGCTTCCGCAGCGGGCGCGTCGTCGCCGGCGGGTTCGGCGGCTTCAGCTCTCGTCGCCTGGCGTCCGGCCAGCTCGGCCACCTCTTCGACGCCGATGAGATCGCCGCGCACTTCATGCGACACGGTCACGACCGGCGCCGGCGCCGTCTCTTGGGGCGCGAGCGCGTCCAGCGAGAGCAGGTACTCGTACACTGCGCGTTGCAGCCGCCGGGTGAGGGGTCGAGCGACGTCCGCGCCTCCGGCACGGGCTGTCGCCGCTCGCACGTCGTCGACTATGGCGAGCAGCGAGGCCTCGTCCAGCCGGCCTTCGCGCTCAGCCTGCTCGAGGCGTGCTCCCAGCATCGCGCTCACCTCGGGCAGATCGGGCGCAAGCGCAGAGACAGCGTCGTCCCAGCCTTGACGCAGCACATCAACATTCACAGCCGCAAGAGTCATCGCGCTGCGGCTCATTGTCGGCGGGCCCCTTTGCCGACTCTGGCACCATGGCGCAACGAATCTGTGACCTATCGTCAGACAGGAGAGTCGGGTGGCTGCGGTCGTCGTCGATGGCCTGCACAAGTCGTACGGACCGGTCGAGGCCGTGCGCGGCGTGAGCTTTACGGTGGAAGCGGGGGAGGTGTTCGGTCTGTTGGGGCCGAACGGCGCCGGCAAGACGACGATCGTCGAAATCCTCGAGGGCTACCGCAACCGCGACGGCGGTGACGTCAGCGTGCTCGGCGTCGACCCACGTCGAGGCGGGCGCCGGCTTCGCGAGCGGGTCGGCCTGGTGCTGCAGGAGGCAGAGGTGCCCCCGCTGCTTTCGGTGACCGAGCTGATCGACCTGTACCGCGGTTTCTATCCCGCGCCCCGGCCCACCGATGAGATCCTCGACCTCGTCGGCCTGACCGAGAAGGCGGACGCGCGCGTCAAAACGCTGTCGGGGGGCCAGCAACGGCGCCTCGACGTGGCGCTGGGGCTGGTCGGCGACCCCGAGCTCATCTTTCTGGATGAACCGACGACTGGCTTCGATCCGTCGGCTCGACGCAATGCTTGGGAGATCATCCGCAACCTGCGGCGCCTGGGCAAAACGATCCTGCTGACGACGCACTACATGGACGAGGCGCAGTATCTCGCCGATCGCATCTGCGTGATCGCCGGCGGTGTCGTAGTCGCACAGGGGACGCCGGAGGCGCTGCGCGCGGGGACCGAACGGCACACGCGTATTCGCTTCGCGATCCCGCGCGGCGTCGACGTCACATCGCTCCCGCTGCAGCCATCCGCGTCGGACGGCGTCG
>VBGJ01000025.1 GCA_005880445.1 Chloroflexota bacterium | reverse complement strand
GGCAGCGGCGTCCCGTACACGGTGCTGCGTCCCAGCCTCATCTTCGGGCCCGGTGACGGCTTCTTCACCCTGATCGCAAAGCTGATCAGACTGAACCCGGTGGTGCCCATCGCCGGCGATGGCATGGCGTTGTTTCAACCCATCGCCATCGACGACGTCACCCGGTGCATGGTGCTCGCCCTCGAGCGCGGACCGAGTGACAGCGTGTACGAGATCGGCGGTCCGGAGCACATGACGTACGACGACATCGTGCTCGCCGTGAAGCGAGCCATCGGCGTGCACCGGTTCACTGCGCACGTTCCTGTGCGCATGATGCTGCCGCTCGCCTTTCTCATGGAGCACGTGCTGCCGAATCCACCGATCACGGTGGGTCAGCTGCGCATGCTGGAGAGGAACAACATCACCCGGTTGGATTCGGTGCGCAGGGCCTTCGGCTTCGATCCACAACGATTTGCCGACAATGCCGATTACCTCCACGACTACTGACGGGCGACCGTTGTGAGAGTCGACGAACGGCTCGCGGAGCTCGGCATCGAGCTGCCGAATCCGGTGACGCCCGTTGCCAACTACTCGCTCACGCGGCGTACCGGCAACCTGCTGTTCGTCTCGGGTCATGTCGCCCGGCGCGACGGCGCGGTGGTCATCGGCAGGCTTGGCGACGACCTGTCGCGCGATGAGGGGTATGCGCTGGCACGCGCCGCCGCGATCGACGTGCTCGCCGCCACGCGCGCCGCACTTGGCTCACTCGATCGCGTGCGCGGCGTCGTCAAGCTCACCGGTTTCGTGTCCAGCGCCGAGTCCTTCACGGATCAGTCGGCCGTGGTCAACGGCGCGTCAGACCTGGTCGTCGACGTCTTCGGCGCAGAACGCGGCACGCACGCGCGCGCCGCGGTGGGCGTGGCGCAGCTGCCGTTGGGAGCCGCCGTCGAGCTGGAGGCCGTGCTCGAGATCGAAGCGTAAGATCAGATCATGGTCGACACCATGAGTCAGGTCGACGTGCCCGTGCTCGCCGGCACCGACCACGTCGAGCTGTATGTGGGCAACGCGCGACAGGCCGCGTACCACTACCGCAACGCGTTCGGCTTCGACGTCATCGCGTATGCCGGTCCGGAGACGGGTGTGCGCGATCGAGCGTCGTACGTGCTGCAGCAGGGCAAGGTCCGCCTGGTGCTCACCGCGGCGATGGGACCGGAGGGCGACATCGCCGAGCACGTGCGCAAGCACGGCGACGGGGTGAAGACGATCGCGCTGCGCGTGGACGATGCCACCGCAGCGTTCGAGGCGGCCACGCGTCGGGGCGCGCGCGGCGTGCGCGAGCCGTCGCGAAGCGAGGACGAGAGCGGCGTGATCACGTACGCGACCGTGGCGACGTACGGCGACACGGTGCACACCTTCGTCGAACGCGACGAGTACTCGGGGGTACATTGGCCGGGGTACCGCGTCGATCATCGTGACGGTGGCGGTGTCGGGCTGCGCTTCATCGATCACGCGGTCGGCAATGTGGGGAAGGGGAAGATGGACGACTGGGTGTCGTTCTACTCGGACGTCTTTGGGTTCACCGTGTTCCAGGAGTTCGACGAGAACGACATCGCGACGCAGTACAGCGCGCTGCGCTCGAAGGTCACGCGTGATCCGCGCTCGATGATCACGTTCCCCATCAACGAGCCCGCGGTCGGGCTCAAGCCGTCCCAGATCCAGGAATATCTCGACTACTACCGCGGCTCGGGCGTGCAGCACATCGCGATGCACACCGACGACATCGTCGGCACGGTGGCCGCCATGCGGGACCGTGGCGTCGAGTTCCTCAACACGCCCGACGCGTACTACGACGCGGTCGGGAAGCGCGCCGAGGGCATCGACGAGGACCTGGACCGCCTTCGCGACCTGCGCATCCTCATCGATCGAGACGACGACGGCTATCTGCTGCAGATCTTCACCCGCCCCGTCGCCGACCGCCCGACGCTGTTCTTCGAGGTTATCCAGCGGAAAGGGTGCAAGGGCTTCGGCAAGGGCAACTTCAAGGCGCTGTTCGAGTCCATCGAGCGCGAGCAAGCCGCACGCGGCAATCTCTAGCCGTACGTGGGGCCAATCCCGGGAGGTGCAAGCGGGCGTCCCGCAGGCCCGAGTGGTCCCTCGGGCCGAGGGTCGAGCGGCGAGCGACGCCGACTGGCGTCGCCGACCGCGTACCGCGGCACCTCCCGGGTTGGCCGCACGCCGAATCGAAGTTGCCGCTAGGCTTGCTAGCGCCATGAGACCGTACAAGCGCCTTGGAGATGTGCCGCGGAAGCGGCACATGCGGTTCCAGACCGACGGCCGCATGCTGTACGAGGAGCTCTTCGGACGCGAGGGCTTCAGCGGGCCGTCGTCGCTGCTGTACCACCGCAACATGCCGGAGGGCGCGCAGGACGTCAGTGAGGGCCCGGCGGATCTGATGACTCCTGAGCATGAGCAGGTGCACGAGAACGCCCACCTCAAGGGCTACGAGCTCACGACGAACGGCGACATCGTGTCGGCGCGCAAGTGGCTGCTGCTCAACGACGACATCCGCATCGGACTGGCCGTCCCCGCCAGGCAGCAGGAGGTGCTGTACGTCAACGGGTCCGCCGATGAGGTGCTGTTCGTGCACATGGGCAAGGGTGTGCTGCACTCACAGTTCGGCACGCTCGGCTTCGACCGGCACGACTACCTGGTCATCCCCCGCGGCACCGTGTATCGCATCGACCTCGAGCAGCCCACGGAATCACGCGTCCTGTGCCTCGAGGTGTCGGGCTTCGTCGATGTGCCCGATCGTTACCGGGCTCGCAACGGCCAGCTGACCGAGATCGCTCCGTACTCCGAGCGCGACTTTCGGGGGCCCGACGCGCTCGAGTCGGGCGATGGGGCTGCGGAGGTCTGGCTCAAGCGTGAGAACCATGTCAGCCGTTACATGCTCGACCACCATCCATGGGACGTCGTCGGCTGGGACGGCACGATGCGCACAACCTCGTCATCTGCTCCTTCGCGCCGCGCAAGCTCGACTGGGATCCCGAGGCGGTGATGCTCCCGTATCACCACAGCAACCTCGATTCCGACGAGGTCCTGTACTACGTCGACGGCAACTATGCCGCGCGCCGTGGCATCAAGATGGGCTCGTTCACGCACCACGTCGGCGGCCTGCCGCATGGGCCGCAGCCAGGTGCGCTGGAGGCATCGCTCGATCGGCCACGAGAGACGGACGAGCTCGCCGTCATGGTCGACACGTTCCGCCCGCTGCATCGCACTGCGGTGGCGCGCCAAATCTTTGACAAGGAGTACCCGTTCAGCTGGCACACCGGCGGTGTGCGCGGGACGACGAGCATCGCCTAGACCACGCCGAGAGAGGTTGACATGACGATCTCGCGCTGGTCGAAGGCGCAGCTGCAGGACGGCGGATGGATTCGCCGCATGTTCATGGAAGGGTTGCGGCTGCGCGCGCAGTACGGCGATGACGCGGTGGCGGATCTCTCCATCGGGCAGCCGCTCGAAGCCGGAGACGCCATCGTCGATGCGTTCCGTGCGGCGAGCGAAGAGCGCTACGTCGGGCGGTTCGGCTACATGCCCAACCTCGGCTATCAGGAGGTGCGCGAGCGGACGGCGGAGGACGTCGAGTTCCCGGGCATCACCGCCGACTCCATCGCGATGACCTCGGGGGCTGCCGCGGCAATCTGCATCGCGCTGCGGACGTTTGTCGATCCGGGTGATGACGTCATCGGCGTGGCACCGTATTTCCCCGAATTCCGCCTGTACTGCGAGACAGCGTCGGCGCGCTTCGTCCCGGTGCGGGTCGACGACGACCTGCGATTGGATCTCGATGCGATCTCCGCAGCACTTTCTCCGCATACCGCCGCTGTGCTCCTGAACTCGCCGAGCAACCCGAGCGGTCATGCGCTCGACGCCGCCGAGCTCCACGGTCTTACCGACCTACTGGAGGCTCACAAGGAACGGCACGATCGCCACGTACTGCTCATCGTCGATGAGGTGTACCGCCGCCTCATCTACTCTCCATACGAGCGGGTCGAGCCGCTCGCGCTGTACCCACATACGGTTCTGGCACGCTCCTTCTCCAAGGATCTCGGCATCGCGGGTGAGCGCATCGGATACCTTGTGCTGCATCCGTCGCTGGTCAGCCAGGAGACGCATCTCGGACTCGCACAGGCGATGCGCGCGCTGGGATTCGTGAACGCACCCGCGACCGCGCAACGAGCGATGCTGCACCTTGCATCGTGGGACATCGAGATTGGTCCGTACCGCGAACGTCGCGACCTCGTGATGCAGCGTGCGCGGGAGTCGGATATCGATGTCGCCGAACCGCAAGGCGGCATCTACGCATGGCTGCGCAGCCCGTGGCCCGACACGCTCGCCTTGATCGATGAGCTGGCGCGGCGCCGCGTCTTGCTCACGCCTGGCGTGGCGTTTGGTGTGCCGTCACACCTCCGGCTCTGCTTCAGCGCACCACGCAAGAAGCTCAATGCGGCACTTGACACGCTCGCCGAGCTCACCAGCACACGCGTTTCCGCGTGACCTCGCTCCGACGGCTGCTGACGCGCGTAAGCTTGGCAAGGCAACATAGGAGAGGACCGATGAGCGACATCAATATTTACGGCGGGACTGCGCACGTTTCACCGGAGGACTTCCCGGATCCAAACATTGACGCCGAGCTCGCCGACAAGACGCGACAGTCCCGAGCGATCCTGGCCGGCGGGTGTTTCTGGTGTGTGGAGGCCGTCTATAAGAACCTGGACGGGGTGTCGTCGGTCAAATCCGGGTACGCCGGCGGCTCAGCCGAGACCGCCGACTACGCGACGGTCTCGACAGGCAGAACGGACCACGCCGAGGCCGTCGAGGTCGCCTACGACCCGAGCCGGATCAGCTACGGCCAGATCCTCAAGGTGTTCTTCTCGATCGCCCACGACCCTACCCAACGCAATCGTCAGGGGCCCGATGTGGGCCGGCAATATCGCTCGGCCATCTTCTACGTCGACGACGAGCAAAAGCGCGTGGCCGACGCGTATATCGAGCAATTGAACATGGCGAGCGTCTTCGGCACACCCATCGTCACGGAGGTCGAGCCGCTGAAGGCCTTCTTCGAGGCCGAAACCTATCACCAGGACTACGCGGCTCGGAACCCATCCAATCCCTACATCGTCGTCAACGCACAGCCCAAAGTCAGAAAGGTGCGCTCCTATCAGGCAGCGATGGAGAGGGTCCGCAACCGCTAAGCAGCGTCCTCATCTCAGGCTGAACGGCGCGAACTGGCGGGAAGGGGGGGATTCGAACCCCCGGAGGAACTTAACATCCCTCACCCGCTTAGCAGGCGGGCGCTTTCAGCCTCTCAGCCACCTCCCCGGGTGGATGCTCAGTATAGGTAGGGTGGCGGGCTGCAACTGACGCGGTGAGGAGGATGCGATGCGCTGGGTGACGTACCGTCACGCCGACGGCCGCGACGATCGCGTCGGGCTGCTCGTCGACGGCAACGTGCATGGGCTCGCGCATGGCGTGGCGCTCGTCGATCTTCTTGGCGACGACGGAACGAAGCTTCGGCATGCGGCGGATCGGGCAACGCGAGAGCCATTCGAGATACTCGCGCTCGACAGCGTCGTACTCAAAGCGCCAATCCCGCGGCCGCCTACCATTCGCGACTTTTACGCGTTCGAGCAGCACGTGCGCACCGCTCGGCAGAGCCGCGGTCTCGCGATGGACCCCGACTGGTACGAAATGCCCGTTTTCTACTTCAGCAACCCCTACTGCGTGATCGGGCCGAACGTCGATGTCCCGGTCGCCCCCGGCTCGAAGGAGATGGACTTCGAGCTCGAGGTGGCCGCGATCGTGGGCAGAGGCGGCAGCGACCTCGATCCACGCGATGCGGAGCAGCACATCGCCGGCTTCTGCGTGATGAACGATTGGAGCGCGCGCGACGTGCAGCGCCGTGAGATGAAGCTGAGCATGGGCCCGGTCAAGGGTAAGGACTTCGCGACCTCGCTCGGACCGATGCTGGTCACGCCCGACGAGCTCCAGGATGCGCAGCGCGGCCGCGCCTACGACCTCACCATGACCGCATCCGTCAACGGCGCGGAATACTCGCGCGCGTCGCTCGCCGATATCTACTGGAGCTTCGGCGAGATGCTCGCGTATGCGTCGCGCGGGACCCGCGTCGAGCCGGGCGACATCATCGGATCGGGAACGTGCGGCACGGGGTGCATCCTGGAGCTGTCGCTGGTGCATGGGAGCGAGCGATACCCGTGGCTGCAGCCCGGCGATGTCGTCGAATTGTCGGTCGAACGCCTCGGCGCGCTGCGCAATCGCGTGGTCGCCGGCGCGCCGCTGCGGCCGCTCCGATGAGCAGCAGAACTGAGCTGCTGCAGCGCCTCGACGCCGTCGAGGAGCGGCTCGCGACCCGCGCGTCGTTGCGCGTGACACCAGGCGTGCTGACCGGCGCCGACCCCTCCACCGGCGAGCAATGGGACGCGGGCCAGGTGTGGGCGCATCTCGCTGAGTTCATTCCATACTGGATCGAGCAGGCGCGGTTGGTGGCGGCGGCCGGCGTGGACGAGCCGGTGGAGTTTGGGCGCACGAGAACCGATCCAGGCCGTGTCGGCGCCATCGAGCGCGACCGTCACCAGCCGCTCACCGTGTTGTGGAGCGAGACGCACGCCGACATCGAGTGGTTGCGCAGACTTCTGGAGTCCGTCGACGAGGGCAGCTTTGCGGCACGCGGACTGCATCCGACGCTCGGGATCATGAGTCTGGAGCGCATCGTCGACGAGTTCCTCGTCGGTCACCTCGAGGAGCATGCGGACCAGCTCGATGCGCTGGCGGCTTCCGCCTGAGCACCAGCGGTCGCTGAACAGCTACGCGAACAAGCGGCGGCGCTCCAGCTCGGAGAGGGCCTCGTCGACACCGGCTGCGTCGAGGCAGATGTCGATGACGGTGCGCATCAAGGCGGCCACGCCGTCAGCTTCGAGCGTGGTCGCGCGGGAGGCGAGTCGCGTCATGACCTCGCGCTCCCGCTGCAGCGTCGCGGCACTGCGCCAGCGAGCCGGCGCGGACGCTGCGCACGACCGGCGTGAGCGTGCGCACGGCACGCACGATCTCGGACAGGACCGCCGGCGTGATGGCTTGTGCTGCGTCGCAGACCGAGTGGTGCGGGTCGGGGTGACACTCGATCAGAAGCGCGTCTGCGCCCGCAGCCACCGCAGCGATGGACAGTGCAGGAACCCATGAGGCGTTTCCCGCCGCGTGGCTCGGGTCGACCGCGATGGGAAGGTCGGTACGTCCGCGCAATACCGCGATCGCGCTCACGTCGAGGGTGTTGCGGGTGGCGGTTTCGAACGTGCGAATGCCGCGCTCGCAGAGGATCACCTGGGTGTTGCCGGTCTGCTCGACGTAGCGCGCCGCCTGCAGCCACTCGTCGTATGTGGCCGACATGCCTCGCTTGACGATGACGGGCAGCCCGCTCCGTCCCGCCGCGCGCAGGAGGGGCGTGTTGTGCATGGAGCGCGCGCCGATCATCAGTGCGTCGACATGACCTTGCAGGAGCGCGATGTCGTCGACCTCGAGGGGCTCTGCGATCACGGGAAGACCGGTTGTGGAGCGGGCAGCGTCGAGGAGGGGTAGCCCGTCGGCACCCATCCCCTGGAACGAGTCGGGGCTGGTGCGCGGCTTGAACACGCAGCCACGGAGGGCAGTGGCGCCGGCGTGCGCCGTGGCCATCGCGTGGTCCACGTACCGGGACTCCACCGCGCATGGGCCAGCGATGACCTGGACAGCGTCGCCACCGACGATGGCGTCGCCGATCGACACGCGTCTGGTGGACGGCGAGGGACCTGCGCTCGAGATGAGCGGTTCGATGACCACCGGTATGTCCTCCGTGTGAGTGACGGGTCACTCCACGGGGAGCCCGGGCTGACCCATCAGTTGATGAAGCCAGCCCTGGGGAGGCTGCGCGCTAGGTCAGATGACCTCTCGGCAGCCTTCCGGCTGGCCGAGCGAAATATCGACGCGCAGTTGCCACCATTGGCGCGAAAGGGTAGCACGGAACCCGCCATGGCACACTGGACGCGCCCGGAGGGATGCCGGAGTGGTTGATCGGAGCGGTCTTGAAAACCGCAAGGGCCGCCAAGCCCTCGGGGGTTCGAATCCCTCTCCCTCCGCCAAAGTTCCGCTAACTCTAATCTCGATGCCGGCATTGGTGCGGTATTGCCGCCGGTAAGATCATTGAATGTGACCACAGGTCAGGAGGCGGCGCCGGCCGAGACCGTCGGGGAGCCCCGCCGGATGACCGCGGTTTGGCGTGACGTCGCTCCCGACGGCGGCCTTCGCGAACCCTGCAGCTACGAACTCGAGCTCGACCCCGCGCAGTTGCGAGATCTCTACCGCCTCATGGCGCTCGGCCGCCGCGTCGACCGGCAGGCGATCAACCTCACCCGCCAGGGCGCGCTCGGCGTCTACGCCTCCAGCCTCGGCCAGGAGGCCGCCCAGGTCGGTGCCACCGTCGCGCTCGAGCAAGACGACTGGCTCTTCCCCACCTACCGCGACACCGTCGGCGTCTTCGCCCGCGGCGTCGACATCGTCGAGATCCTCGCGCTGTTCCAGGGCAGCTGGCACTGCGGCTTCGACCCGCTGCGATGCCGCGTCGCGCCGCTCACCACTCCCCTCGCGACGCACGCACCCCACGCCACCGGCCTCGCCATGGCCGCCCGCTTGCGCCACGACCCTATCGTCGCGCTCACCTTCCTTGGCGACGGCGCCGCCAGTGAGGGCGACTCGCACGAAGCGATGAACATGGCCGCCGTCTTCCAGGCTCCAGTCGTCTTCGTCGTGCAGAACAACCACTACGCGATCAGCGTTCCGATCGATCTGCAGATGCACGCATCGTCAATCGCCCTCCGCGCCGCCGGCTACGGCATGCCTGGCGTCCTCGTCGATGGCAACGACGTCCTCTCCGTCTACGGTGCGACACGTGCCGCGATCGACCGCGCCCGAGCCGGCGGCGGCCCCACCCTCATCGAGGCCGTGACCTACCGCATCGAGCCGCACACCACCGCCGACGACGACACCCGCTATCGCAGCGCCGTCGAGATCGATGCGTGGCGCGCGCGCGACCCGCTTGAGCGCTTCCTCGCGCTGTTGCGCGAATCCGACATGGTGGACGACGCCTTTCTCGCGACTGTCGACGCCGAGGGCGAGACCATCGCAGCGCGCATGCGTGACGCGCTGTTCGGCGCACCTGATGGCGACCCGCGCGAGATGTTCGACCACGTCTACGCAGCGAAGACATCCCAACTGCAGGCCCAACAGACCGCCCTCGACCGCGAGCTTTCTGCCACCGAGGAGACCGAGTGACCGTCACCATGGCGGCGGCGCTCAACACCGCGCTCCGCGACGCGATGCGCGACGACGACACCGTCGTCGTCTACGGGGAGGACGTCGGCCGCCTCGGCGGTGTCTTCCGCATCACCGACGGGCTGCAGCAGGAGTGGGGCACCGAGCGCTGCTTCGACACTCCCGTCGCCGAGTCGGGAATCGTCGGCACCGCCATCGGCATGGCGCTGTACGGCTTGCGCCCGGTGGTCGAGATGCAGTTCGACGGCTTCGCGTATCCAGCGCTCGACCAGGTGATCAGCCACGTGGCCAAGTACCGCAATCGCACCCGGGGAACGGTCGGCCTTCCGATGGTGATCCGCATTCCTTATGGCGGGGGTATCGGCGCGGTCGAGCACCACTCCGAGAGCCCGGAGACGTACTACGCGCACACCGCCGGGCTGACGGTCGTCTCACCGGGAACGCCGGGCGACGCCTATGCGCTCCTGCGCTCGGCGATCGCGTTTCCAGACCCCGTCGTGTTTCTCGAGCCGAAACGCCGTTACTGGTTGAAGGAAGACGTCGAGCTGCCGGTGGATGGCGAACCGATCGGGCGTGCACTCGTGCGCCGCACCGGGACGACAGCGACGCTGATCGCGTACGGACCCATGGTCAGCACCGCGATGGAGGCGGCGGACACCGCGACGCAGGATGGTTGGGAACTCGAGGTCATCGACGTGCGCACACTCAGCCCGCTCGACAGCGACACGCTCGCGACGAGCGTCACCAAGACCGGACGAGCAATTGTGGTGCACGAAGGCCCACGGTTCGCCGGCTACGGCGCGGAGATCGCGGCGACGTTGACCGAGCGAGTATTCGGTCATCTCGCGGCTCCCGTATTGCGCGTCACCGGCTTCGACGTCCCCTATCCGCCCGCGAAGATCGAACGCCACTACCTGCCCACCGCCGATCGCATCCTCGACGCGGTCGCCCATGCGCTCGAGTACTGATCGATGCCGAACGTACGTGACTTTCTGATGCCCGACCTTGGCGAGGGGCTCACCGAGGGCGAGGTCATCGAGTGGCTGGTCGCCGAGGGCGACACCGTTGCCGTCGATCAGCC
>VBGJ01000024.1 GCA_005880445.1 Chloroflexota bacterium | reverse complement strand
TGTCGTTCCACCGCCCGATGTAGCACGAGTCGTGGTACGTGATCGTCTCGCGCTGCTGCTTGGCCTCGTCGAGCCGGATGCGACCCGCTTTCAGCAGCGAATCGATGATCTGCGTGTGGTGGAACACCTCGTAGTGCCCGCCGAAGTCGCCGTATTCATTGGTGAATGTGTTGAAGCAGTGCGGGCACGACGCGATGATCTTGCGCACGTTGTGCTGCTTAAGCACCTCGACGTTCTCCTTCGCCCGCTCCTGGAACAGGTACTCGTTGCCGATCCGTCGCGCCGGGTCGCCGGTGCACTTCTCCTCGGTGCCGAGGATGGCGAAGTCGACGCCGGCGGCTTGCAGGATCTTGACCAGAGCGGTGGCGATGGTCTTGGCGCGGTCGTCGAACGACGCGGCGCAGCCCACCCAGTACAGATACTCGGCGTCCGGCTTGTCGGAGGCGAACTGCACCCCGAGATCGCGTGCCCAGTCGGCCCGTGTCTGGTGCGAGAGGCCGTACGGGTTGGCGACATTTTCGATGTTGCGCAGCGCCGTCTCCGCCTGGCGAGGCATGCGCGACTCGTCGAGGACCAGATGGCGGCGCATCTCCAGGATCTTCGGCACATGCTCGATGAGCACCGGACACTGATCCATGCAGGCGCCGCACGTGGTGCACGCCCACAGCGTGTCGTCCAGGATGGTGCCGCCGAACAGCGGCCGCTCGCCGCCGTTCTTCTCCACGGCGCCGGCCACCCCGTCGGGCGCGATCCACGACGGCTGGAAGTGGCCGGGGAGATCATGCAGCGCGCCCGGGTCGTGATCGCCCGTGGTCCACATGGGTGGCGACGCGTCCTCGACCGCGTGCGCGGAGTGCGTCGTCTTCGCATAACCGCCGGCGAGGTTCTCGTACGCGTGGTCGCGCATGTCGGTGATCAGCGTCTTCGGCGACAGGACCTTGCCCGTGTTGTAGGCCGGGCAGTGCGTCTGACACCGTCCGCATTCGGTGCACGTGTACAGGTCGAGCATGTCCTTCCACGAGAAGTGGTCGATCTCCCCGGCGCCGAAGTGCTGCGCGGCGGGGTCCTCCGCGTTCATCACCGCCTCGATGTCGAGCGTGGGCAGCGCGCCCTTCGGCTTCTCGTTCTTGAAGAGCACGTTGAACACGGCGGTGACGATGTGCAGGTGCTTGCTGTACCCGAGGTAGACGAGGAAACCGAAGATCAGGCAGAGGTGGGTCCAGAAGACGATGCCGTGGAGCACGATCAGCGCTTGGCTGTTGGCTCCGAGCGGCTTGAACACGTTGGCGATCGCCGACGCCACCGGACGCCACTGGCCGAGCGCCTCGGGCGCGCCTTCGGCGATTCGCGTGGCGTAGTTCATCTCCATGAAAACCAGAAGCCCGCCGATCCACGCGAGGATGAGCAACGCGTCGCGTCTGTGGCTGCCGCGAAAACGTTGCGGTCTGACCAGCAGCCGGTTGACCAGCGCCAGGACGATGCCGCACTCGACGATGAAGAAGAAGAGGTCCTGCAGGAACGCGATGGCGCCGCTCCCAGGCAGGCGCTGGAACTGGAAGCCCTGATACACCGCCTCGACGATGGCCTGGACGATGGCGGTGAGCAGCACGACGAAGCCCCAGAAGATCATCGCGTGAAGCACGCCCGCGTACGGCCAGCGAAGCAGCCGTGCCTGCGCCAGCACGTACACGACGAATCCGCGCACGCGGTCCGGCAGGCGATCCAGGCGAGGGTCTTTACGTTGTGTCGCGCGCATGAGGCCGAGCAGACGCAACCAGCGCATGCCGGTGGCGACCAGCGCGGTGCCGGCCAGCAGCACGAGCGCGACCGGGCTGAGGATGGCGGTCAACTAGCGTCCCTTCCACTCGGGCTGGCGCTTCTGCAGGAACGCGCCGATGCCCTCCGCGGCGTCTTCCGTGGAGAACAGTGCGGCGAACTCGCGCTGCTCCACCGCGAGCCCGTCGGCGACGGACAGATGGAGGCCTTCGCTCATCGCGCGCTTCGTCGCCGCCAGCGCGAGCGGCGCGCGCGAGGCGAGCAGCTCCGCCCATCGTTGCGCCGCGTCGTGCAGCGCGTCGGGCTCCACCACTTCGGTGACGAGCCCGATCTGCAGCGCCCGCTCTGCGTCGATGGGGTCGCCGGTCAGGAGCAGCTCGCTGGCCCGCGCGCGACCGATCAACCGCGGCAGGCGCTGCGTGCCGCCCCAGCCGGGAATGATCCCGAGCTTGATCTCGGGCTGGCCGAACCGCGCGGTGCGGGCGGCGATGCGAAGGTCGCAGGCCAGGCTGAGCTCGCACCCGCCGCCGAAGGCGATGCCGTTGATCGCCGCGATGATGGGCAGGCGCGATCGCTCGAACTCGAGCGTGAGGCCGATGGCGCCGCCCAGTCCCTCGCTACGGTCACCACCGAACTCCGTGATGTCCGCGCCGGCGGAGAAGAACTTGGGGCCCGCGCCGGTGATCACCAGCGCCCGGCACCCCGTGTCCGCCTCGGCTTGGGAGAGCGCCTCGCGAAGGCCCGCCACGACGGCGCCGCTGACTGCGTTCGCGGGCGGATGGTCGATCGTGACGACGGCTGTGCTGCCGTCGCGCTCGACCCGGATCACGTCATGGAGCACCTGGGCCACGGACTTGTGCCTCCCTGTTTTGAGCGATGGCAAAGGTTCATACAGCAAATGGACGTCGCCGCGCCCCGTCATCATGCTCACCGTGTCGACCGACGACGCCATCTCGCTGCCGCCGCTGCCTGGCTCTGTGGCAACCGAACAGCTTCGCGAGCTCGTCGACGGAGACCTGCAGGTGCTCGAGCTGGAGTTGCGCGGCGCGGAGCGCGCGACGATCGCGGCGATGTCCCCGTACGACCGCCAGCTGCGTGAGATCCGCGCGCGGCTGTCCGAGCTCGCCACCGAGCGCCGGCGGCGCGAGCGCGCGGCGCACGTGGCGCAGCGCGCCAGCGTGCGTGACCTGGCGAAGAGCGGCGCCATGCCCAGCCTCGATGACGCGCTCGCCGCACCCGACGATCTGTTCGAGCCGGCGACGAGGCTGACCGACGTCCATGCGTTTCTTGCCAGCGGTGGCGAGATCGGATTCGGGTTCCCCACCCGGCCGGGCACGATCACCTTCACCGACGGGAGGCGTCAGCAGCAGGCGACGACGTGGGGCGAGGCGCATGCGCTGTCCGCCGACGGTTGGGAACCCGGCGCGCCGGGGATCCCCGGCGTCCGCGTCCATCTGGCGGGGAGCCGGGTAGAGCGTGTGGTCACCGGAAGCGAGGTCGTGCTCGATCCCGGCGAAGCCGCGAAGAAGGGCCTCTGATCCGGCCGCCTACAGCCGCTCCATCCGAGCCACATCGAGCACGAACACGGTCGCGCCGCCCACCTCCACATCCATCGGCGGCGCGAGCGCTGCCCCGGGGGCGTCGGATCCGGGGAGCAGCGCCTGGAGCACCTGGTTGCGCTGGCGGGCCTTGCTGCCCAGCAGCGCCAGGGTCGCCTCGACCTCGCCGTCGTCGACCGCGGTGAAGAGTGTGGTGTTCCCCTGGTCGAGGAAGCCCCCAAGGCTGGCGAGCCGGGTGCACTGATGGCCGGCGGCCACCAGTGCGTCGACGCACGCGTCGGCGTCCCTGCTCTGAACGACCGCGAGGAGCAGCTTCAAGCGGGGGCGGCCGCCGGCACCACTGCCCGGGGCGATCTC
>VBGJ01000054.1 GCA_005880445.1 Chloroflexota bacterium | reverse complement strand
GAGCTCCAGGGCATCGAGCAGCGCTTGCGTCCGCCCAGGAGCGGCTGACGCGTGTTTGCTACGCTGGCACGAACATTCGCGTCGATCTGAGGGAGCAACAAACGATGGCGCGACGGAACCTCGCGGCCGCCGCCGGATTGCTCGGCGTTCTGTGGTTGAGCGCATGCGGATCGGGCGGCGGATCAGGCGAGATCGACAAGTCCCCGAATCAGATCATCAAGGACATGGCTGCCGCCATCAAGAGCGTGCACTCGTTCCACATGCACGGCACCGTAGTCTCCGGCAGCAACCCCACCGCCCTCGACCTGAAGATCGTCGGTCCGCAGACCTTGACCGGGTCCGTGATCCAGAAGGGCGCCGTTGCACACCTGGTCTTGGTGAACGGCACCTTCTACATCCAGGGAAAACAATTCTTCGCCGTCTTCGCAAACCCTCAAGCGGCTGCTTTGGTGGGCGACAACTGGGTCAAGCTGCCGTCGTCGGTATCGTCAAGCGTCCAGTCGTCGTTTGGGTCGTTCACCAACACATCGACGTTCTCCAGCTGTTTTCCAGGCCTGAAGAACCCCTCGTCGGTCAGCAAATCGGCCATGACATTGAACGGAGTGTCCGTCGTGGAACTCTCCGGTGGCGGCTACATGTTCGATGTGCAAACCGGCGGGCCGGCGTATCCCGTGCGATTCAAGAGCACCGGCGGCGCGAGCCCATTTCTCCCTTCGACCAACCCGGCCTGCTCGAACATCAACTCGTCGACCGGCAGCGGCACCATCCTGTTCGACAACTGGGGCACCGCGACCACCGTCACCCCGCCGCCCTCCGCCCTCGACTTCTCCTCGCTCGGAGGCTGAAAACCGCCGACGCAGCCCTCAGATCTGCTCCAGCACGTCCCGTCGCCGGCGCTCGAACTCCAAGTGCGTGATGTCGCCCTTGGAGCGCATCGACGAGAGTCCCCGGATCTCACCCAGCAGATCGAGCAGCGGCGTATCCGGGCGACCCAGCGACCACCGTCCCGTCTCTCTCACGAACTCGGCCCCGTGCGCATCCCAGGACTTGACGAAGTAGATCGCCTTGACGGCGGCGTACGGAATCGCAAACACTTCGACCTCGTCCAGGGCAGGGCTTATCAGGGAAAGGGTCATCGCGTACTTGCGCCGTCCGGGCTCCTCGTCGACGAGCCCCTTCAGCACCTCGCTGTCCCAGAAGCGGATGGCGACCTTCTTCAGCTGCGCAGTGTCCGGCTCCGTGTCGAGCTCGCGCCGCTCCAGCAGCAGGCTCTTCACCGAGCCGATCGGGATGATGGCCTGCCGGTTGTTCGATCCCGGGTCGGTGACTTTGAGCACGAAGTCCGGCCGGTCGAGGTCCAGATCGGGCGCGTGGCCCTCCATGATCTCGTCGTCCTTGAACCGGACAATGATCCTGCGGGACGTCACCGTCTCCCTCATGGTGCGGGTGCGGGTGCTCATCCCGCCTCTGCTCTCATCCATCTTCCATCGGAGCTTCACACCGGGGAAGCTGAGCGCCACCGGTGCGAGCGTCTAATGTCTACGACGCTGGGGGAAGCGGAATCTTGCGACGATCCGGCCGATCGGGCCCCCAATGCTGGCGGCCGCCTAAAACCCCTGTCGGGCCGCTGGTATAGTCGAATCAGCCAGCGCTCGGTTCACTCACCGCGCCGCTACGAGGCAGAGGTTACGACGCAAGGACCAGAGCCCACGACATCCGCTCCGGCCAGCGACGATGTCGCCCTCGTCAAGGCGTACCTCGAAGGCGAGGCAGGAGCGTTCGACACCCTCTTCAGCCGATATCACGGACGGGTGCGCGGCGTCTGCATGCGCTACGTCGGCGACGAGCACCTCGCCGAGGACCTGGTCCAGGAGACCTTCTTCAACGTGGTGCGCTCGCTCAACCGCGTCGACGACGGCTTCAATTTCCCGGCCTGGATCCACCGCATCGCGGTCAACATCTGCCAGGACGAGCTGCGCCGCCGCAACCGGCGCGCCGTGCACATCGACACCAGCGGCGCCGATCCCGAGGAGCAGATGCTCAAGCTCGCCGATCGGGACCGGCACGGCAACCCCGAGGACGCGCTCGAGATGAGCTACCTGCGCCAGATGGTGTGGGAGGTCGCCAAGAAGCTGCCCGAGCGCCAGCGGATGGTGCTCACGCTGCGCGAGCTGCAGGGCCTCTCGTACGCGTCGATCGCCCACGTGATGAAGATCAGCGACGCCGCCGTCGAGACCCTCCTGCACCGCGCCCGCAGGCGGTTCAAGGACGAGTACCTGCTCCTCGAGGCGCCCCAGGAGGAGCAGGCGCCGTGCGCCACGCTCGCGTACCTCCTGGTCACCGTGGGCCGATCGAACCTGCGGCCGGAGCAGCGAGCGATGGTGGTCGACCACCTGGCCGGCTGCGTGTGGTGCCAGGAGCAGTTCCTGCCCGAGCTCGAGCTGGTGATGGACGGCGAGATCCAGACCCCGGTGGACGGCGCAGCCGAGGTCGCGGTGGACGGCGCAGCCGACGTTACGGACGGCACAGCGGAGGTCGCCGTGGACGCAGCCGGGGCCGAAGCTCCGGTCTCTCCGACCGGCTGATCGCCAACCTGCCGCCGACCGTCTCGCCGGTCGTCGTCTGCGCGCCGAACGCCTTCAAGGGCACGCTGACTGCTG
>VBGJ01000069.1 GCA_005880445.1 Chloroflexota bacterium | reverse complement strand
CGACACCTCCCATGCAATCGTGACGGCTACTGTTGACCACGATCTTCCAGAGCTCGAAACGGCGATCCGCAAGTTGGTCCGACGCGCCGGCGGGGGCGAGCTGAAAGACAGACGCCTTCACAGTGATGTAGACCGAAGGTAGGCCGGACAGTCGCCGCCGTGGCGCTCGATGACGCCGCGCATCGCGTCGAAATATCGTCCCATGACTCGGCGCAGCGACTCGGGATCCAGCTTTTCGCCGAGCGCCGTCGAGCCGGTGACGTCCGCGAAGGTCACGGTGACCGTTCTTCGCGTCTCGGCGCGTCGCGGCCCCCGCGGTGCCGCATGCGGAACAGAAGCCGGCTTCTTGAGGGTTCTGACGTCCACAGTTGGGGCACGTCCACAAACATCGAGTGTAGGCGGAGCCCGCCAGGGGATTGTGGGCGGGCCAGGATTCGAACCTGGGACCGTGGGGTTATGAGCCCCCTGCTCTAACCGGCTGAGCTACCCGCCCGACGCCCCCAACTGTAGCCCGCGGAACCAGGAGGCGACCGCCAGGAAGATGCGTGGATCAGCCACCATGGAGACATGCCCGACACGGCCTATCCCACCGCGCGACCCGACAAGCAGCATTACTTTCTGCTCATCGCGCTGGCGGCGCGCACACGTGCAGACTGCTTGGGCCGGCGAGTCGGCGCTGTGATCACCCGTGAGGGCCGTGTACTCAGCACCGGATACAACGGCACCCCGTTCGGCATGCCCAATTGCTCCGAGGGCGGCTGCCTGCGCTGCTCACGGCGCGACGATGACCGCCTGCGCGGCGGCGCATACGACGTCTGCATCTGCGTGCATGCAGAGCAGAACGCAATCCTCACCGCGGCACGCTTCGGTCAGCAGATCCTGGGCGGCGCCTTGACGAGCACCACCCAGCCGTGCTTCGGCTGCCTCAAGGAGATGCTCCAGGCCGGCATCGTCGAGGTGCACTACCTCCACGCATGGGATCCAGCGGAAGCGTACGGCGACCCGGCGTTGATCGCGCAGTACGCGTCGCTGCGTGCTCGCTTCGAGATCTTCGCCCAGGTGGGCGACCCGGCGTTGGACACGCGGGAGCTGTTCGGCGGGTTCGTCTCCCCACACTGACTACTGATCCCCTGCTTGGTCGACGCGCTGCTCCCGCTCGACCGTACCCAGCGCGGCGAGCTGGCGAACCCGGCTCAACGTGTCGATCTCCGACACGGGCTTGTCGTGCCGCCAGCGAGCAATGCGCGGAAACCTGAGTGCGTAGCCTGACTTGTGCCGCGTCGAGGGCTGCACCGCGTCGAACGCCACCTCGAGCACGATCTCAGGCCGCACCGTGCGATAGTGACCATGGTCGGCGATGGTGCTCTCGAGCAAGAGCTTGGTCATCTCTGCGATCTCCGCGTCGGTGAGCCCGCTGTAGGCCTTGCCGATGGTGACGAGGTCATCGGTGGCGTCGACGCGCACCGCGAACGTGACGTCACTCAGCACGCCGCGGCGCTTCCCATGGCCCCACTCCGCGCCTACCACCACGACATCCAGCGTGTCCAACGGTTGTTTCAGCTTCAGCCAGTTCAGGCCGCGGCGCCCGGGCGTATACGGCGAATCCGGCTGCTTCAGCATCAGCCCCTCGTTGCGACGCCCGCGCGCGTCCTGGAAGCGACGGTTCACCTCAGCCGCGCCGCGGACCGATTCGAGATGCGCGAGCGCGATGCGCTCCTGCGGCCCCAGCCGCTCGAGGCGCTGCCGACGCTGGTGCAACGGCGCGTCGAGCAGCACGTCGTCGCCCTCCACCAGCAGGTCCCAGGCGACGTAGATCGCAGGCACCGCGCGCATCACGTCGGCGCCTGGGTCCACCCGACCGAGGCGGGTCTGCAGCGCCTGAAACGGCATCACCATGCCGCCGTGAAACGCGAGAACCTCGCCATCGACGATCACGTCTGCGGGAACATCGACGGCCGCGGCAGCCACCTCGGGAAACTGGCGCGTCACATCCTTGAGGTCCCGGCTGTACAGGGCCACTCGTTCACCGCGCCGGTGCAGCTGGCATCTGATTCCGTCGTATTTGTCTTCAACCCAGACATCCTCCCCCATGCGTGCGATCGCCTCCTCCGCATCAGCGACAGGAGTCGCGAGCATGAACCGCAACGGCACGAACCACTGCGGCCGAGCGTCTGCCAGCGTTCCATGCACGGCGAGACGCGCCACCTCGCCCAGGTCGCCCACGAGCATCACCGCGCGGCTCACCGCGGCCGGCTCCGCACCGAACGCCACGCCCACCGCCTCCTCGACCAGGCCCTCGCGGAGCCCAATGCGCATGTCTCCTGAGATGAGCTTCGCCACATAACGCGCACCCTCGGGCGTCGTGGCAGCGAGCAGGTCGCGCAGCGCTGCCGTCTTGCTGCGGACACCCGATGCGTCCGCGATCGCGCATAGCAAGCCACCGAGCCGCACGAGTGTGACGGCTCCCGCAGGGACGTCGTCCTTGCCGGCGAGCACCGCGCGCGTCACGTCACCGACGTCCGCATACTGGCGCCACGCGCGCGCCATCTCCGCATCGCCGGCCCCGCCGAGGTCGCGCAACACGCGGCTGAAGACCGCTCCGCCGACGTTGAGCGTGCGGGGATCGCCGGTGGCGAAGACAGAGCCGCTGAAGTATCGGGTCGCGAGCGGCAGTTCCTCCTCGTCGCATCCCCGCAAAAAGTCGGCGAGCACGCGCACCTTCTCTCGCTTGGAGGAGGTGCCCGCGATGGCGTCTGCCGCGGTGGCGAAGTCGTCCAGCGTGACCACGAGTCGATGATGCCGCACCGGCGGCCGGCTTCACCCGGCGATGCGCGTGAATGACGTATAAAGGCGGGCGCCGCCGGCACCCGGCGGCTTCCATCGCCCAACGGAGGACAGCGCGGTGACCGACATCCGTGGCTTGCGCCCGGTGGCCCAGGACGACGATGACGAGGAAGAGGGCGGCGAGGATGACGGCGAGGACGACGAGTAACTGAGGACGCCGCTGCTCGCTTCAGCGAGGTCAACCTCATCGCCGATCCACTCTATGGCTACATAGAGATCACCAAGGATCGGCCTGGACAGGCGAGCGAAGGTCACCTGCTCGACACACCGTGGCTGCAGCGTCTGCGCCGTGTGCATCAGCTGCAGTCCGCCTGGTGGGTCTTTCCCAGCGCGGAGCACTCGCGGTTCGTTCATCTCCTCGGTGCCATGCACCTGGCGAGTCTCTTCGCCCGCCGCATCGATCAATCGCTGCGCAGCGCCTTCGACGACACACCGTCACCCGCGCTCGTCGAGGAGACGCTCCGCCTGGCAGGCCTGCTGCACGATGCCGGCCACGGACCGTTTGGTCACTTCTTCGACCACGAGGTGCTCGCGCAGTGGCACATCGACCACGAGGTGATCGGTCGTCACCTGGTCACACATCAGCTCGCCGAGCACATCACAGGACTGCGCTCGAGTCCCAACGGAGCCTTCGCTTCCGGCGAGAGCGTCGATCCGATGTGGGTGGCGTGGATCATGGCCGACGCAGACGTCGAAGGCTACACGCCACCGCGGTGGCTGCGCGCGCTGAAACCGATCCTGTGCGGGCCGGCAACCGTCGACAACCTCGACTACGTGCCACGCGACGCGTACATGTGCGGCATCAGTCTCGGGCCCGTGGAGGTGCAGCGCCTCATCCACTACACGTTCGTCAGCGGCGACACCATCGTGCTGCACGGCCACGCGACGGCCGCGCTGGAGATGTTTCTCGCATCACGGCTCTACATGTATCTGAACGTGTACCACCACCGCACAGGGCGGCGTTTCGATCTCTCCATGCGCGAAGTGTTCGCCGAGACCGTCGCCGAGCTGCTGCCGGGAAACCCTCTCGAGCACATGGGCGCCTTCCTGCAGCTCAACGACTGGGCGGTGCTCGACGCCGTGCAGCGATGGCAGACCGATCCACCGGGAACCACGCGCCGCCGGCTCGGTGAAGCATGGGCGCGCATCACATCGAGGCAGCTGACCTGGCATCTCGCGTACGAGACGATCGTGCACCACGGCATGCACACATCGAACCTCCATGAGCGCATCACGTCCTCGCTGCCGGCGAACGCGCGCGGCGCTCGGCTCGAGGTGGACGTCGCCACCGCGCGCATCGCACCCCACAACCCGATGACCGAGCACGGCTTCGTGCACATCTACGATCCTCTCGAGGGCACGATCGAAGAAAAGCGCATCGCCGAGCTGGTGGCGCGCCTGCCGCAGCACAATCAGGTCGTCCGTGTCTTCACCGACGACCCAGACGCAATCCGCGCCATCCACGACGCTACCGAGCAAGCACTCTCTGCATGATCCAATCGACCGCATCGGCGGCTGTGCCCGCGGGATGCGGCGCCGGATCGGTCCCCGTGTCTCCCGGCCGGTGCACGTCCCACGATCCCAGCGTCACCACCGGCTTGCCGATGCGCAACGCGAAACCGATCTCGCTCAGCGTTCCATAACCGCCGCCGACAGCGATCATCCCGTCGCAGCAGCGCGCGATCAGCGCATTGCGCATCTCGCCGAGGCCGGTGGGCAGCGCAATGGTGACATCGGCATTCGCGTCTGCCGCGTCGGCGCCGGGCAGCAGACCGACGCACGTGCCGCCTGCGCGACGCACCGCGCCCGCGACGGCGGCCATGACACCGCCGACTCCACCGCACACGATCACGGCACCTCGCCCCACGAGCAGGGTGCCGACCTCGGTTGCAACGCGTCTCTCGTCTGCGCGCGCGTCCGATGCGCCGCAGACGGCTATCAAGGGCGGACGCGCGCTCACGGCTGGCCGACCGTCAGCGTGACAGCGCGACGCGCGGCCCAGACGGCATTGCCGGGCCCGCCTGCGCCGCGAAGTTCTCCTTGCTCACCTCGGCAGCGATGTGGGATGCAACCTCGACGAAGACACGCCCCACCGGGCTGTCCGGCGACGTCACCATGAACGGAGCGCCGGTGTTGTCACCGACGCGGATCCGCGGGTCCAGTGGGATCGCTCCGAGGAACGGCAGCTCGTAGCGCTGCGCAAGCTCACGACCACCGCCGCTCCCGAAGATGTCGGTCCGCTCATTGCAGTGCGGGCAGACGAAGCCACTCATATTCTCGACCACGCCGAGCACCGGCACGTTCAACTGGCGAAACATCTCGATGCCGCGCGACACGTCGGCCAGCGACACATCCTGCGGCGTCGTGCAGATGACAGCTCCCGTCATCGGCATGCTCTGCGCCAGGCTGAGCTGCACGTCACCCGTACCTGGCGGCAGATCGATCACCAGGTAATCGAGCTCACCCCACGCGACCTCATACAGGAATTCGCGCAGCGCCTTGGCGAGCATCGGACCCCGCCAGATGACGGGCTGGCCAGGTTTGAGGATGGTGCCGAACGACACGACCTTGAGCCCGTGCGCGTCGAGCGGGCGCATCTTTCCGTCGGGTCCCGCCTGCGGGTGCTCGTCGATGCCCAGCATGATCGGCACGTTGGGCCCGTACACGTCAGCATCCAGCAGACCGACACGAGCGCCCAGCTGGCGCAGCGCGAGCGCGACATTCACGCCCACGGTCGTCTTGCCGACGCCACCCTTCCCGGCGCTGATGGCGACGGCGTTGCGCACGCCGGGGATCTCCTGTCTGCCGGGCAGGCCACGCGTGGAGCTCACGTTCGCGTCCCAGGTCAGCCGAACGCTCTGAATGCCGGGCACCACGCCCACCACCGCAGCTTCGACGTCTTGCTGGATGCGGTCCTTCAGCGGGCATGCCGGCGTGGTGAGCACGACACGGAGGGACGCGACGTCGCCCTCGATCGCGAGGTCGCGCAGCATGCCGAGCTGCAGCATGGGACGCCGCAGCTCCGGATCGATGACGGTTGCGAGCGCACGTTCCAGTGCCTCGACGGTGGCGATCTCAGTCATCCCTGTGATCGAGTATACGCAGGGCTTCCCCTAGAATTCCCCGCGCATGCTCGATCGCAGCGTCATCCGTGACCTCGAGCGCCAGGTGGACGCCCCTCACGTCTACGTGCGCCCGGCCGACCTGGCCGCGTACGCGTACGACTCGTGGGGAGCCTCGGGCGAGCGACATCTTCCGGATGCCGTCGTGTTTCCCGGATCCACCGAGGAAGCGGCCGGCGTCGTCGAGGTGTGCGCGTTCCACGAGGTCGCACTGATCCCTCGTGGTGCAGGCACCGGGTATGCGGCGGGCGCCGCACCCATGCGTGGCGGCGTCGTCGTGAGCCTCGCCCGCATGAATCGCATCCTTGGCATCGAGCCGGACGCATCGCGCATCCATGCAGAGGCTGGTGTGATCACGCACGCCATCCACGAACGAGCGGCGAAGGCCGGCCTGTATTACCCACCGGATCCAGGCTCGAGCTCCACGTGCACCATCGGTGGCAACGTCGCATGCAACGCAGCGGGACCGCACACCATGCGATACGGCGTCACCGCAGATTACGTTGCCGGTGTCACCGCGGTGCTGGCGGACGGATCGATCGTGCGACTCGGCGAGGGCGGAGACGGCTCGCTTGGCGACCTGCTTGCCTTGATCACCGGCTCGGAGGGAACCCTCGGCGTGATCACCGAGGTGCTCCTTCGCCTCATCGCCGCGCCCCCGGCTCGGGCCACGCTCGCCGCGACCTTCTCGGGGATGGAACCGGCAGCGACGGCGGTGGCCGGCATCGCCGGCGCCGGCATCGTGCCGGCCGCGATCGAGTTTCTCGACGCCGGCGCGCTCGACGCTGTGCGCCGCGCCGGCGGCGGCACGCTCGCTGCGGACGGAGCGGCGCTGGTCATCGTCGAGCTGGAAGGCGCGCCCGACGACGTCGACACGGGTGCCGGCCGCGTGCGCGACGCGGCAACCCGCGCCGGCGCCACGACGGTGGAGATCGCCGCCGACGCGGCCGCGGCGCAGCGGCTCTGGGCGGCGCGCAAGGCCGTGAGCGCAGCGGTGGCCAAGGTGATGATCGGCAAGGTCAACGAGGACGTCGTGGTGCCGCGCGACAGGATCGCAGAGCTCGTCGATTTCACCGGCACGTTGGGAGAGCGTCACCAGCTTCCAGTCGTGAACTTCGGCCATCTCGGCGACGGCAACCTGCATGCGACATTCCTCATCGATCCGCGCCTGCCAGGAGAACGCACGCGCGCCGACGCAGCCGCCGGCGACCTCTTCGACATGGTGCTCACCATGGGCGGCTCACTCTCCGGCGAGCACGGAGTCGGGCAGGCGAAGCTGCCGTACGTCGAGCGGCAGCTTGGCGTTGGAGGTGTCGAGCTGATGCGGCGCATCAAGGATGCGATCGATCCGCGGGGCGTGCTCAACCCTGGGAAGAAGATCCCTCAGGCCTCGAGCGCAGCCAGCAACGACGCCGCGTAATCGGTCTCGTCGATCAACGACGCGAGGTCGTGCCCGTCGAGCGAGATCTCCATCGACGCCTCGTACACGAAGCTGTAGACGTTGTCCAGCGTCCACTCGCCGAATCCAAGCTCGGCGAGAGCGTGACCGAGCCGCGGCTCGTCGCGACCAGCCTCGTACGTGGTCCGCGCCGCGCGGTACAAGGCGACCAGATTGCGAACCTCCGCCTCGTACTCCTCGAGCAACGACGGATCCGCCTCCTGTTCGCGGAGGCTCATCAGCTGCCGGCGCAGGGACTCGATCTCGAGCTGATACTCGTCCACTCCCCGGCGAGTCTAATCGTGCGTTGCGGAAACGAAGGATGCCCCTGATGCGCCTCCGTAGAGCGCACGCGGCTCCAGCAACAGCAGCGCGAGGCTCGTCAGGCCAACCCACGCGCCCGCGGCGGAGAAGCCGATGATGGTGACGACGCCGCCGGCGACGAATGCACCGGACGTGAAGAACGCGGTCACCAGGTACGGGATGAGCAGCAACGCGACCACGATCCCCAACTCGCCGAGCACCCGCAGTGCGCCGCGAGCGCGAATCATCAGCGGGATTGCTGCAACGACCATGAGCATGACGCCGAAGCCCACGAACACGAAGCCGTAGTTGGAGAGATCCGACAGCAGCCTCGCTTGCGCGACGCCCTCGACATCGGTGCGCGACGCGACGGTGAAGAACAGAACGGACGTCGACGCAAGCAACGTGCCCACCTCGATGCCGCCGGCGAGCATGGCGGTTCCCACCCAGCTCGGACCAGGCGATGCCGACCGAAGCAGCTCGCGGAGCCCGGAGAGAAACGCGATCAGCAATGCCCCGCTGGCGGCAAACAGGAACGCAGCGGCACGATCGGCGCCGCTGAAGGCGACGCCGTGGCTGAGGACGTCGGCACCCCGCGCACCGGCAACGGGCGGTGTCGGGTCCAGCACGAAGGCGGCGATGAAGCAGGCGCCGGCGACGACCCCCAGCAGTCCGGCCACCTGCATCTGACGCCTGGACACGCCGATCCGAGTCCTACGCGCTCGTGTGCACGCCGACGGCGAGCCCGATGCCGTACGTGACGCTGGCGGCGATCGCGGCGATGCCGAGCTGACGCACAGCCGACATCACACGCGAGCGCTCCGTGAAGATCGCGACGGTCCAGCCGATGGCCAGCGCGCTCGATGCGCCAAGAAGCACCGACGCGATGAGGGCTGTGCGGCCGGAGGTGAAGAACCACGGCATCAACGGGATCAGCGCTCCCACCGCAAAGCTGACGAATGACGACAGCGCCGCCTGCCATGGCGATCCGGTCTGCCCAGGGCGCACGCCCAGCTCTTCCCGCGCATGGACATCGAGGGCGACGTCCGGGTCGCGCATGATCGCGGCGGCAACGCGGTGCGCATCGTCGGGTTCGATGCCGCGGCTCTGGAAGGTGGCGGCGAGCTCGCGCGTCTCCGCTTCCGGATGACGTTCCAGCTCGCGACGCTCGATGTCGAGCTCGTGCTCGAGCAGCTCCTTCTGCGCCGACATGGAGACGAACTCGCCAGCGGCCATCGAGAAGGCGCCGGCGACGAGGCCGGCGAGCCCGGCGAGCCTGACGACGCCGGCGGCGGGGCCGGCGCCGGCCACCCCGAGGATGAGCGAGACGTTGGTGAGCAGGCCGTCGCTGATGCCGAACACGGCCGCCCGCGCAGCGCCTCCCTGGACGTCGCGATGGTGCGAGTACACGCCGTGGTATCCGGCCAGGCGCTGCGACATGTCGGCTCGCAGGTTCATCCCGGCCAACGATGCCATATACGCGAGCGAAGGCGAATTCATTTCACCGGAGCTCGCACGGCTTTGGGGGGTGTGCGAGGGGGGATCTAGTAGAAGATGTGATGCAGCGCTATGGCGGGCGCCGCGAGGATCGCGATGATGTTCATCACCTTGATCATCGGGTTGATCGCTGGGCCCGCCGTGTCCTTGGACGGGTCCCCCACCGTGTCGCCGGTGACGGCGGCCGCGTGTGCGTCGGTGCCCTTGCCGCCGTAATGCCCGTCCTCGATGTACTTCTTGGCGTTGTCCCAAGCTCCACCACCGGTCGTCATCTGCAGCGCGACGAAGAGCCCGACGACGATCGTTCCCAACAGCATCGCCCCCAGCGCTTGCGGTCCGAGGACGAATCCGACCACCAGCGGGGCGACGACCGGCAGCAGGCCGGGCAGGATCATCTCGCGCTGGGCAGCGGCGGTGACCAGCGCAACGGTGCGCCCGTACTCCGGCTTCGCCGTGCCGTCCATGATTCCGGGAATCTCGCGGAACTGACGCCGCACTTCGGTGACCACGCCACCGGCGGCGCGACCCACCGCCAGCAACGACAGTGAGCCGAACAGGAACGGCATGATCCCGCCCAGAAACAGGCCGACGATGACGGGAGGTGCAGTGAGGTCGAAGAATCCCTTGCCGCCACTGCCATGCTTGCTGAGGATGTCGGTGTAACTCGCGAAGAGGACAAGCGCCGCGAGGCCGGCGGAACCGATCGCGTATCCCTTCGTCACCGCCTTGGTCGTGTTGCCCACCGCGTCGAGCGGGTCGGTGACGTTGCGCACCGATTCGGGCAGGTCGGCCATCTCCGCGATGCCGCCCGCGTTGTCGGTGATCGGTCCGTATGCATCGATGGCGACGACGATGCCGGTCATGCTCAGCAGCGCCATGGCAGCGATGCCGATGCCGTAGAGGCCTCCGAGCGCGGCTGATGCCAGGATGCCGACGCCGATGATGAGCACCGGGATCGCAGTGCCCTCCATGCCGATGGCGAGCCCCGCGATGATGTTGGTTGCGTGTCCGGTCACCGAGGCGCGTGCGATCGTCCGCACCGGCCAGAACTGTGCGCCCGTGAAGAACTCGGTGACGGCCACGATGAGCACGGTGATGACGACGCCGATCACCGCGCACCAGAAGAGATTGAACGCCGGATGGTCGAACCCGGCGAAGTATCCGCCGTTGTCGAGGACGATCGTGACCGCGGCGAATCCGGCCAGGGCGAACACAGCGGAGACAAGAAGCCCGCGGTAGAGCGCACCCATGATCCACGTGCCTCGCCCCATGCGCACAAAGGCGGTGCCGATGATCGAGGCGATGATGCTGATTCCGCCCAGGATGAGGGGATAGAGAACGAACACCAAGATCGGCCCGTTCTTGTTGTGGTACAGCAAGCTCCCGAGCAGCATGGTGGCGACCGCGGTCACTGCGTACGTTTCGAACAGGTCTGCGGCCATACCCGCGCAATCGCCGACGTTGTCTCCCACGTTGTCCGCGATCACCGCGGGATTGCGCGGGTCATCCTCGGGGATGCCCACCTCCACCTTGCCCACGAGGTCAGCGCCGACATCGGCGGCTTTCGTGTAGATGCCGCCGCCGAGGCGGGCGAACACGGAGATCAGGGACGCGCCAAAAGCGAATCCGACCAGCGCATCGAAGTTGTTGAAGACGCCGTATGCGATCACCACGCCGAGCAATCCGAAGCCGACGACTATCAATCCGGTGACCGCGCCGCCACGAAATGCGAGGCGCAGCGCGGGATTGAGGCCGCCGCGTGCCGCCTCGGCCGTGCGTACGTTGGCACGCACCGAGATGTTCATCCCGATGTAGCCGGCGGCGCCGCTCAGCACTGCTCCCATCAGAAAGAGCACGCCCGTCTGCCAGCTCAGGGTGAACGAGAGGAAGACATAGATGGCGAGGCCGATCGCGGCGATGATCGAGTACTGACGGTTCAGGTATGCGGATGCTCCTTCCTGGATCGCGCGCGCGATCTCCTGCATACGCTCGGTTCCGGGTGGCTGGCGAAGCACCCAGACGATGAGAAACCCGGCCCAGATCAAGGCGAGAACGCCTGCGGCACCGACGGGCAGGAGGACGACGCGATCGAGTTGGGTCATGCGAGCTCCGCGCTCCACGCGTTGCAAAAGGGGCGACGGATCACTGCGCCGATCGCCTCCATGGGGCCGCAGGATTGTACCCGGGAAACGCTGGCAAGGGCTTAGCGGGCCGTATTCTGAGCGCATGAGCGAGCGCGGCGGGCCGACGGTTCTCATCGCCGTCGGGGATGAGCTTCTCAGCGGTCACACGCTCGACACCAACTCCAATCTGCTGGCCAAAGCGCTGTTCGCCGCGGGGCACCCGGTCCGCCGTGTCGAGGTCGTCGGCGATGACCCGGACGCGATCATCGCTGCTGTGCGACGGGCGCAGACCGAGGCGGGCGTCAGTCGCATCGTGGTGAGCGGCGGCATCGGCCCGACGCCCGATGACCGCACGTTCGGCGCGGTGGCGCGGGCGCTCGACCGTCCCTTGGAGCTGAACCCGGTGGCTTTTGCCCACATCGAAACGCTGGTGCGGCGCATGCACGAGGCGGGGTGGGTCGACACCGACACGGTGAGCGAGGCCAATCGGCGCAGCGCTCTGGTCCCTGCAGGCTCGACCGTGCTACCGAATCGACGCGGGATGGCGCCTGGACTGGCGATCGAGCTCGGCGAACGCACCCTGTTCGTGCTGCCCGGCATCCCGCGCGAGTTCTCGACCATGGTCGAGGAAGAGCTGATCCCCCACTATTTCCAGGACGGCGCCAAACCGCACGTTACGGAGGTGCGCTACACGTCCGTTCCGGAGGCGGAGCTGGCGGGACCGCTCGGTACGCTCGAAGGCGAATTCCCCGACGTCATCGCCGGCTCATATCCGCACATCGAGCGTCGCGAGCTCGTTATCCGCCTGCGCGGGTTGAACGAAGATCGCGTGGCCGCCGCCGCCGCGCGTTTACGCGAGCTGCGCAGCGACGAAGAACCGCCCGGAGGAATTGAGCGCCGCTAGCTAGCTTTTTGAATGTTGCGGGCGCGCGGTCCCTTCGGCGACTCGACGATGTCGAACGTGACCGACTCGCCTTCTTGCAGCGTGTCGAAATCCACGGTAGTCAACTCGGTGCGATGAAAGAACACCTCGTTCCCGTCATCTGCACGGACGAAACCAAATCCACGATCGGGAATGATCTTCTTGATGCGGCCAGAAGCCACGGCGGTCCTCCAGGACAAGTCGCTGACAACGGTCATGGCCATCATGTTTCCGGCGCACCAAACACCCGTGTCAGCGGCGGGGTCCGTTACGGCCGCGATGGTGGCACCGGCGACGACGTGAGCCCGAGCGCACCGCTACCTCATCCGAGCATAGCAGGCCCATCGCTCGAGGCGCCTCGCCAGCCTGCATACAGGTCGCTGATACTCTCGGGCAGGTTCGCGTAGTACTCGACGACGTCGATGTCGTCGGGCCACGGCTCGGGCGTCTGGCGTTCGCGCTCCGCAGCGACTCGCGCGAGCCACGCGGCGCCGAATGCCGTGCGCTCTCCTGTGATGTCCACAATGCCACGCATCCGGAGCTCCGGATGCGTGTCGAACGGCGGTACCGTCGCGGTGCGCGGGCCACCATCCGACCACGCCGCCGCGAAGCGCGCGGCACTGCCGATGTCAGCGAGCGCATCGGCCGCCTCAGCGGCGAACCGCGCCGCATCCGCCGGCAGCGGAGCATCGACGTGCACATAGAGGGGGCAGGCACCTCCGGCAAGGCGCAGCGCGAGCTGCGTCACGAACACAAGTGGCCGTGCGTCGACAGCCTCCGACGTGAACCCGAGCGCCTTGGGATCAACGTCGAACCCCAGAGCATCGAGCGACGGTGCGAGTGCGCCAAGCCGAACACCGCGGGCGGTGGTGACGTCGCGTGAACTGAGTGTGAGCATGCACTGCTGTTCCCGCTCACCGGCTCTCGACTTCAGAAGCTGCGCCCACCGAACCATGTCATCGATGCGCCGCGGCCGCATCACGTTCGCTGGATCGTGGCCGAGGTCCCACATGGCCACCGCCGGGTGCCCGGCGAACGCTGCAAGCATCGAGTCGAGCCAGACCAGCTCGGCCTCGAGCATGCGCGCGTCGGTGTACTGGTCACGTGGAGCACCCGGTTGCACCACGCCGTCGGTGATTGCGCGGACGCCGGGCCGCTTCACGCCGACGTCGATGGCATACACGGGAAGCATCACGCAATCGCCGATGGACTGCGCGAACAGAACCGGGATCACGGACAGCGTCTCCTGGGCGGCCACGTCGAGAAACACCTCGAGGTCGCGCAGCCGCGAGTCATCGACACGGTCCGGCGTGGGCATGAACCTGTCCCACGGCAGCAGCGTGCGCACCACGCGAAATTGAGCCGAGGCCATCGCACGCAGGTCCGCCCGCACACGCTCGGGGTCGAACTCATGCCACACATACGGCCCGAGATCTCTCGACCAGTACGTGACCCCGGCGAGCACGCTCTCGCGCGCCGGCGGGGTCACCATGGCTCAGTAGACGAAGAGATCGATGCCGCCCGCCACCGTGAGCACCTGCCCCGTGATGTAGCGGGCCTCAGGTGAGCAGAGGAACACGATGGTGTTCGCGACGTCGTCTGGTTCACCCGGGCTCCGCAGCGCGGTGCGCAGGAGCATGCGGTCGTTCATCTTGGGATCACCCATCTTCCACGCTTCGGTGGCGATGATCCCTGGCGCGACGACGTTGGCGGTGATGCCGAACCGCGCACCCTCGAGCGCCATCGACTTGCCGAGCCCGATGACCGCCGCCTTCGTCGCGGCGTACGACGCCTGGCCAAAGCCGCCGAGCGTCCCCGCCACGGACGCCATGTAGACGATACGGCCCCAGCCTCGCTCTCATTGTTGATCAGAATGTCGATCGACCCGAAGTCTTTCTTTATCTCGGCGAACACATCGCGGATCTGGTCGCGATTGGTCACGTCCATCTTCAGCGCCGCGGAGCGCCGGCCCATCTGCCGGATCTCCTCGCTCGTCTTCTCCGCATAGACGACCCGCTGCGAGGTGAACACCTGCGCCAGCGCGGATTGCGCCGCCTCCGCTGCTTGCTCGAGCGACGGATCCGACTCGATCAGGATGTCGGTGACCGCCACGTCCGCGCCGGCGCGCGCCAGCGCGAGGCTGTCAGCCCGGCCGAGGCCGCGCGATCCGCCGGTCACCACCGCCACCTTGCCGGTCAGGTCGAACATCCGCCTCTCCTACTGTTGTCAATGAGAGAACGCGAGAGAGCTTAGCGACCGCGAGCGTCCGAGACGTCACTTGGGCGCGGATGCCCTCCCATGTGTGGGGGCGTCTCGGAGGCGAGCCGGACCGTGGTCGGAGCGGAGGGCGAGCCGAGAGTCGAGCGGCGGGACCCCAGCGGGGTTCCGACCGCGTACCCCACACGTGGAAGGGCATCCGCGCCCGCAAAGGAGCGCGAATCAGCTCGCTTTCGCGTGCGCCTCTGCCGCGGGCTCGTCCTTGACGAGCTTGGGACGCGGAATGGCGCGCCGCTCGCCGAGGATGTAGCGGCTGATGACGAGCCGCTGGATCTCGGCGGTGCCTTCCCAGATCTGATAGATCTTCGCGTCGCGCATGAAGCGCTCGACCGGATACTCCTTGACGTAGCCGTAGCCGCCGAGCACCTGGACCGCGTCGGTGGTGACGCGCATCGCCATGTCGCCGGAGAAGAGCTTGGCCATCGATCCCTCGCCGCGGGCGTAGGGGATGCCGTTCATCGCCATCCAGCCGGCGCGCCAGGTGAGCAGGCGCGCGGCGTCGATCTCGGTGGCCATGTCGGCGAGCTTGAACGCGATCGCCTCGTGCTTCGCGATGGGCTTGCCGAACTGGACGCGCTCGAGCGAATAGTCACGCGCGAACTCGAACGCCGCGCGCGCAATGCCGACGGCGCCGGCGGCGATCAACGGCCGCGTCGCCTCGAGCATGAGCATGGCGCCGATCGCGCCCGGCCCCGTCGCGTTGCCCTCCTTGTCGTAGCCGAGACGCGCGTCCTCGGCGACGAAGCAGTCCTCGAAGATGACCTGTGCGGTGTGCGACGCGCGCACGCCGAGCTTGCGTTCCTTGCGCCCCTGGCGCATGCCGGGGTTGCCCTTCTCGATGACGAACCCGGCGATGCCGGCGGGGCCGGCCGACTTGTCCGTGGTGACGAACGCCACCTGGATGTCGGCGATGCCGCCGTTGGTGCAGAACTGCTTGGTGCCGTTGAGGACATAGCCGCCGTCGGGCAGCCAGGTGGCCTTCTGCTCGTCGGTGCCGGCGATCAGGACAGGCCCGGCGCCGAGGCCGTTCGCGCCCAGGGAGGTGCCGATACCGGTGCAGCCCCAGTTGAGCTCCTCGCCGACGAGCATCCCGTCGAACGCGTTCAGGCCCAGGCCGCCGTAGTCCGCGGGGACGTTCAGGTTCATCAGGCCGACCTCGTGCGCCTTCGCGATCACGTCGGCCGGATGCGTCGAGTGCTCGTCGTACTCGCGCTCCTTCGGCCGGATCTCCTTCTCGGCGAACTCGTGCGCGAGGTCGCGAATCTCTTCCTGCTCGCGGGTCAACGAGAACTCGAGTGCCATGTCCTCAACACCTCACCCTGAAAGCCGGACCGTTGCCCGGCCATTGGTCAACACACGCTCGCCGCGATCGGAGACCGCCTCAACATCGAGGGTGGCGATCCCCTCCGCCTCGTCGACGGCGACTACTCGTCCTGTACACGTGATCGTGCCGCCCGCTACCAGTGGCTTGCTGAAGCGCACCTCGAGCGACATCAAACGGTCGGCGCTTCCCGCCCAGCGCGACAGCGCTTCGGCAAGAATCCCCATCTCCAACAGGCCGTGCGCGATCGTGCCCGGAAGCCCCACCGCGACGGCGAAGTCGGCGTCGACGTGGATCGGATTGAAGTCTCCCGACGCTTCCGCGTACGCATTGATCTGCTCCTGGGACACGGTGCGGGTCAGGGGAGCCAGCTCGTCGCCGACACGCACGGTGGAGAGCGCCGGCGCGCTCATGCCTGTCCCCGGATGATCATCATCGAGCGCCCGCGGCAGACGACCGCCCCATCCTGGGGCCGCGCCGCCTCGAAGCGAAGCGTGACGAAGGTCATGCCCCGTTTCTCCTCGACATCGGTGATCTCCGCGCTGGCATCGACGACATCGCCGGGCCGCGCCCGAGCCGGCCACTCGAACGCCTGCTCCCCATGGATCAGGCCGGCCAGGTTGACGCCAACCTCGGGATCGGTGAACACCTGAGCCAGGGTGGGGGCGAGGCAGTACACGGCGGCAAAGGTGGGAGGGACCGCGTGGGGCTCGAAGGCCGTCGCCGGGCCGGCGATCGCGGTTGCCATGGCGCCCGCGCGACCAGCGTCGACGACCTGTCCGCGAGCCTCGTACCGTCGGCCCACGTGGCTCTGGTCAGGCATGCGTCAGCGGTTCCAACGCGTCAAACGAAGCTGAAGTTGACACGCGAATCAACATTCCGATCGCACTATAGGGGCCGGGGACTCCCGTGTCAAAGCTCATGATCTGAAGGGACGATGCGTGAGGCGCGGTTCTTGCGATCGCGCGATTCAGAGCCCGTCGAGCGCCGATTCCTCGACCCGGATCTCGCCCACCCGCGTGCCGGCCCAATTCGAGCGAGGCGGCGCGGCGAACCCGGCGAGCGGCGCCGGGAGAGGATCGGAAAGCGCCCCGAGGCGTCGCAGGACCGCCAGTGCTATAGGAGCCATGGCCTCGCCGCCGCCGGCCTCCAGCTTGATCGCGAGGCCAAGCCCCTGGCCGCGCACCACCGCCGCCCAGATCCCCGCCGCTCCGCCCTTCGCGATGACCCGGCTGCCGGCCACCTGCAGCAGTGCGGTGTCGAAGCGGCCTGTTCCTGCCACCAGCCGCGGATGCGACGCCATCGCTGCCTCGCACCGCGCGAACCCGAGGTCTGCCTGATCGCCACGGGCAAAGGCGCCGGCGACAGAGGACAGTTGCACGCCGTACGTCGGCAGGCCGCAGCCGTCGATGCCCCAGGGCGCCGAGGTCAGCTCGCGCTCGAGCAGGCGGGCCAGGGCGGCGGATACCGCCTGCTGGCACGGGTGGCCTGGCTCCATGTACCCCTCGAGCGACCAGCCCGCCACCGCGCAGGTCGCGAGCATCGCCGCGTGCTTCCCGGAGCAGTTGTTGTGCACCGGCTGTGGGGTGCCTCCGGCGGCGAGGAGCCGGCGCCCGGTCGCCTCGTCCATCGGCAGCTGCGGGCCGCAGCGGAGCGAGGTCTCGTCCAGCCCGGCCAGACCGAGGAGCCGGCGGACGGCATCGACGTGCATGTCCTCGCCGTTGTGGGAGGAGCACGCGATCGCGATGTCCGCAAGGCTCGCTCCGAGCCGGCGCGCCGCGTGCTCGACGAAGGGCAGCGCCTGGATCGGCTTGACGCAGCTGCGGACCGTGGTCAGGACGTCGGGATCGCCCGCCGCGCCGACCAACCGATTCCGGCCATCGACCACGGCGACGTGCCCCCGAACGCGCGCCTCGCGGACGGCGCCCCGCCATAGCGACGCGAGCACCGGCGGGGGCATGGCGGGCAGTCTGGCAGCAGCCCGCGGCCAGGGGGCTAGAGCAGCTGGACGCTCGCCGTGGGACGGTGAAACCGCACCCGGCAGTGCTCACAGCGGAACACCAGGCGGAGCCCGAGCCTCCCGATCACGCCGGCGTTGCGGTTCTCGCAGTTGGGGCACATGGCGTGCGTCGCCTCGTAGTCGGTGGGGACCGACTTCAGCGGCAGCTCCACGGGCTTGTACTTGCGCATCCGTTGAGCCTATACCTCACACTATGTGATAGTCAAGCTATAAGATAAGATTCTCCCTCCATACGGTGCCGGTCCCGGGTATTGACGCTCGGGGCCGGCACTCTGCTATCGTCCCGCGCGACCTGCCGGGGCGCAGCGCGAGCGTCCCGGATCCGGCCGGTTCGAAGGGGATACGGAGGAACACTGATCGGGGGAAACCCGCATCGCATGCTGCGTCACGCGTGGGTTCTCGCCACAGCCGCTGGCCTGATATTTCTCGTGGCGCAGCCGGCCGGCGCGTCCGCTCCGACACCACTGGCACTCAAGAACATCGCGGCGATCCAGATCGACGCAGTCATCGAGCGCCCCGCGGTCGCGCCCATCCCCATCTCACACCCTGCGCAGACCGCGACGGTACGTCCCGGCCAGACGGTCGAGTCACTTGCGGAGGCGTACGGCAGCGACGCGTCGGCGGTTCGTTGGGCGAACGGTCTGGCGCCGAACGCACGGCCGGCGCCCGGTACGCCGCTTCTGATTCCGCCAACGGCCGGTGCGCTGGTGCGCGTCCATGATGGTGAGACGCCGACCCAGTTCGCCAAGCGAGTCGGGCTCGACCCGGCGACGGCACTCGACTACAACGCGCTCACATCCGACAACCCGTTGCCGGCGGGCACGTATCTGCAGGTGCCGCTCGCTGACGCTCCGCGGGGCTCGCTGATCGCCCGGCTGTTCGCAGTGAATACGCCTGGCGTGCCCATGGTGCCGCCGAGCACGCTGAACCCGACGGGATCCGACGGATTTCCCTGGGGCCAATGCACCTGGTATGTGGCGTCACGCCGCGATGTCACGTGGGCGGGCAACGCATGGCTCTGGTACGCCGCCGCCGCAGGAATCCGGCCCGAGGGTCGTGTCGCCGTTCAGGGAGCGATCGCCGTGTTCCATCTCGGTTGGGCGGGGCACGTTGCGTACG
>VBGJ01000068.1 GCA_005880445.1 Chloroflexota bacterium | reverse complement strand
AGATCACGCTGGTTCTTGGCCGGCAGCACGAACGTCTTGAGACCGGCACGGTGCGCGGCGAGGAGCTTGTCCTTGACACCGCCGATGGGAAGCACGCGGCCGCGGAGCGTCACCTCGCCGGTCATGGCGAGATCGCGACGGACGGGGCGGCCTGCGGCGGCGGACACCATCGCCGTGGTCATGGTGACGCCGGCTGATGGTCCGTCCTTGGGGATCGCTCCTGCCGGCACGTGCACGTGGATGCCATGCGTGTCGAAGAAATCCTTGGGCGCTCCGTACTCGCTCGCGTGCACCCGCGCCCACGAGAGCGACGCGCGCGCGGATTCCTCCATCACGTTGCCCAGCTGGCCGGTGAGCACCAGCTCTGGCTTGCCCTCGATGGCGAGTGCTTCGACGGTGACGATGTCGCCACCGACCTCGCTGACGACGACCCCGGTGACCGCGCCGACCTCGTCGCGCTCCTGTGCCTCGCCATAGTCGAACCGCTGCGGGCCGAGGTAATCCGTGAGCTCGCCCGGCTCGACGATGATCGGCGCGGCGGCGCCGGCGGCAAGCTTGCGCGGCACCTTGCGCGCAACCTCGGCGATGGTGCGTTCGAGCTGGCGGACGCCCGCCTCGCGTGTGTAGCCGTGCAGCATCGCCTCGAGCGTCTGGTGCGGGATGCGCAGCTCTGACTCGTCGAGGCCGTGCTGCTCCAGCTGCTTGGGGATCAGGTGATGCTCGGCAATGCCGACCTTCTCCCGCTCCGTGTAGCCGGTGATGCGGATGATCTCCATGCGGTCGCGCAACGGTGGGCTGATCGTCTCCGCGATGTTGGCGGTCGTGATGAAGAGCACCTGCGACAGGTCGTACGGAACCTCGAGGTAGTGGTCGCTGAACTCACGGTTCTGCTCGGGATCCAGAACCTCGAGCAACGCGGCCGATGGATCGCCGCGGAAGTCGGCGCCGACCTTGTCGATCTCGTCGAGCATGATCACCGGGTTGCGCGTGCCGGCGGTGCGCATCGACTGGATGATCCGTCCAGGGAGCGCGCCGATGTAGGTGCGTCGATGTCCGCGAATCTCGGCCTCGTCGCGGATGCCGCCGAGGCTCATGCGGACGAACTTGCGGTCGAGCGCGCGCGCGATGCTGCGCCCGAGCGAGGTCTTGCCCACGCCCGGCGGTCCGACGAAGCACAGGATCGGTGTCTGCAGCGCGCGCCGCGGCTTTGCCGCCTCGTCAGCGGCGGGCGCGGCGTCGACCTTGGCACGCGTGCGCTCACGCACCGCGAGCCATTCCAGAAGCCGGTCCTTCACCTTCGTGAGCCCGTAGTGATCCTCGTCGAGGATTGCCGCCGCGCGTTCGATGTCGACGCGCTCGGCCGGCGGCTCGCCCCACGGGAGGTCGAGCAACCAGTCGACCCAGGTGCGCACCATCCCCATCTCCGGGGATGCGCTGGGGATCTGCTCGAGACGCCGCACCTCCTTGAGCACGCGCTGCTTCACCTGCTCCGGCATGCCGGTGCTCTCGACGCGGCTGCTGAGGTCCTCTTCGGCGTCCTCGCCACCGCCCTCGAGCTCGGCGAGTTCCTTGCGCACGGCGCGCAGCTGCTCGCGCAGGATGTGCTCGCGCTGCGTCTTGTTGATCGTCTTCTGAACGTCCTCGTGAATCTTCGTCCGCAGCTGCGCGACCTCCGTCTGGCGCGCGAGCAGCGGCACGAGCGACCGCAGACGCGCCGTCACGTCGATCTCCTGCAGCAGCGACACGCGCTCGTCGAAGCTGACGTCTGGCGACGCGCTCGCGATGTCGGCGATGACACTCGGCTGCGTCGCGCGCGCCATGGCCATTGCCAGCTCCGCCCCCACCGACGCGCCCGCGCCCACGTATTCGGCGAAGAGATTCTTGACCGAACCGGCAAGTGCTTCGACTTCGTTGCCCTCGGGCTCGTCGAGTCCGACCGCCTCGACGGTGGCGCGCCACGCGTCGCCGGACGCGTCGAAGCCCGTCAGGCGGACGCGCTCACGTCCCTCGACCAATGCGTGCGCGCCGCCGGTCGGCAACCGGCGAAACGCCCCGACCTGCGCGATCACCGCGACGGGGTGCACGTCCTCGAGCGCGACCTCGTCGCGCTCGGCGTCCCTCTGGATGGCGAGGACCACGCGCCCGTCACCGTTGACGGCGCTTTCGAGAGCTGCCACCGAGCGCGGCCTGCCCGCGGCCAGCGGGGCCAGCTGGGATGGAAACACGACGTTGTCGCGCAGGGGCACGACGGGCAGCAGCTCCATGGGGCCCGCTGGCTCGTCGGAATCGGCGTCGGTGTCAGGGTGCTCGGTCATCGATGGATCGTCCAAGGACTGCATGGCCGCAGCATATCCGCGCCCGGAATGCCCCAAACCCGCGGCGCCGGCTGCTCCGCCGCCGCCCAGTCTCGCTCCCAGGCGTCCGCGAAATAGGCGGCTGCCGGAGCTACGCGCGCGACGAGCGCTGCCTCCCAGTTGCCACCGCAGCCCGCGCCGCTCCAGTTGGCCGACGCGACCACGGCGACGTCGTCCGCCACGAGCCCTTTCGCGTGACCGCGTGTGGAGGACGCGGGATCCATGCAGCGAACCGGCACACCGCTGCCATGCAGCCCGGCGAGCTCGAGCGACTCCGGGAAGGTTCCCAGCAGAAGGCGGGCGTCAACCCCGCGCGAGACTGCGCCGCGGAGGCCCGCGATGAGCGCACGCACCGCCGCGGCGCGGGGATGCGCATACGGTGCGATGACCAGGGCGCGGCCCTGCGACCTGTCGATCAGCCCGGCCAGCGTCAGCGCAACGGGCAGGCCCCCAACCACGAGCCGCAGCCGTCGTTCGGCGACGTCGAGCGTGAGCGGTGCCACCTGGGGCCGGGGCGCTCCCACGCCGCCGGGCGCGATGCCCGGCGTGACCGGCCCACGGCGAAGCGGAGGACGAGCCCGGTGCCACGCGGTGTCGAAGGCCTGCGCCGCGTCAACCGCCAACCGTGGAGCCTCCGACACCAGCCCCCACCACTCGCGGGTGCCGCTGAGTGCGCCCGTCTGCGGCGGTAGCTTCCGGTGAGGATCTCGAGGAGCGTCACGCCAGATCAGGTTCCCCGTGCCGACGGCAACGGTGGCGCCGTCGACGATCATGAGCTTCCAATGCGATGACGTCGACCCCCGCTCGAGCACCCGGCACTCGCCGCCGGCGCGGGTCACCTCGTGCGCCGTGGACGCGTTGCCGCCTGAAGCGTGATCGTCCAGCAGCAGGCGGACCCTCACGCCGTGGCGCGCGGCCTCCGCGAGAATCCACGCGTACGACGGTCCCACCTCGTACATCGCCGCGTCGATCGACCAGCTGGCACGCCGGAGCATCGCCGTGAGCACCGTTCCAGCGCTGTCAGGTCCCAGCGCACATGTCAGCCGTGACAAGCCGCCACGATCCCGCGCCCGTATAAGGTGTCCATCTGTGGACCGTATCCGCCGGCCGCTGACGTCGCACGCTCAATGAGCGACGGCTTTCCGCCGCCACAGCCACCCGAGCAGGCGTGGGGGAGCGACGCGCAGGTGTCGGTCACGGAACCGGCCCCGCCATCGATGCCGGACGCGGCGTCCCAGCCCAGCGCCGCTCGCGCGTGGCGCGGCGGCGTGTTGATGCTGATCGCGGGCCTGATCATCGGAGGAGCCGCCGCGTTCGGAGCCACCCGAGCGACCGCCCCCGGTGGATCCGTGACCATCAACGTCGACAACACCCCGATCCACGCGTCTACGGGAAACTCCGAAGGAGTCGCGCAGTTGCTCGTCCCGGCGGTGGGGACGATCATCGCGCGCACCGGTGGCAGCACCTCGGCGAGCCTGGGCAGCGGCTTCGTGATCGCGCACACCGGCGGTGTCAGCTACCTGGTGACCAACAACCACGTCGTCACCGGGTCGACCGACCTCCACGTGGTCATGCCCAACGGAGACGCCTTCGTCGCGACGTTGGTCGGGGCCGACAAGCTCGACGACATCGCCGTGGTCAGCGTGCCCAGCGGATCGCTTCCGGCGGCGACCCTGAGCGACTCGTCCCAGCTGCACGTGGGACAACCGGTGGTCGCGATCGGGAGTCCACTCGGCAACGCGAGCTCGGTGACGGCCGGTGTCGTCAGCGCGCTGCATCGCACCATCACCGCGGGCGGCGAGAACGCCACCTCGAGCGAGACGCTCGAGGACGTGCTGCAGACGGACGCATCCATCAATCCCGGTAACAGCGGCGGCCCGCTTGCCGACGTGCAGGGGCGTGTGGTCGGGGTCAACGTCGCCATCGCCGGCAGCTCCACCAACATCGGATACAGCATCCCCGCCAACCTTGCGCGGCAGGTCGCCAGCGAGCTGATCGCCCATCAGAAGGTGCAGCATCCGTTTCTCGGCATCGGTTATCTCGATGCCATCGACGCCATCGAGGCCGGCCGTGGGTTCAACGGTGCAGGCGTTCTGGTGACGCAGGTAACGGCCGGAACGCCGGCATCGGCAGCGGGTTTTCAGGCCAACGACATCCTCGTGGCCATCGACGGCGTCAACATCGAAAACGGACAGACGCTTGGCGGTCTGATCCAAGACAAGCACGACGGACAGAAGATCATGTGCACCGTCCGACGCGGCGGCTCGACGACCACGCTGGTCGCCACCCTCGAGGAGCGTCCGAGCGGACTCTGATGTCGCCGGGGACAAGCCCGCGTCAAGCGGCAGCGCCTGCTTCGTGCAGGTGTTGCAGCACGTCCTCCAGGATCTTGTCCTGCGCCTGCAGATGTGCCTGCAGCTGAAGGCATTCCTGCAGGATCGCCTCGGCGTCCTTGTACGTCTCTGCGGATCGCTTGTCTGAAGCAGCTCCGAGGATGTTCTGGCCCACGATGATGATCGGCAGCAGCACCAACTGAAGGAAGTTCGACGAGATCCAGGCGATGATGACCGTCAAGTTGGCCGACTGAATCGCCGATGGCAGTGAGACCAACGCAATGATCGCGAAGACATACGCAGCCCACATCGTGCCCACCACCGCGGTGATGAGAAGTCCGATCTTGCCATTGATACCGACGCGCATCTGGCCGGTCTGCACCGGCTTCTTCTGACGCAGCTCCTCGAGCCTCTCGATCGGGCTGTGACGGAATAGGTCGCCGACGCGCGAGGGATGTGGGGCGGGCGCCGCCTGCTCTGTCATGTGGCGATCTCCTTCGTGGTGCGGTTCGCAGGGCCGGCGATGTGATATCCGGCGCGGCTATCGTGCCGCATGCACTGCGATTTCGGGGGAACCCGCTACTCGAAGGCCTCGACGCACTCGACGCCGCCGTCACCCGCGTCCGCGTGGTGCGCGACGCCCGCCGGTATGCGAATCCCAGCCGGCGCCGTCAGCAACTCGCCGTTGAACTTGATGGCGCCGCGCAGCACGAAAAGCCGCTTCGTTCTCGCGTGGTTGTGCGGGGCGAAGTGCGCATGCGGCCCGGCCGACCACGAGCTTGGCTCGAGGCCCGCGTCGCGCAGCGCTCGCGCAGGATCAGCCGGCGCGTCGATGCGCTCGATCACGCGGCGAGCGCGTCGATCTTTGCCGCGAGGATGAAGTCGTTGTTCGTCAGACCTGATACGGCATGCGTGGTCAGCTCGACATCGAGGTGTCCCCACCCGATGGTCATCTCGGGATGGTGCCCCTCGGACTCCGCCACATCGGCGATCTGCGATGCCCGCGCGAACGCGCTGCGAAAGTCCTTGAAGCGGAGATGCCTCACCAGCATGTGACCGTCCACCACGCTGCGCGGCGAGCTCCATCATCTCTGGGTTATTCGAGGAGATCGGGCTGCTCGCGGACGATCCGTTCGTACAGCGGCTGGAAGCTGAACCACCCGGCGAGATGGCTGCCGACGACGTTGTACGTCGACATGGCGCTGTCCTCGTCGATGTGGAACGGCGTGCCCGCTGCGTCGGCCGCCAGCTGCGCCTGGCATGAGCGCTCCATGGTGATGAACCACCACGCCGCCTCGTCCACCGTCTGTCCGACCGTGAGCAGCCCGTGGTTGCGCAGGATGATCGCCTTGTGCGTCCCCAACGTCGTGGCGATTCGCCGTCCCTCCTCGAGATCCACCACGACGCCGGTGTAGTCGTTGAGCAGCGACTGATCTTCGAAGAAGGCGCACGCGTCCTGCGTGATCATGTCGAGTGGGCGTCCCAGCGACGACCACGACTTCCCCGACGGCGAATGCGCGTGCGCCGCCGCCACGACATCGGGCCTCGCCTGATGCACCTGGGAATGAATGGTGAAGGCGGCTGCATTGACGGGCCGGTTGCCCTCCACAACCTGCCCCTCGTGGTTGACCAGGATGAGGTCGCTGGCGCGGATGTGCCCGAAGTACATGCCGAAAGGGTTTACCCAGAAGTGGTCCGTACGCTCCGGGTCACGTGCCGTGATGTGGCCCGCGACTCCCTCGTCGAAGCCGAAGAGCGCGAAGAGCCGGAACGCCGCGGCGAGGCGCTGCTTGCGATGCCGCCGCTCCTCGTCCGCCGAGGCGAAGCTCGGCATCTGCGGTATCACGAACTCGGTCCGGGTGGACGTCTGAACCATCGTGTTCCCTCACTGTGTCGGGTCGGATGGCCAGTCTACGATGCAGACGCATCGGTTCCGTCTCAAACCGACTCCCGGATCGCGACGCCGGCCCGGTGCATCTGCTCGACGGATCGGTCTCCGTCTCCCGCGTGTACATCGACCGCGCGGACGGCCGCCAGCACCACCTCGGTCTCGAATCCCTCCCGTCGCGCCGCGAGCGCGGTCGCGCGGACGCAGTAGTCGGTGGCCAGGCCCCCGACGACGACGCGCTCGACACCGGCGGACCGGAGGATGCCGGCTAGCCCGGTGCCGTCGAAGCCGGAGTACGCATCGACCTCCGGATCGGTGCCCTTGCTGACGATGAGGTCAGCCATGGCGTCGATGTCTGGATGGATGGTCGCACCCGGTGTGCCGATGATGCAGTGCGGCGGCCAGGGACCGCCTCGCTCCAGGAAGCTGCAGTGGTGCAGGGGGTGGAAATCGCGCGTCGCCACCACCAGGCTGACCTGGTCGGATAGTGCGCGCAGGGGTGCGACCACCGCATCGCCGTCGGAAACGGCCAGCGAACCGCCGGGGAGGAAGTCGCGCTGCACATCCACCGCCAGCAGCGCAATTGGTGGTCGGTTCACAGGGACGCTCCCATCCGCTCGCGCAAAGCCTGCAGCTTGCCACTGCGACCCACCGGCCACGGCTCCGGATCGTCGAAGCGGCGCACTCTCTCGGGTAGGGCAGCCACCTGCGCACCGGTGCGACGGCGCATCTCGTCGAGCTCCGGCAGGTCACGCGCGCGACCCTCGGTCATCACCGTCTCGAGCAGCGGCGTTCCGGGGAGCGACTCGTCATCGAGCGCGACAACGTCGCCGCGGTCGTCGCGGAACACCTGATGCATGCCCGGATCCGTGAGCTTGTCCCTGCTGTGCTTCATCACAGGCTCGAGGATGCCGTCCTGCTCCTGCGCCACCAATTTCAGCACGCCGCCCAGCGCGGGCGCGTCGAACGACGTGCCGAGCATGGTCCCGACGCCGAAGCTGTCCACGCGCGCGCCCCGTGCAAGAAGGTCGCGGATCCGATACTCGTCGAGGTCACCAGACGCGAGGATGCGGACGTGCGGCATGCCCGCCGCGTCGAACCGGCGCCGCACCTCACGCGACAGCTCGACGATGTCGCCGGAGTCGAGCCGGACCGCGGTGACCGCGACGCCGGTGGCGCGCGACGCCGCCACCGCCAGATCGACCGCGTGCACCGTGTCATACGTGTCGATGAGCAGCGCCGCGCGTTCCGGGTAATCCCTCAGGAACTGCTCGTATGCCTGCTGCTCATGGTCTGGGCCGAACAGGAGGACGAAGTGGTGCGCCATCGTGCCGGTGGTGGGGATGCCGAGGCGCTGACCTGCGACCACGGTGGCGGTGCCAACCACGCCACCGATGTACGCAGCCCGCGCGACCGCGAGTCCCGCCTCCGGCCCGTGCACGCGGCGCAACGAGAAGTCCCAGACCGGCCGGCCTTGCGCGGCTTCGACCACACGCGCGGCCTTGGTGGCGATGCTCGTCTGGTGGTTGACGATGGCGAGCACCGCGCTCTCCACGACGGTCGCCTCGATGCGCGGCGCCGTGATCCGAAGCAGCGGCGTATCGGCGCCCGCGGTGGTGCCCTCGGCGATGGCGTCGACGTGCCCGGTGAAGCGCAATGCACCGAGGAAGTCGAGAAATCCGCGGTCGTAGGTTCCGGTGCTCGAGAGGTAGGCGAGCGCACCGCGGTCGAAGTGCAGCGATGCAAGGAGCGCCAGCACCTGCTCCAACCCCGCGACGACGAGGTACCCGCGATGCGGAGGCAGATGACGTACCGACAGCTCGAACGCGGCGAGATTGTTCTGCCCATGCCGCCAGAACGACTGCGCCATGGTGAGCTCGTACTCGTCACAAAAGAGGGCGTACGACTCGCAGGTCAGCGCGCGCGGCGCTCTCATCCGCGGGCCCGAACGGTCGCCGGCGGGCGCGAGCGGCGCAGGCTCCAGGCCGGCCGCCGCTCGACGAACTCGTACAGCGCAGCCGGTCGTCCAGGGCCGTGGCGGGCCAGCATGCCGGTGGCGCGCACGAGGCCTGCTCGGGCAGTAGACCCACGGCGATGTTCGACCACCACAGCTTGCCGCGCAAGCGCTCGACACCGTCTCTGACGATTCGCGCGTGGTCGAAGTCCAGCGGCGGAAGGTCATCGACCGGCACCCACCGCGCGCCGGACTCATCGCGCAGCACGGCGGCGTCGATCAGTGCCAGGTACGCGATGGTCGGAATCCAACCCCGCGGGTCATGCTCGGGCTCCGCATACGTTTGCAACTGTTCGAGGTAGACCGCACCGACTCCGGTCTTCTCGGTGAGCTTGCGCTGGGCCGTCTCCTCAGGACGCTCGCTTGCCGACATGAACCCGCCGGGAAGCTGCCAGGAGGTGGATGAGGTCTCCCCCCGCTGCACGAGCAGGACGTGCAGGCGGCCGGTCAGCGGCGCCAGCACGACCGGCACCGCCGTCAACCCTGCAGGTGACCGGAAGCCCGCGGAATTCGTCGCCGTCAACGCTGTCATCGCGGCGTCGATTGTCAACAACCGGCTAGGCTCTCGGGCAATGAGCAGTCGTCCCCCATCGAGCGGGGCGGGCACGTTCCGGGCCGCCTATGGCGACACGCTGACCAACGTCGGCACGCTCGCAGCGGGTCTCGACAGCACCGCGTGGGAGCTGCCCACCGGCTGCCCCGGGTGGAGCGTGCACGACGTCATCGCCCACGTCTGTGCTCTCGAATCGTTCCTCCTCGGCCGCCCGCAACCCGAGCACGAGATTCCCGAGGGCCTGGCGCACGTGCGCAACCCGTTCGGCGCGTTCATGGAGATCGGCGTCGACCATCGCCGTCCGTGGCCACCGGACCAGGTCCGCGCCGAGCTGGATGAGCTGATCCGCCTGCGTCTGATGGCGCTGGAGCGTCTTCGAGACGACCAGCTGGATGACGAGGTCGACGGCTTCTTCGGCAAGCTGCCGCAGCGCAACTTTCTCGCGGTGCGCATCTTCGACATCTGGTCGCACGAGCAGGACATCCGGCGCGCCACGGGTGAGCCAGGGGGCCTCGACGGCCCAGCCGGCATCCATGCGCGGGAGTTCATGCTCCGCCAGCTCGCGCGCAGTCTGCAGAAGGCTGTCGAGCCGCCGGCCGGCATGGTTGTGCGCTTCGATCTCGTCGGGCAGGGCGGCGCAACGCGATATGTGTCGTTCGACGGCGCGCGCGGCAGGGTCAGCGACAACGGCAACGGTGCGGGCGTGGCTCTGCGCATGGATCTCTCCACCCTCGCGGTGCTGTGTTGCGGGCGCGACGATCCGGGCGCACCCGGTCGGGTCACCGTCGACGGCGACCGCGGTCTCGCGCAGCGCATGCTCGCCAGCTTCGCGTTCACGCCGTAGCGCGCGGCGTTCTCGCCGAGATGCACGGCCCCACCCGGTTTGCTCTCGTGCCGATTGCCACGCTCCTGCTTGCTGCGTGCGGCCTGCAGGAGGGGCTGGACCAGCGTCCCGACGCCGGCGGGGCGCAGGGCAGCCAGGCCCCGGCCATCAGCGGAACCACGCTGACCGGTCAGGCACTCGCGTGGTCCTCGGTTCGCGGCCATCCCATCGTCCTGGACTTCTGGGCGTCGTGGTGCGGGCCGTGCCGCGCCGAGCAGCCCGATATCAACACGCTCTACCGGGAGTACGCGGCGCGTGGAGTCGTGTTTCTCGGTATCGACATGCGTGACGACGGCGCCGCGGCTCTCTCCTACCAGCGCGATCAGCGAGTGGCGTACCCCTCGATCAATGACGGTGCCGAGCAGATCAGCGCGGCGTACGACGTCTCCGCGCCTCCGACGCTGATCGTCGTCGACAAGCATGGCGCGATCGCGAGCCGCTTCCTCGGGACGCTCGTCGGTTTGAAGGACGAGCTGAACCGGCTTCTGTAGCGCCCGCGAAAGATTCTCGGGCGCCGTGCGTTTCTAGATGCAGAGCGCGCCGGGCGCGCTTCAAGTTCTCCAGACCTCCAGCACGCGGGAGCGGTGTGAGCAATCGCACTGCTCCCTTTTATTGCCCGGGCGGCAGAGGCGCCATCAGGCGCCACGGGTAACCTTCCCGCCATGCCCGACATCACCGTATACGGCGCGCCATGGTGCCCCGATTGCAAGCGAGCCAAGCGCTTTCTCGGCGAGCAGCGGGTGCCATTCGACTGGGTCGACATCGACCAGGACGAGCGAGCACTGCGTCACGTCGAGGAGCTGCAGGGTGGCGGCCGCACCATCCCCACGGTTGTCTTCCGTGACGGCACGCTGCTGGTCGAGCCGACCAACGAGGAGCTGGCCAGGAGGCTGGGGCTCACGCTGGAAGCGAAGCGGGCCTGCTACGACCTCGCCATCGCGGGTGGCGGTCCGGCGGGCCTGGCGTCGGCCGTGTATGCGGCGCGCGAGGGAATCGACGCGATAGTGGTCGAGCGCAGCGCGCTCGGCGGGCAGGCCGGCGTGACCGAACGCATCGACAACTACCTCGGGTTTCCCGAGGGAATCGGCGGCGCCGACCTGAGTGAGCGGTTCATCGCACAGGCACGACGCTACGAGGTCGAGCTCCTTTCCGCCGTCAGCGTCGAGGCGGTCGTACCGGATGAGGCCGAGGCGGATGACGTCTGCTTCCGCCTCGCCGGCGGCCAGGAGATCTCCGCGCACGCCGCGCTCATCGCCACCGGCTCGTCGTACCGCCGGCTCGGTGTCCCCGGGGAGGACGAGCTCATCGGCGCCGGTGTGCACTTCTGCGCCACGTGCGATGGGCCTTTCTACCGCGGCTCGGAGGAACTTCTCGTCATAGGTGGCGGTAACTCGGCGCTCGAGGAAGGCATGTTCCTGACACGGTTCGCCAAGCGCGTGCGCATCGTGCAGCGCGCCCCGGAGCTGACCGCCTCACGCCTGCTGCAGGACAAGGTGAACAGCGACCCACGGTTCGTGGTGCAGCGCAACACGGAAGTCGTCGCGCTCAAGGGCACGGGCAAGCTCGAGGCGGTCGTCGTGCGCGATCGCGGCACGGACGAAACGCAAACGTACACACCGCGCGCCGCGTTCGTGTTCATCGGTCTGGATCCGAACACGGCCTTCCTGCGCGGTTCGCTCGAGCTGGACGAGCGCGGATTCGTCGCCGATCGGGGCGGTTTTCGCACCTCGATGCCGGGTGTCTTCGTCGCCGGCGACGTGCGCCGCGGCTCGACCAAGCAGCTGGGAGCCGCCGCGGGAGACGGCATCGCAGCGCTCATCGCAATTCGCGAGTACCTGCAGCAGCACCACGAGGTGGCGCCGCACGCCGAGGACTGATCCCTACGGCTGCAGGACCAGCTCCTGTCGCGTGACGACCAGCTCGATGCTGCGAGCGACGTCGGCGAGGTATCTGCGGCGACGCGCGGCGCTCTCCGCGGGCACGGCGGGCGCGCCGGTGAGGCGCTCCTCGATCCACGGAGGCACGCCGTGTCCTATGACCTCCGCGTCGACGCGGGCCAGCACGTCGGTGTCGTCCGCCTCGTCCACCTCGATCGCCACCCGGCTCAGCACGGACCCGTCGTCCACGAGCTTCCAGGCGCGCTGCCAGCGGCGGACGGCGCCACCCGGCCCGAGCAGGAGATGCACCGGGTCGTTGACCAGCCATGCTCCCGCGGGCGGGGCCACCCGAGTGAAGGCTTCCCTGACAGCGGGATCGAGCTGCCAGCCCATCCACCCGGCCAGGGAGGCCGCCCGGTTGTCGAGATCCGGCCATCCGCCCGCTGCGGGGAAGCCGTCGAGCGCCCTGACCACGGTCGCGTGGCGACGGCAATACGGTCTTCCGAAGACGATCTCCCAGTGCGAAGAGCACCAACTCGTCGGACACGGACGCGATCGCCGGTCGACGTAGTTGCAGCGGACTCCCCCGCAGATCTCGCAGCCGTCCGCCCTGCAGCGGTCACCGAGGACGGCGGCGCCTGCCCAGGGCTGCCGCCTCGGGATGGGTCTCGCGAGGGTTCGTTCCATTCCAATCGATCCAACGTAGCGTGGCTATCGATTCTTTCGCGCCGAGAGAAGCAGCCGCTTCACAAGCGTCGAACATTGTGGTAGTACTGCTCAAACAGCCCACGGTGGGCCGTCTAACTTCAAGGAGGGCCTTTCACATGTCGACGATCACCCCCGTCGTCACTCCCAGGACGGCAGCGCTCACCCGCGAGCAGTCGGGGCAGCTTCGCCTCACCCACCCCACGCGGGGCTACGCCATGAGCCGCAACCCGTTCGCGATCTGGTCGATCCTGCCGTCGATCGCCCTGGCGTTCGCCGCGCTGGCCATGGCGATGACCTTCGTCAACGACGCTACGCTGGCCACCACGGCGGTGGGCGGCTTCCTGGTGGTGACGCTCGGCCTGCTCCTCATCCCGGCGGTCTCGCTCAAGGGGAGCCTGAGCCTCACGCACGACGGCATCACGTTCGAGCGCGGCAAGCATCACCTCACGGCCTCGTGGGAGCAGGTGCAGGGCATCGTCAATCGTCGCGACGCGGGCCTGTGCCTGGTGATCAAGAACCCACAGACCACGCGGCCGGACTGGCGGCTGCCCGGTGGCTTCGGGGTGAGCGGTGGTGAAGCGCGAATCCCGCTTCGGTTCTTCGGTGACCGCCAGTTCTCCATCCTGTACGACATCCGCGACCGGCTGCCCGAGTCGGCCTGGCGGCCGGCGCTGGAAAGGGCGCAGGCGCGCGGGACCTGGCGCATTCTGGCCGTGTACGGCGGCACGGTTGCGGTCTGCGGTCTCGCCCTCTACGCGGTGATGCTCGTCTACACGGCCTGACGCTTCTCAGCAATCACTCCCCCACCCGGCCTCGGCGCGGGCGCACGTCCGCGCCGGGTCGGGCCACCATGGCGGCATGCAGGCGATGCTCTTGGAGCGCGCCACCACGCCGCTTCGCCTCACTGAGCTGCCCACACCCGAGCCGGGCCCGGGTGAGGTGCGCCTCGACGTGGCGGCCTGCGCTGTCTGCCGCACCGATCTCCACGTGGTCGATGGCGAGCTGACCGAGCCAAAGCTGCCGCTGATCGTCGGCCACCAGATCGTCGGACGCGTCGGCGCCATCGGTTCAGGCGTGGACGGTCTCCACGTCGGCGATCGCGTCGGCGTGCCGTGGCTCGCATACGTCGACGGTACGTGTGAGCAGTGCCGTGCTGGGCGCGAGAACCTGTGCGTCAATGCGCGCTTCACCGGCTACACCGTCGACGGTGGATACGCGGAGCAGACCGTGGCGCGGGCCGACGCGTGTCTCCGCATTCCCGAGCGCTACTCCGATGTGGAGGCCGCGCCTCTGCTGTGCGCCGGGCTGATCGGCTACCGCGCGTACCGCTTCACCGGCGACGGGCCGCGGCTCGGCCTGTACGGCTTCGGCGATGCGGCCCACATCCTGACGCAGGTCGCGCGCCACCAGGGACGTCGGGTGTTCGCGTTCACGCGCGCGAACGACGCGGAGACGCAGCGGTTCGCGTTGTCGCTCGGCGCCGAATGGGCAGGGGACGCACTCGGGCCTTCGCCCGAGCCACTCGATGCGGCGATCATCTTCGCGCCTGTGGGCGAGCTGGTTCCGGCGGCGCTCCGCGCCGTCGGCCCCGGCGGGATCGTCGTGTGCGCCGGCATCCACATGAGCGACATACCGAGTTTTCCGTACGCGGTCCTCTGGCAGGAGCGGGTCCTCCGTTCCGTGGCCAATCTGACCCGCAACGACGCGACCGAGTTTCTTCGCATCGCGCCGCAGGTGCCGGTGCGCACCGCGATCGAGGTCCTGCCGCTCGCCGCCGCGAACGACGCGCTCGCGAGTCTCCGTGCGGGCCGTGTCCACGGCGCCGCGGTACTGGCGGCGCGCTGATGCGCGCGACGCTCGCGATCATGATCATCGCCGCCGCCGCCGTGCTCGCTGTCTTCCTGTTGCGGAGCACCTCGCCGCCCAGCACGTCTTACTCGACGGCGCGCTCAGCGTGGGCCCTTCCGGCGTTGAGCGGTCATGGCACGGTACGGCTGGCCGACTTTCGCGGTAAGCCGCTCGTTCTCGACTTCTATGCGAGCTGGTGCACCGCATGCCAGACCGAGCTCCCCGAGTTTCTCTCCGTCGACAAACAACTCGGCGGGCGTGTGCAGTTCGCTGCGGTCGACTCCGAGGAAAACGGTGATGGCGTCGGATTTGCGCGGCGATACGGCATCACCGTCTGGCCACTGGCTCGCGACGTTGGCGGAAGCCAGTCGAGTGGACTGCGCGACGCGCTGGAGAGCACGCCGGGCATGCCGATCACGGCGTTCTACGACTCCAATGGCCGCGTGCTTCGGGTCCGGCTCGGTGCGCTGAGCGGCGACGCGCTCGCCGCTCAGATCACGCAGCTGTACGGCGTGAGCGCTACGTAGCCCACCCACTGCCTCATCCGCGCACCTGCGCCGGCACGGCGGCGTACCACCGCACCGGATCACGCCCCTCACGGCGGGCGCGGCCGTCTCGCTCTAGCAACACCAGATGGGCAAGCGTCTCTCCGATGGCAGCGCGACGCATGAAGCCCTTGATCTGCGCCCACTCGCGGGACCAGCTCAGCCGCAGAGTTGCGTCCCAGCACGTAACGCCCGGATCCTTGCGAAGCACGTCTTCCGTCTCCCGGAGACGGTGCGTGTGATGTGCCACCAGCTCGTCGATCCGAGCTTGGAGGCCGCGAAACCGCCACTCATGCGCCGGGAGCACCTCGTCGACATCGAGCGCGCGCACCGTTGCCAGCGCATCGAGAAACTCGGCGAGTGGGTTGCCCGTTTGCTGCGCATGCACCGAGATGTTCGGGCTTATCCGCGGCAGCACGTGGTCACCGCTGATCAGCAGCCGCCGCTTGCGGTCGTAGAAACAGACATGCCCAGGCGAGTGTCCGGGTGTGTGCACCGTCATGAGGTCCCATCCACTGATATCCACCCTGGCGCGATCCTCGAGCAGCACGTCAGGCTGCGCGAGCGCCACGAACTCGCGAATGCCCATCGACGCTGCGGTCAGCTCCTCGAGGACTTCTGCCGGCACGCCGCACTGGACGAGCAGTGCGCGCATCTCCTGCAGCAGCCGATCGATGCCGATGCCGTAGCGTGCCGGGACGAGCTGTGCGTCGGCAGGATGCAGCGCCACCCACGCACCCGATGCGTCGCGCAACCGTCCCGCAAGCCCGTAGTGATCCGGATGAATGTGGGTGATCAGCGCGGCACGCACGTCCGCGATCGCGTAGCCGGCATGATGCAGCCCGCCCTCGAGGGCCGTCCATGCCTCGTCGGTGTTCCATCCGGTGTCGATGACGGCAACTCCATCGTCGAGCTCGAGGGCGTACACGAGCACGTAGCGCAGCGGATTCTTCGGAATGGGAACGGGGATCGACCAGAGACCCGGGCGCACCTGCTCGACTGGCGGGAACGCGTCAGCATGCCAGGCGCGCTCTTGAGCGAGCCCGGTCACCTCGAAGGCGGTCACGTCGAGCTTGACTGTCCTGCCGCGCGATGTGCACGAAGATGATCGACAACCACGTCCTCGATGTCGTCCCAGTGCTCGTCGGGAATCCAGTGCGATCCGCCATCGAGCTCGAGAAGGTGGTACTCGCCGGTGACATGGCGCGCGGTGAGCTCGGTCGCCTGCCGCCCGAAGGCAACGTCGCGCGTGCCCCAGACGTGCAGCGTGGGGACGCTCACCGGCTTGACGTGCGCAGTGGTGTCGCGCCCGAGCGCGCGATACCAGTTCAGGGGGCCGGTTGGACCCGACCGGCGCAACGAGGCGACATCACGACGTGCTCGAGAATGGGGCAGACCCGTGACCGCCAGCGCCGCCTCGGCGAGTGCGCCACCGCCGGCGTCGAAGAGCATCTCCGCCGCTTTCGGAAGTTGGAGCAGCGGGATGTACGCCATGCGCGCGCGCTGCGCTGTGCCGCGCAAGGCCGTGCGGAGCGCAGCGGTGTGCGGTGTCGAGATCGCCGTCAGGGTCGCAACCTGGTCGGGATGCTCGCCGGCAACCGTCCACGCGACAGTGCCGCCCCAATCATGCCCTATCAAATGAAACCGCTTCGCCCCGAGCGCGCCGGCGATGTCGAGCACGTCGTCGCTGAGCGCGCTGATGCGGTATTCGTCGACGCCTTCGGGGCGCGCTCCGAGGCTGTAGCCGCGCTGGTCGGGCGCCACGGCACGGTACCCGGCGGTGCCGAGCGTGGCAAGCGCGCCGCGCCAGATCGACGACGATTGCGGGAAGCCGTGCAGGAGCAGGACCAGCTCGCCGGACTTGGGACCGGAGGCGAGCGCGTCGAAATCGAAGCCACCGGCATTGATGCGCGTTCGCTGTATTGCCACGGGCTCGCAGGGTAGCAGGCGGTCGGAACCGCGCTTCCGCCACCATGCGTGGCCGTGGACCACGCGCTCTTCGTTCGCGACGGCGATCGATTTGTTCCGACCCTGCATACGCGGGGTCCGTGGGACGATCGGTACCAGCACGGCGGCGCGCCGGCCGCGCTGCTCGGGCGCGCCATCGAGGCGCTGCCGTCCGATGTCCCGATGGTCGTGGTGCGAGTCACGGTCGAGATCCTCCGGGCGATCCCGCTCGTGCCGCTGCGGGTTGTGGCGCACATCGTGCGCAACGCGCGCCGCGTGCAGCTGGGAAGCGCGTCGATGCACGCCGGCGACGACGAGGTGTGCCGCGTGTCGGCGTGGCGGATGCGCGTCGCCGATCTCGACCTTGAACCGCACACAGACGCGACGCCGTTCCCTGGTCCCGAACAGGGCGAGGTCTTCGAACCCGAGAGCGAGGAGCCGGGCATGCACCGCACCGCCATGGAGCTTCGCTTCGTGCGCGGTCTGTTCTGGGAGCCGGGTCCCGCGACGGCGTGGCTGAGGCTTCGGGTTCCCGTCGTCGACGAGGAGACACCATCACCGCTGATGCGTGTGCTCGCCGCAGCCGATTTCGGCAACGGCATCAGCATGGCGGTGGGCTTCGATCGCTATCTCTTCATCAACACGGATTTGACGGTGTACCTGCACCGTCTACCCACCGGAGAATGGATCTGCCTCGACACCGCGACGACGCTGCAACGCAGCGGGACCGGCGTTGCAGAGAGCGCGCTCTACGATGTCCACGGCCCTATCGGGCGTTCAATGCAAGCACTCCTTGTCGATGAGAGGCGTGCATAGCGTCGAAGCTCCACGCTGGCGCCATGTCCGCATACCTGCACAGCGCATTGACCAGCCGCATCTGCTCGGGTGTGTGGCAGGGCGCGTGCAACAGCGCCGGCGAGCAGACGATCACCGACAGGCAGCGCGCCCGCGACACCGCGACGTTCAGGCGGTTGAGGCTGTAGAGGAATTCGAGGTTGCGCGGCAGGTCCTCGGCGCTCGACGTCGCCATTGAGAAGACGCTCACCGCCGCCTCCTGTCCCTGGAACTTGTCCACGGTGCCCACGTTTGCCTTCTCCGGCAGCGCCGCGACGAGACACGCCACGTGCGCGTTGTACGGAGCGACGATGACTATGTCGTCTAGATCGAGGTGGCGCTGCAACCCATGTATGTCGGTCCATGCACGTCCCAATAGCGCATCGACCACGGTGCGCACCGCCGTTGCCTCCGCTTCCGAGCTGGTGCGATCGCCTGAGTGTTCGACGGTCAGCAAACGGAGTCCAGTGAGAGCGAGACCGTCTTCGCCGTCGATGGTTTGTCTGGCGCAGGCCGGTTCCGGCATGAGCCTGCTCTCATAAAACGATCGAGAGACGAAGTCACAGACGTCGGGACGCATCCGCCACGTGCGGTCGAGGAAGATGCCGCGCCCTGCCGAGACGGTGAGCTCGTCACCGAGGAGATGCTCTAGGCCCGACGCCTCCGCGCCTTCCGGGTGGTTTCCCTGCACCACATGTGACAGTTGACGCGGATCCCCGACGAGCACCAGATTGCGGGCGCACCGGCTGACCGCGATCACGTCGGCAAGCGACATCTGGCCGGCCTCGTCGACGATGATTGTGTCGAACGCCTCAGCGAACTCTGGTCGGGACAGCAGCCATGAGGTGCCACCTACAACGTCGACCGCCTCATCCCTGACCGCTGCCAACACCTCGTCGTTGTTCTTGGCGACATGAATGCCATCGGCCACCCGTTGACTCCGACCTCGAATCAGCTGCAGCAACCGCACCTCGTCGGGAGTGAGCGCAGCGGCGTCACGGATCTCCTCGAGTAGCTTGGTGATCGCCCGATGGCTGACCGCCGTGACCGCGACCCTGCGCCGCCTGCGTCTCACCACGTCCAGCGCCACGCGCGCCGCGGTGTACGTCTTCCCGGATCCCGGAGGGCCCTGAACCGCGAGACAGCCTCTGTCGAGCTCGTGAACGGCGCGGACAGCCGCCTGCTCAGCGCTCTCGTCCGCATGCCTGAGGGGCGTGGCCGCCGCTTCGCGCACCCGACGTGGTGGGCGGCGCAGCAGCAGGTCGCGCGCGGCACGATGCTCGCCTGCCGCGTCGATGCCATGCGCGCCGACCCATCGCGCGATCGCGAGCAGCGCTGCTTCCTGCGCGTCCGTGGCGAACGGCCGGCCCGGCATCAGGAATCTCGGCGGCGGATACGCGAGCTGGCTTCGGTTGCGGCGCAACGTGATCGTGCCCCGGGTGGAGTCGACAGCGACCACCTTGCCGGCCGGCGCCGGCCAGTTCGCCGGGGTGCGTACCTCAGGATTCAACGGGTCGTCATCGACGCCCATGTGATGTTCCTGCGGCTCAAACGTGTACGACTCGATCGACGCATCGCCATCGGGCTCCTGCGACTGCAGCTCAAGCGGTCCCAACGACTCCGGATCGGTGTGCAACTCTGCGGCTGTCATCTGGAGGCGGTCGAAAAAGCCCCACCATTGCGCGTTGCGGGCGCGCCGGTGATACCCGAGCAGTTGCGCGAGCAGCCAGGCAGCCTGCTGCTCGTCGGTTCGCGCGTCGCGTTCCTCGGGCACTCCTGCAGTGAGCGCCGCGTACGCGGCCCCGGTCTCTTCGATGACCGCCTTCTGCTCCTCCCGAACGGCGCCCTCGGCGGCAACCGGGCGCGGCAACGTGACATTGTGCACGCGCTCGAACTGCGCACGCTGTTCCTCGAGCCAGTCTCGAAGCCGCCAGGTCGACTCGCAATCGTCCTGGTTGTATGCCGCTAGCGCAACCAGAAGCGACGCGTCGCCCGTATCGTCGGACTCGCGCCGCCGCCAGCGCTCGTACATCACCATGCTCATCCCGGCGTCGGCGACGTCGCCGGTACGCTCTGGTGCATACAGCCGCTCCACGGCCTTGAGCCCGTACGAATCCGTCGAAAGTCGCACACCCTGGCGCACGACGCGATACAGGTCGACGAAGGCTTGCCCGCGCAGCAGCTCGTCGACTTCCTGCTCGCGTGTTCCATGGCGTCCCATCAAGCGGCGCAGCGCACTTCGCTCGTAGTCGGCGTAGTGATAGATGTGCATCGTCGGGTCGCCTCGCCGCCGAGCCATCACCCAATCGACGAAGTCTTCGAACGCCCGTCGCTCCTGGGCAGCGTCGTGCGCCCACCACGCGTGATACGCGGGGAGGCCATCGACAAGCTCCACCGCACCGAAGAGATACTCCAGCCCTTGCGTACCGAACGGGACGCCCTCCATGTCGAAGAAGACGTCACCGCCGGAAGGTACGGGCAGCGCGCACAGCCCGAAGCCCTCCGCGGTCTCCGCGAGCAGCTCGTGGCGCGGCGTACCGTCCGGCAACGGCCCCTCCTTCTGCAGACGGGCTTGCTCGTGCAGGGTCCCGACGGTCTGCGGCAGCATGCGCGGCACGTCGGTACCCGCGGGAAGCCGCGCCAGCGTGGTGAGCGAGCCGACATCGGCCATTTCGAGACGGCGGATCTGGTCGTTGCGAATCCGTGCCACCAGCGACAAGTGGTCGTCGCGCTTGCGCTGTTCCTTGCAGTGATCCGCAAACACGCAAATGGAGCAATGGCGCACCTTGCGTGGATACACATCGTGCAGGTCTTCAAACGCAGCCTCTTCGACCCGACGCCGCACCATCGCGTGGTACGAGGCGAAGTCGGCGTATGCAAAGGAAACGGTGGAGCTGTCACCCAGGACGATGTGCATTCGAGCCGGTGGATGTCCCTGCACCAACGCCACCTGACGCGAGTACTCGCACAGCTGCAGCAGCGCCTCCGCGTGCGCGGTGGTGGCGAGCTTGGCGTCGTGCACCTCGTATGAGTAGGTAAAGCCGGGCGGGGGCTCGACGCGTTTCAGGAAATCCGCCCGGCCGTACCAATCGCCGTCGAGGAAGGACGGCTGGTAGATGACATCGATGCCGCTGCGCATCGCCTCGCGAGCTGCGGCGGCGGCTGCCTCCAACTCGCCATACGTCGTCGAGTTGCGAGCCAGGTCCTCAGAGAACTCGATCGACGTCTGTCCCGGCTGGACCAGCTGCTCCAGATGGCGACGCTCATGCTCCTGGCCAAGCTGCTGCAGCAGCTTCGCCATCTCTGTCTCGCTGCGAGGGATCGGCTCGCCGCGCACGGAGGCGTGCTTCAGGTGCACGAGGTGCTGGCACGCGAGGAAGTCCGACTGGTCGGTCGCGCTCAGGATGAGGCGACCTTCGAGGATCCACATCAGCGGCGCATGGTAGGCCGGAGCGGCAAACGCAGTTGCGGCGATCGTCGCGGCGCCGGGCGGGCGGCAACGACCGCGAGCGAGCGCTGCGAGTGCCTGATCACCGGGCGGCGAAACAGCTCGGCGTGCTCGGCGATCAACGCACGCGCTCGCTCCGCATACCCGCGGTCAGTGCGCGGATCCGGACCGGCCTCCGGCGGCTGGACGGTGACGATGTGGCTCATGCCCGGATCCTGGCGGGCGCCGGCGACAGGAGCCTGTCGCGCCGCACGCCGTATCGTGACCCCATGGCCTCCAACGTCGAGATTCGCTCGGTCCGTCCCGACGAGTACACGGTCGCGGGCGAGGTGACCGCGGCCAGCTATCGGGAGTTCGATCCGCGCGGTGCCCCCGACTGGCAGGCGTACCTGAGGCGGATCGCGGACGTCGCGGGCCGCGCCGGCCATACGGTTGTGCTCGTGGCCGTCGTCGACGGCGAGATCGCCGGCACGGCAACACTCGAGATCGACCGGCACATCGAGAGCGGATGGAAGGAGGAGTTGGCTCCCGACGAGGCGCATCTCCGAATGCTCGGCGTCCACCCGTCGCATCGCCGCGAGGGCATCGGCCGGAGCCTGGTGGAGGCGACGATCGACTTGGCGCGGACCAGAGGCAAGGCGCGCCTCACGCTGGAAACGACACCCGAGATGCGCGCGGCGCACGCGATGTATGCGGAGATGGGCTTCACGCCCACAGGACGGCGTGAGGTCGCACCCAGCCTGTGCTTCGACAGTTACGAGCTGCAGCTCGGCAGTCCTTCCGAGGTGCGGTAGCCGGCGCTACGCTCCAGTCTCGTGTCCTACGAGCCCGGCGAGAAGTTCCTCCGTGTCATCCAGCTTTTCACGCGTCTCTGCGAGACCGAGTCGGGCGTGACCACCAAGCAGCTGGCCGATGAGCTGGAGGTCAACCAGCGAACCGTGCAGCGTTACGTGGCGACGCTGCGCGACAGCGCCGGCATCGACATCGACGAAGCCGACGGACGCCTGCGCATCGGCGCGGGCAGCAGGCTGCCGCCGATGCAGCTGGACCGCTACCAGGCGACCCTGCTGCTGATCGCTCTCCGCCTCCTGCATCAGCTGCGCCCGGAGCAGGATCCGGCGCTCGTCGGCTCGCTGGCGCAGCTGTCTGGCGCGCTGCGGGTGCCGCTGGTGGCGCGCTACCTGGAGCGGACGCTGCGCGCGGTCGAGTCGCGGCCGCTCAACGTCGAGCGCCGCCAGGTCGAGCGCACGGTCATCGATGGATTCGTGGACTCACGGGCGATCGAGGTGCAGTACGTCGACAGCGCCGGGAGGGAGAGCCGCCGTGTGTTGCGCCCCTATTTCCTCGAGCCGGCGGCGGAGGGCCGGCACATCTACGTTTTCGCCCACGATGCGCAGTCCGGCGAGGTACGTCCGTTTCGCCTCGACCGCATTGGCGCTGCGCGGCCGTTGCCGCAGACGTTCCAGGTACCGGACGACTTCGACATCGACAGCATCGTCAGCACGTCGTGGGGCGTCTGGCAGTCGGAGACACCAGACCACGTCGTCCTGCGGTTCACCGCCGAGGCGGCGCGTTGGGTGCGCGAGGCGCGCTGGCTCCCCAGCGCCGTGGTC
>VBGJ01000053.1 GCA_005880445.1 Chloroflexota bacterium | reverse complement strand
ACAGCCTTCACGGTGTCGCCGTCCACGAAGTATGCGTGCTGGCCGACCACGGGAAGCGACGTGTTCCAAACGGTGTCGGGAACCGCCACAGAGGCGGCAATGGAGCCGTCGAGCCGAACGAGATGGAGCTCTGCGACGGTGCCGTCCGGACTGCGTGTCGTCGCAGTCACCACAACCTGAGCCGCTGCCTGCGATGGCGTCGGGGTTACCGCGCCTGACGGCGTGCCCGCCGCCCGATTCGATCCGCACCCCGTGGCTGCCATCAGGCCGACCGGCCCGATTGCGATCATCAAGAACATCTTTGGTCCGCTCATCTGTGTGTCACGCATTCAGTTCCTCCGGGCAACGCACGTCCGGACTACTGTTGCAGTTCCGGTGCCCATACCGATTTGTGCTCCGGATCCTCCAACGGCGCGCGCAGCGCGTCCCAGTTGGCGGCGAACTGACGTCTCACTGTCCGTGCCATGAGCGGTTCGAAGACGCATGAGGCCGACGGGTTGCCTCGCGAACCTCGGGCTCGTCAACGTGGCACCCAATCGCCGACGTCAACTGCGAGCGAGTATCGACACATGTCTCGTCGACAGTCCTGCAGCCACGGCGTCGAGGTTGAGCACCTCCTCAACCGAGCAGAGGCCGCGGCTTGCTCGAGCGTCCGCGTGGTGTAGCAACGCCTCCGCCGTCGCTAGAGTCGCTGCCCCAGTCATGAGGTAGTCGCCCTGTCCTTCGATGCTCCTGGCGCCTATCCTCTCGCCACTCACATAAACGGCAGTCCAATATCTAATGGGATCGCGTGTCGCCTCGTCGCCGCGCTTGCCACGAGAGAGAAACGGGGGTGGAGAAGTAAACAACGTGCGTGGAAGGCGGGACAAGACATGCATGGCGTTGAGCGCGCGCAGTCCACGGTCCATCGATCTTTCCAGAAAGCATGCGCCCACCCGAACGTCCAACATTTGGGGGATCTCCGCCAGCCAGCCCTGTTCGTCCTCGGCAATCTGGAGGCAGCGTCGCGTCCCGTATGGCTCGGCTAGGGGCGCTGTGAACACCCGATGGTGCGCGACGGCTGTCAGATACTTGTGGACCCACTCGCGGGCCGCCGTCCCGCTGGTGCCGGAGGCAACAAACGTAATCACAATCTCAAGCGTGTCGCTGGACGGATGCAACCGCAACAATTCGGCCGCAACGAGGTTGGTGAGACCGGGAACACACCCCACGTTCAGCACGACCAAACCCGATGGCGTCTTCGGTCTCGCCTGCATGAGCCGAAGTCGCGCGGCGCGCGATGGCGCGGCGACATTGAGCAGCAAGCCGCCCCGCTCGAGCACGAGTCGCTCAGCAATCAGTCCTTCGTGCGGCACGGTGTTGACGACGACGTCACCGCCGGCAATCGCCGCGGCTATCGTCTCGGGGCGATTCAGATCAATCTCTCTGAGCGTACTGCCGTAGTCGGGAAGACCGCGTCGTGCAGCCGGGAACACCTCCCAGCCTTCCTCGGCGAAGGCGCGACACATGACTCGCCCGAGGGCGCCCGTCGCCCCAAGTACCACGACCGAGCTCATGACGTGCCATTTTCACGCGCCGTCGGTCGGCTCGCCGCACTCCGGTTCGGACTCTGTGCGACGAAGGGCGCGCCGGATCAGCAGTTCGGCTTGGCCGAGAAGATGGAGGCCGCGGCGCCGGTCCCGGAGGCGAGGTCGGAGGCGAGCCAGTTGCCGCCCTCGGTGGTCATGACCGCTGTGAGGTTGGGACGCGCGGGTGCCCGCTGGATGACGACGGTGACGCTGCCGTTCGAGCCTGCAACGGCGGAAGTCACCTTTGGGTCGTTGTACAGACCGTTCTGCGTCCCGCTGATGTACTCCTCGCCACAGCCTCCGTTATCGGCGAAATACCCGCTGCTGACAAGGTCGGCGAGGCGAGCCTTGACCGTAGCTGACAGCGGGCATGCGGCCCAGTCATCAGAGTTTGAGCACGCGTACCAGTGGCCCTGTTGAGACGGATCGGCCACGAAGAGTCCCATGGCCGCCTCTGTCGCCGCGGCCACATCCACGGGCTTCGGAGTCGGGCTCGTCTTGACCGGCGGAGTGCTGACCGGGGTTGCCGTCGCTGTGTGGGTGGATCCGCACGCTGCGACCGCCGTCAGGCCGAGCGACCCGATGGCAATCATCCAAACCGTCTTGCCTCTCACCATGTCGGTCTCGCTCTCGTGCTGTGCGTGGCTATCGTTCTTAGCCTGACCCCGATGGAACGCAACCGGATACGGAACGGGTACGGTCGTTCGCCGCCCGCGGAGCCAGGTTGCTGACTGTGGTGGCCAGAGCTTCGCGGAGCGATTTCAACGCCACGAAAGCCCGGAGATGCGCTGAACGCTCCGGTCGCCAGTCGTCGACGTGGCCATGTGCAGAGTGCTGTGGGCGAATGCGAGCGCCTCAGTGCCGTCGTCAGTGGATGCTGAACAGACCCTAGCGCTCGACCGCGATCACCCGGTGGCGTAGGCGATCACGTACCCCGTCGCCGACGCGTAGGAGGCCCCACCGGCTGCCACGAAAAGGCGGTTCTCGGCGATCGCGATGCCCGAGCTCGTGAGGTTGGTGACGGGCGCGCCGGCATCGACGCTCAGCGGCCGGCGCACGAGCGGCTGGCCGTTCGCGGCGGCGAAGCCATCGAGATTGGCGGCCCCATCGACAGTCCAGACCACCCCGTCGGCTGTGCTGATCGACTGGTAGTGGGTGCCGTCGCCGACCGGGCTGAGCCAGTTTGCCGTGCCGGTGCTGCGATCGAGCGAGAACATCGTCCCGCCAGGGGTCGACACGCCCTCGATGGCGCTGCCATCAAATGCCGTGGAGGCGGCATTGCAGGCGAAGCACGACGGGCCGACGATGGTCGCCCAAGCCGGCTGCATCGTGCTGGCGTTGGCGACGTGGTACACACCGGACTTCTGCAGCTCGCCGACGACCTTGGTCCCGTCACTGATCGTGAACAGGTTGGCTGCAGCTCCAAAATCGAGGTCGAGCTGACCGCAGACCGGATCATCGAGTGGATCGGGGAGGCCTGCGGAGAGTTCGCACGCCGGCGTTTCGCCGAGTGTCTGTAGCGCGGCCGTGTATTGGTCGACGTTGCCCGGATAGGAGGCGACGATCTGCCCGAAGGTCGGCCTGGCCGGGTTGACGTCGATCTTGAGGATCGCGTCCGTGGTTGGGTACTGGAGGCTCTTGTTGTTCGGGTTTCCCGCCCCCCAATAGAGGTAGTTGGTGGCCGGGTCGTACGCGGGGGTGCTCCACAGCCCACCGCCGGCATAGCCTTGCGCCTGCGCGGCAGGCGGAATCGTGGGAGTCGTCCGAACGACTTTGCCGGTCTTGGCGTTTATCAGTGAGAATCCGCCCGTCGCCGTGGGGTCGCCCTCTGGCGGCGAATAGCCGGCGGCGATGAAACCGTTTGCCAGGACCGGGCTGGAATTCGTATAGGAGCCCGCCTGAAGCGCGGAGCTCGTGAGCGGTGGCGCAAACGGCGCGCTCTTCCAGACCACCGCTCCGGTCGAGCGGTTGAGCGCGATCGCGTACGGAGCGGCGAACTCGTCCACGAGATACACCACGGCAGAGCCATCGACCGCGGCCGCGCCGACGATCACGCCGCCTGAGCCCGGGTTGGGCGCGTCCAGTTTGCGCTGCCAAACGATATGGCCGGTCAATGCGTCGAGGGCATACGCGACACCACCGAACGAGCCGATGAACACGCAGCCGTTGTAGACGACAGGCGTCGTGTTGAACCCCGTCCCGTCTCCGGTGGACGTCGTAGCGAAGGTCCACTTCGGAGCCAGGCCGGCCACGGCTGCCGGGCCCAGGCCGGTCGCCACCGGTTGCGTTCGCGTGTTCGCAGCGTCGTGGCCGTAGAACGGCCAATCGCCACCGACCACCGGAGCAGTCGTGCACGGCGTCGACGTGGCTGCGGAGGCGGCCGACGCGTCGCCAACGAACAGTGTCGAAAGCGCAAGTCCTGCAACCAACGTGAGATTGCGAACCGTTGTGATCATGTCAGATCCTTCCACATCGAGACCGCGACGGGCGGCCGCAAGCGCGAGATTATACGGAGAAAGATGGCTCAGGCCGCAGACATCGCCGGCGGCGCTTACAGGTTCGAGGCGACTGACCGGCCGGAAGAACCCTCGCCGCGAGGCGTAGGCTTCTCGCCCTTGCAGCCATCCGAACCCACGAGAGTCCAATGAGCTGGAACCCCTACGAGAACCTCCCCCCGGCGGCCACCTTCTCACTGACCAGCACCGACCTGCGCGAGGGCGAGAAGCT
>VBGJ01000067.1 GCA_005880445.1 Chloroflexota bacterium | reverse complement strand
ACATAGGCGTGAACGTCATGGACGTGAGCGACGCATCACTCGGACTCACTCCCGCGGTCCAGGCCGCGATCAACTATGCGTACAACACCAAGGGCATGGTGATCACATGGGCGAGCAACGACTTCGACTCGGCCGACCACACGGACGGCATGTACTACGCGCACGTGTGGCCGGGCAACTCCCTCACCGGCGACCACTCGACTCGCGTCGGCACCACGTGCCTGCCGCCCAACACCACCAGCCCGTACTGCCCGTGGGTGCTCAGCAACAACACCTTCCGGTCGCGCTCCAGCCTCACGTCGTACGGTCCGCACGCGCTCTTCTCGGTGCCCAACAACGACGGATCGACGTCGACCGGCACGCCGACACAGGCGGGGGTGGCTGCGCTCATGGTCTCGGAGGGCAAGGACGCCGCCGGTCGAGGCCAGATCGCGGATCCCCTCAACGCCGACGAGGTGAAGCAGGTGGTCCGGGCGACCGCCAGCCCGACCAGCCAGCCGTGCCCGGCCGCAGAGCCGTGCTTCTCCGGCCCTGCCGGCGCCGGGTTCAACATCCAGTACGGCTATGGTCGGCCGAACGTCTTCGACGGTGCGGCTGCCATCGACGCGAATCACATTCCACCCACAGCTGCAATCGACTCACCGTCTTGGTACCAAGCCGTCGACCCGACGAAGCAGGCGACGCTCAGCGTGAGCGCAGACGTCGCCGCACGTCGGGCGAGCGGGGGAGGGTACACATGGCAGCTGCAGTACGGGCTCGGTCCGCAGCCGTTGGACACCGCGTGGACCACGTTCGCGAGCGGTAGCGGCAGCGCGCCGCAGACGGTGTCGGGCGCGATCGACCTCAGCGCGATCCCGCAATCCTTCTGGAACGCCCCGTACTCGATCGACCCGGCCACGCGGCTCTCCATCGAGCAATACGACGTGACGGTGCGGGTGCAGGTTTTCGCCAATGGCGACACCAACGACAGCTGGGCCATGGGCGAGGACCGGCGTGCCTTCCATCTCCACCACGACCCAGCCGAGCTACCGGGCTTCCCACTGCAGCTGGGAAGCTCTGGTGAGGCGCCTCCGACGCTGGCCGACATCGAAGGCAGGGGATCTCTCGACACGATCGTGCCCACTGCCGACGGCAGCGTGCATGCGATCCGTCCCGACGGCACGGAGGCGCCGGGTTTCCCGGTGCACACCGGCCCCGCTGTGGGGATGGACCCGAGCTACCCAAACAACTACCTGTCCGATCCCACATGGGCGAACGGTGTGGTGCCGCGTCCGCGTGACCCCGTCCTCAGCGCGGCCGCGGTCGGCGACCTGCGCCACAACGGAGGGCTGGACGTCGTCGTCGGCACGTTGTCCGGGTACACGTGGGCGTGGGACGGCTTGGGTCGCGTCCTCCCCGGCTTCCCGGTTCTCAACGGCAAGCCCGCGTACTTCGGTCTGTCGGTGCCTCCTCCCAATACGCCGTACAGCTTCGAGCCCGAGAACATCGCCGGCCCGTCGCCGGTCCTCGTGGATCTCGAGCCGGCACGTCATCAGCTCGACATCGTGCAGGCCGCCGCGGACAACCACGTGTACGCGTGGCGGCCCGACGGCACACCGGCGTCCGGCTGGCCCGTGAGCGTGCTGCTCCCGCCGGGGACGGTCCCGCCGGGCAGCCAGCAGACTCACGATTCGAAGATCGTGCCCACGCCGGCGACCGCGGACATCAACGGCGACGGCATACCGGATGTCGTGGTCGGCCTGGACGACACGATCCTGGGCAGCGGCCCCGCCGGCGCCGGCGTGCAGGGCTTCCTGCTCGCATTCGATGGACGAGGGACGAGCGCCGGCAATGGCGGCCTGCTCCACGGATACCCACTGAAGATTCAGGGGTTGCTCCAGGGCTACGGCACAGCTCAGGACTTTGTCACCCAGGGCGTCGTGTCACCGGCCGTCTATGACACGCCACAGGGGCCGCAGGCGGTGGTCAACGCCAACCTGTTCCTGCCATATCGCGTCGACCTGAAGACGGCGACGCCGTCGGCGAATCCGTTCGCACCGACGACCATCGCGCCGGCACCGTCAGCATCGTCGTGCCCCACGCCGAACAGCGCGCCACCGACCAACCCGGGCGCATGTACGCTCGTACAGTTCACGACATCCGCGAGCTTGGGCAAGGTGCAGCCAGGTTCCACGATTCCACAGGCGTTTCAGATGGGATCAGCCGCTGCCGATGTGCTTCTCGGCATCACGCAGGTGCCGGGCTACGGCGTCCGAGTCGACAACGGCATCGGCGGATGGGACCCGAGCACGGGCGCCAATCTTCCCCAGTACAGCAACTACATCCAGGGTCTTTCGTTCTTCGGTGCTCCGGCAATCGCCGACGTCACCGGTGACGGGGTGCCGGACGTCATCGTGTCGGCGGACTCCAGCGCGCTGATGGCGTTCGACGGCGTCACCGGCCGTCCTGCGGCGGGATTCCCCATGTGGACCGGGGGTTTCTCGACGTTCACCCCGGCTGTCGGCGACGTGCTCAGCAGCGGTCACAGCGACGCGGCCCTCATGACTCGTGAGGGCTACCTGAACCTGTGGTCGACCGGAGGAAACGGATGCGCCGGCAACAGTGAAGCGTGGCACTGGCATCAGAACGACTGGAACAACGGTCACTACGGGACGGATACGCGGCCACCGTCGGCGATATCCGATTTGAGCGTCGCCACGACGAAAGCGCAGGACACGCTCACCTTCACCGCGGTGGGTGACGACTGGAAGTGCGGCACCGCAGCCGCATATCAGGTGTTCCGGTCGTCGCATCCGATCAGCCAGGGGACGCTGTCACAGGCGAGCCAGCTGGCGGTCAGCGTGACACCGGAACCATCGGGGACGCGGCAGACCATCGTCGTTCCGCACGCGAAGGGGCAGAGCTACTACGCGGTACGGGCGATCGACGCTGCGAGCAACGTCGGACCGATCCAGATGTCGAGTGGCATCGCGACCGCGACGCCGAGCGGCTCGGGCGCGGCGCCGGCACCTGCCACGGAGACTCTGGTCGGGTTGGCGGCGCTGATGGGAGCCGTCGCCGTGCCGCGGAGGCTGCATCGCCGACGATCTCGATGACACGCGCTCGCGGCGGTTGAAGACGCCCGCGCAGCAGCGCATACTTTCGCGCGCGGCACGACGGTGGGCGTTGTGTATTTGGAGGTGGCGGCGATGTCCCCAGCAGCGGTGAGCGTCAGCGAGAACATCGAGCGGGCCCGGAAGGGCTATGAGGCATTCGACCAGGGAGACCTGGACGCGATTCGCGATCTGATGGACCCGAATATCGTTTGGCACGTGTCGGGGCGCAGCCGTTTTGCCCGCGACTATCACGGCATCGACGATGTGTTCGGCAACTTCTTCGCTCCGGTGATCTCCG
>VBGJ01000066.1 GCA_005880445.1 Chloroflexota bacterium | reverse complement strand
CGCGTCAGTTCAGCGTTCTGGGGCGATGAGCTGCGTCCGAAATGATCCCAGGAGAGACCGAATCGCTCGCCCACTTCCCTTTGGATGCGATGTTGCTGAGCGCAGTACTCCGCGACATCGAGCCCCGCTTCGGCTGCGGCCAGCTCGGCGGGGGTCCCGTGCTCATCTGTGGCGCAGATGCACAGCACCTCGTGACCGCGCTGGCGCAGGTAGCGCGCGTAGACGTCGGCGGGCAACTGCGAACCAACGAGGTTGCCGAGATGCTTGACGCCGTTGATGTATGGCAGCGCAGACGTGATCAGATATCGCACCGTCCGCATCGTAGTCGACGGAGCGCGGGGGAGGATGCTACGTGTTACCGGATCGCGGTCGCCCTGGATCCCTTGTCGATGTTGCGGCGGCGGCGCCGCACCGTGCCCGCGGCGACGAGGAGCGTGCCGACTCCAAGCAGCTCCGGAGCTGCGCTGGCTTGTGATGTTCCGGGACGGGCCGTCGTGCCGAAGTTGAAGCAGCAGACGCCGTCGATCTCCAGTGGCAGCTCGTCGAGCTCGGCCATGTTGTTGGTCACCGCGGCCTGCGGATGCGCGGAGCCGAATGAGTACGATCCGATCTCCTCGAGCAGACTGGACTGCGTTGCGCCACCGACGTCCACAGCCTTGACGTTGACCGTGATCGTGCATGGGCTCTTCTGCGACGGAGTGGTTGGGCAGCTCACGCTTCCCGTCTCGCTGTTCGCGCCGGTTGCGGGCGCCTCGGGATACTCGATGACGTGCGGGTCACACGCGGAGACCGAGCACAGGTCGATGCTCTGTGCCTTTCCGGCATAGAACTGGAACTGACTGGGAGATCCTGGAGTCGTCTCGGCCATCGCGTAGTAGATGGTGTTGCCCATCTGCCATCGCGTGACGTACTGCAGGAACGCGGTCCCGGTCACGTTGCGCGCGTCGGCCGCGATCGTGGACGGGGAGACGTCGGCCACCTTCATCGTCACCGTGAGCACGCCACCGGCCGAGAGCGCGACGCGGTTCGCGGTGAAATCGAATGCCGGTTGATTTGCGCCGCCGATGACTGGATACAGCGCGTCTCCGCTCCGGTCGCTCATCCCGGATGTGGGCGCTCTCGGTTCGTTGGCGAGTCCGGACACGGAGGTTCCGAGGAGCCCGGGACCCGAGTTTTGCTGCGCGATGGTCACGACCGGCGCGCCCGGGTGGTCGGCGAGACCGCTAGCCGGCGTAAACCCCGGCTGGATCAAGCCGTTCGAGGTGTCGTCGTACTCCACCTGCGCCGCGCCGTTGTGGTCGAGCGTCACCGTGAAGAAGTCGGCGAGATTGCGATCGCCCTGCACCGTGATGCAGCCGGTGCCCAGGAGACAGATGGTGCCGTAGTGCATCGGATGCGGTGTCACCCGAACCATGGTCGTGGTGGGTGGTGCCAGGGTGACGCCACCGCTGCTGTCGACCGGCCAAACCGCTTGCGACATGTACACGTTCCACGCCTGTGGCGGCGTGGAGAGCGTGCTCGGATCCGAGAACGTGCTGGTGCCGTACCACACGGAGTCGGAACGACCAGGGCCGCCCGCCACCATCCAAGGGAAGACGTTGACGTTCGCAGGCGCCTGGCTGATCTGCACCGGTGTCGCCCACTTCGTCCAGCCGGTCGCAGCGCTGGCGACGGTCGTGAACACCTGGTACGTGCTGGTGGTGCCGCTCACGGAGCCAGACACCGCATAGGTGATGTGCAGGTTGCGACCCTTGTCCATCGACGCGACCGTGAACAACAGTGTCGGGCTGCCGGCCAGCCCGCTGGCGACGGTGATCAATCCGGTGCGGTCGGCTGCCGGACAGCTGACCAGGTTGCCGCCGATGGTGATCGTCGCCGTGTCATCCAGGAAGCAGAGATCGCCCGAGGCGTCGATGGGCGTGCCGATGTTGAGCACGAGCGTGTTGTTGCCGCCGTCCGTTGCTTCGAAGACCTTGCCCGTGATTTGATCCACAGCGGGGTAGCCGTCGGAGCCGACGTTGCCGTTGTCGTTGTTTGCCGGCGTGTAGTTGATCCCGTCGATGCTCCGCACCCAGTACGCGGGATTGGTCTGGATGGTTTGCAGGTTGTTGTACTCCATGTACATCAGTGGTGCCGTCGCTGCGTCGGGGGCGGTGCTCTTCACGCCGGTGAGCGCAGGATCGAACGCCGCGAGCCATTGACGGTCCGACCCGTCCGGCCGGGATGCAGGGATGACCGTCGGCGAGTTGCATCCATAGGCGTTCTGCACGGCGGTGGCGCCATGGTCGGTGGTGGTCGCGACGCGATCGCACGCGAGTGCCCAGAGGTCGACGAAGTAGTCCTTCCCCGTGTGATCGAGACGCTGGTCGGTGTCACCACCGCCTGGAGGATTCGGGGTGCCCTGCACCGCGGTGGGCGGCGGACACACCTTGGCCACCTCGCCGGACTGGGGTGCGCATTGCTGCACCAGCCGGAAGGTCTCGCCGCCGTCCGCCGACGCATTCCAGATGCTTCGCTGCGTCCCGGTTCCCCACGGGCCGCTCGCGTACACCGTGTTATCGGAGGCCGGACTGTGCACGATGGTCGGCTCGCCGACCGTCTCGATAGGATCCATGACCATCGGAGTGGAGAAGCCGATGGGTGCGCTGCCGGCTTTGGCGTCGCGCGTCCCTGCGGCGGTGAAGCTTCCCGCCACCAGCGCGGCGAGGCCCAGTCCCACGAGCCCCCGTTGCCCAATGCCCACGATCTCTTCCTCCTGACGCGATGACCTCAGGCCCGTGGCGTGCGTCGCCCAGGCTCAGGGCATTGCGTTTAAACGGTCGAGGCAAGAGAACCTTGCAGGGCGCTACGGTCTCAGCTGCTTTGCAAGGTACGGAGCGGGATCGACGAATGTGCCGTCCTTGCGGATCTCGAAGTGAACATGCGGACCGGAGGACCATCCGGTCGAGCCGCAGAGTCCGATCACCTGACCCTGCTTGACCATCTGCCCCGCGGTGACGAGCAGCTTGTCGAGGTGGCCGTACAACGTGAGGAACCCGTCGCCGTGTGCGATGACGATGTAGTTGCCGTAGCCGACCAGGTGACCCTGCTCGTCTCGACTCGAGGTTGCCAGGATCACCCTGCCGGCAGCAGCGGCGCCAACCGGCGTGTCCAGCGGCGCCGCGATGTCGAGTCCCGTATGGAAGTGTGGATAGAACACGCCCTGGTACGTCACCGGTGGCTCGAGCGAGTACTGCGTCGGACCGAATGGTTGCGTCACGACGCCGCTCAGTGGCGCGTGGAATTTGAGCGCGAAACGGGCGGGAAGAACCGGTGGTGCGAGCGTCGGTACCGGCGCGGCCGACGCTGCGGCGATGGCTGCTTCCTGTTGCAGCTGGGTTTGCACCAGCGTGAT
>VBGJ01000048.1 GCA_005880445.1 Chloroflexota bacterium | reverse complement strand
GGGCGTCGTCAGGCGATCTCCTCGTGGTGGCGGCGGGCGATCCGCGACCCGGCGGACGGTTCACGGTGGTCGACGTTCAGCTCGCGCCCACCAACCCCATGGCCCCAAACGTCCCGGCGGCGCCGCTGGTGTACGTTTACCGCGCCGTCTGATTGCGGCCCACTGCTAAGGTTGGCCGATGGGCGGTGTGGGAGACACGCGGAATGAGTGATGTCGTCATCGTCGAGGCGGTGCGCACGCCGCTGGGGCGGGGCAACCAGAAGAACGGCGACCTGCGCGACGTGCACCCTGTGCTGCTTGGTGCGCACGCGCTGCGCGAGGTGACGGGACGCGTCGGGCTCGAGCCGGCGCTCGTCGACGACGTCGTCTTCGGCTGCGTCAGTCAAACGGGCGATCAGGGACTCAACGTGGCGCGTCAGGCGGTGCTCGCCGCGGGCTTTCCCGTCGAGGTGCCGGCAACCACCGTCGACCGGCAGTGCGGCTCATCGCAACAGGCACTTCACTTTGCCGCGAACCTCATCCAGTCCGGTGTGTGTGACGTGACCATCGCCGCCGGCGTCGAAAGCATGAGCCGGGTGCCCATGGGATGCACCGTGATCCAGGGACCTGGGTCGCCGTTTCCCCCGGAGCTGCTGGAGGAATACAACCTCGTCAGCCAGGGTCTCGCGGCGGAGATGATCGCGGAGCAGTGGCACATCAGTCGTGACGACGCCGACAGGTTCGCCGTGCTCTCGCAGCAGCGCGCCGCAGCGGCGCAGGCGGAGGGCCGCTTCGACGCCGAGATCGCGCCGGTGGTGGTCGGCGCCAACGGCGACGGCCGCGTGGTGAGCCAGGACCAGGGGATTCGCGGGAGCACGACGATGGAGGTGCTGGCTCAGCTGCAGCCCTCCTTCAAGCCTGACGGCATCATGCACGCGGGCAACTCGTCGCAGATCACCGACGGCGCCGCCGCCGTGCTGCTGATGTCGGCGAGCCGCGCCCACGAGCTCGGCATGCGGGCGCGGGCGCGGGTCGTGGCGCAGACGGTTGTCGGAGTGGATCCCGTGACCATGCTCACCGGCCCGATTCCGGCCACGGCGAAGGTGCTGCAGCGCGCAGGCCTGCGCATCGACGACATCGATCTCTTCGAGGTCAACGAGGCCTTCGCACCCGTTGTGCTGGCGTGGGCGCACGAGCATCACCCGGACATGGAGCGGGTGAACGTCAACGGCGGCGCGATCGCCCTCGGCCACCCTCTCGGCGCGTCCGGGGCGCGCTTGATGACCACGCTGCTGCACGAGCTGGAGCGGCGTGACGCCCGCTATGGGCTGCAGACGATGTGCTGCGGCGGTGGTCTCGGCACAGCGACCATCGTCGATCGCAACGTCGCGTGACGCCCCCGTCACGCGTGTGGGGGAGCACGCAATTGTGCGTGCTATGCTCCCGGCCGGCTCACGAACCCCCGTCATGAGTGCAGAGATGAAGAAGGTCCTGATCATCGAGGACTACTACGCGCTGGCCGACATCGAGTCGTTGCTGTGCACCATGGAAGGCTACGAGGTCAAGGTGGTCAAGAGCGGCGACGAGGGGCTCACCGTGTTCAAGGAGTTTCAACCGGACCTGGTGCTGCTCGACCTCATGCTGCCCGGCGACCTCAGCGGCACACAGGTGCTGGAGCGCATCCGCGCCGACCATGGCGCAGGACCCAAGGTGCTCGTGGTCAGCGCACTCGTGAACGCATCGACCGCCCCCAAGCTCGAGGCGTACGGCAACGTGCAGACGCTGGCGAAGCCGTTCAAGATCAAGGAGCTCGCGTCCCGCATCCAGGCGATGCTGGCCTCCTGATCCGGCGACCACTCGCTGCATACTGAGGGGACTGTGCGAGCCGAGCCGCCGCCCCCGTCCCGGCGTGACCGCTCCCGGATGGAGCCGCGCCCCGCGGCGAACGTCCGCCACCGGCGATGCCCGTACCTCGAGCAGATCCTCAAGGAGCGCGCCGGCCCGTTCGGCATGCTGACCCGCTACAAGGCGGACTGCCACGTCGACCGGCGCACGCATCGTTTCACGGGTCGCCATCCGGTGCCGCCGTGCATCGGCGAGCCGGAGACGTGCTCGCTGTATCGCGGTGAGCACGGGGTGGAGGACGAGCGGATCCGCCGCTATACGGACTGAGGTCCGGCGCGGCTACAGACCCAGCGCGTTGCGGGCGAGCTCCGTCCCCGCCACCATGTTGCGCAGCTTTGCGAACGCGACCTGCCACGAGCGTGTACGCAGGCCGCAGTCCGGAGTCACGTGGATACGATGCGGATCGTCGAAGACGTCCACCGCGTACAGGATGCGATCGCGCACCAGCTCCGGGGATTCGATGAAGTCGCTGTGGATGTCGACCACACCAAGTCCGAGGATGGGCCGGTACGACAGGTCGCGGAACTTGGGTATCACGCGATACCCGGGGCGGCTCTCATGCGAGGTGCCCAGCTCCAGGCTGTCGTAGTTGGCGAAGCCCACGGCGAACTGCCGGCATGCGGTCATCGCCTCGATGGCTGGGAAGAAGAGGTCATAGTCAGAGAAGCAGAGGTGCGTGGAGAACGTGGCGTCGAGACCCTCGACGCTGGCGTTGAAGCTCTCGGCGAACAGCTCGAGCTCGTCCGGCTCGGTTGACGCGCCGGGCTCGTCGACCTGGATCCATCGCGCTCCAAGCCCGATGAGAGCCTGCATGTTGGGCCGGATGATGTTGCGCGCGACATCGAGCACGAACCGGCGGCGCGACGAATGGCGTGCCGCGCGCCGTTGCTCTGCGGCGAGAGTCAGGTCCCCGTCGCGATAGTAGTGCTCATCGAAGGACCAATCCGCGATGGTGTACGCGCCGGTTGCGGGCACCTTGAGTTCCGCCTGCGCGACCGAATGGATGTAGGCGAACTCGTCATTGAGAAATGGCTCGCGCAGTGACACGGGGCCGGTGGCGGCGGCCTTCGTGTAGTACTTGTTGTCGAACGCTCGCACGCTGCCGCGGCGTTCGAAGCCCTCACTGTGGGCGACTGTCCAGTCGTACATCTCGGTGCGCTGCTGCTCGCCGTCGTAGACGGCGTCCAGGCCGGCGGTCTCCAGCAGCCGGACTGCGTACAAGCTGGACCAGCGCCGCAGCGCCTGCTTCTGCTCCCGGCCGAGTGGCGCGGCGCGCAACAGGTCGATCAGCGCCGGATACTCCGGCACCGACAGGCGTTCACCCCAGTGCCGCGCCGACTCGACATCGTCCTCCGACAGGGGCTGTCCGGCATATGCCTTGACCCGCCACGACGGCTTGTCCAGCGAACCGACCTCGTGCGTGAGCAGCGGCTTCACGGGGCCACCGGCTGCGTGAGTCGCCGCACGGCGCCGCCGAGGCACTGCACCTTGAGACGGGCGACATCGCGCGGGAGCAGCTCCAGGTCGCTGCTCGACGACACGTAGAGCACCGGCGGCTGCACCGTCTCCGCCACTCGCCGCACCAGCTCCGCCGTGCGCTCCTCGTCCTCAACGATGGAGCTGCGTCCATCCACGCAGCCCGCCATGAGGCCGACCTCCCAGCCGGTGCCCAGCGCCGCGAGATCGGTCTCCACCAGATCCACTCCCACCGCGTGCACGGGAAGACGGCGCAGCCAGTCGGCGAAGCGCCCCGCGTCACCGTAGTACACGTGCAGCACGATGCCCGCGTCGACGCCGTCACCGAGCGCCGCCAGCGCTCGCTCGAACGGCGCCACATCGCCGCCCTCGATGCCGAAAAACCCCACCCACGGCTCCTGAAGGTGGATCAGGCGACAGCCGGCGCCGGCGAGAACACGAGCCGCGGGCTGCAGAACATCACGGGCGATGTCGAGCATCAGCTGATTGCGGTCGGCGTGTGTGGCGGCGGCTCGGGAGAACATGTACGGGGATGGCAGCGTGCCCACGCGCGGAAGCGGCACGCTTCCGTCGGGCACGATGGCGTCGAGGATGACGTCGCGGCTCCCCAGTGGCGTCTCGAGCTCGGGCGCTCGAAAGAAGGCGTTGTTGTCGAACCATCGCGTCAGGATTCGCGCCGGGACGCCCGCGGCGTGCGCGAGGGGTCGAAAGATGTCCTGCCAGCGGAGGAGGCCGTCCGAGAAGAAATCCAGCCGCGCTTGCTTCTGCACCTGGACGAAATCATCAAGGTCCTCTCGGTAAGCACCGTCGACCTCGGCCTGCGTCACCCGTCCCCGCTCCAGCCCGCGAGTCGCCGCGACCACTCGCTCAGAGCGCGGATATATGCCCGGCTGGTACGCAAGGACGGGGTCGGGGAGCGCGGCCGACATCCGGGCGACGTTAGCAGGCCCATGGGATTGGGCGACCTGTGCCCGTGCTACGCTCGGCCGGCGCGACTGCATCCCAGACGCGATCGCATCCCAGAACGGAGAGACATTTGGCACGACGTCCGCCCCGGCCCGGAAGCACACGCCGGCGGCCGCCCACCCGGCGCGCTCCCAGCGCGGACGGCGCGACCGTCAGCGTCAAGGAAGAGACGATCGAGATGGATGCCACCGTCGTCGAGCCGCTGCCGAACGCGATGTTCAAGGTGAAGCTGCAAACGGGCCAGGAGGTCCTCGCGTACACATCGGGCAAGATGCGCAAGTTCTACATCCGGATTCTCATCGGTGATCGCGTGCGGGTCGAGCTCAGCCCGTACGATCTCACCCGCGGACGCATCACGTTCCGTTACAAGTAGGCAGGCGTCCGCGAACCCGGGTTCACCAGCGTGGCCGTCTACATCATCGTCGGGCTGGTGGTCGTCGCCGGACTGATCCTCGCGTATCGCTCCATCGGCCGCCCAGCCACGCAGATCGTCGATCCCCTCGCGGTGTTGCGTGCGGTCCTCGACGCCGCCATCGCTGCCTCCGCGGCGGATTCGCACGACGCGTCGCATGGAGCGCGGCATCGCATCGAGGCGTGCGCGCAGCAGCTGGAGACGATCGATGCGTCATCGCTCGACGAAGCCGGCGATGATGCACGCGCGAAGCTTGCGGTTGCAGTCGACGAGCTCATCTGGTGGACGCGCCTCAGCGAGCGCGGCGCACAGAGCCCGAGCCCGGGCATCCAGCGTGCCGCCGGGGCCCTACACGAGGATGCGCTGCACTGCCTCGACGGCGCGGGCCGAGCGCTGGCAAGTTCAGAGGCCGCGAAAGTACGCGAGCGTTCGGTCTAAGCCCTCATCGAGCGGAACCACCGGCCGCCAGCCAAGCCGCTCTACGGCGCGCGACACCTCGATGCACGAACGCCGCTGCTCTCCCGGCTGTGCGGGGCCGTGGCGCACCGGAGCGTCCACACGCGCAGCTCGCGCCAGCAGGTTGAGGAGCTGGTTGACGTCCGTCTCGATGCCGGTGCCGATGTTGAAGGCGCCGCTGTCAGCGGATTCCGCGGCGGCGAGGTTCGCGGTCACGACGTCATCGACGTACACGTAATCGCGCGTCTGGCGTCCATCACCGTTGATCACCGCCGGATCGCCGTGCAGCAGCCGCGACGAGAAGATGGCGACGACACCGGCCTCACCATGGGGATCCTGGCGCGGGCCGTACACGTTCGCGTACCGCAGCGCGATGAAGTCCAGCCCGCGCACCCGCTGGTACGTGGCCCCATACGTCTCAGCACAGAGCTTCGCCGCCCCGTACGGTGATTGGGGGCTGCATCGGTAGTCTTCGGGTGTCGGAATCACATCCGCATCACCGTAGATGGCGCCACCCGTCGACGCGAACACCACGCGGCGCACGCCTGCTGCCACGCAGGCGTCGAGCAGCCTCACGGTTCCGAGCACGTTCGTCCGTGCATCGGCCAATGGGTCGAGCACCGAGACGCGTACGTCGATCTGCGCAGCGTGGTGAAACACAACCTCGGTCCGCTCCTTCGAAAGGAGGTCGGTGAGGTTCACATCGCAGATGTCCGCTTCCACCAACCGCGCGGCAGGGTTCACCTGCTCGCGCCGTCCGCGCGAGAGATCGTCCACCACCACCACGTCGTGGCCGTCGCGCACCAGCGCATCGACCAGGTTCGACCCGATGAAGCCGGCTCCGCCGGTGACCAGCGACCTCACCCCCGCGCGGGGGCCGTCTTCGCGCGCGGAGCGTGCAGATGCGTGAACATGAAAACGACGAAGCCGATGACAACCACGCTCCCGTAGCTGATGCTGCGGTCCAGGAGCGCGATCGACACGGCTCCCTCGCGGCTGAGGCCTCCCACGGCGATGAGAACCCCCACCATGCCTGCCTCGACGAGGCCGAGACCTCCAGGAAGAAACGGCACCGTCGTGAGCAGTGCGGCGACGAGGGCGACCAGCAGGATCTGCGACGGACCGAGAACATTCACGCCGAGTGCGTGGACGACGAAGCCGAGCCTGCCGGCCTCGCACGCCCACACCGCCCCCGTGAGAAGCAGGAGCGTCGGATAGCGGCCCAGCGAGCGCACGGTGCCGATGCGGAAGTTTTCGTAACGATGAAAGATCGCCTCAGGGAGCAGGCGTAGGATGCGCTGACCGCGGCCCGCGCGCATGGTGAGGATGACGCCGACTCCGGCGAAGCAGATGAGTGTGCCTGCGACGACGTATGGAATCAGGATCCCGGGAGCCTTCGTGTGAAACACGACAGCACCCGAGGCGATGAGCAGCGCCATCAGGACGCACAGGTCGAGTAGACGCTCCGCGATGATCGTGCCGAGTGCCTTGCTCGCGGAGACGCGCAGCTTTGCGCGCGCCAGGTACGCGCGGTATACGTCTCCCATCTTCGCCGGCACCACGCAGTTGACAAAGAACGACGTGATGACGATGCCGGTGAGTGGTCTCGCTGGACGGTCCTCCCCAGCGTTGCGGAGCAGCACCTGCCAGCGGACTCCACGCACAGCGAAGGAGGCGTAGTAGACGAGCAGCGCCGCGATGTACAGCAGCGGATTGGCGTGCCGGATGCGGTTCCACGCGTCGCCCCAGTCAATCGGAGCGCGCCAGATGGCGACACCCACGATGATCGCCGCGACGACCAGAGACGCGACGGTGCGGCGGTTGACGAATCGAGCGCTCAGCGACGGCGGAATCCCCGCCGCCGGATCGATCGCGGCGACTGGCAGGCTCACAACTCGCGCTACCGTAGCACGCCGCGGCGAATGCGCCCGCCCAGCGTTTCACACATTCGAATGAAACGAAATGCTCTCGTGCCTTACGCAGAACCGGGCGGCCGGCGCATCCGAGACAGCAGCGCTCTGCGGTGAGGCTCGGGCGTCGACCCGGCGGATGCAGCCTCGCGCTCTGCGAGTATTCGAGCCAGCTGGTCGAGGCGTTCCTCGTCGTCCCGCGCACCGACGGGCCGACTCTCCCATTGCCGGATGCGAAACACCCCCTTGAGGGCGGCGTACGGAATCCCAATGGTGCGCATCACGTGCGCGCCCGGCTCGACCACGTCCCATACCCCTCCGAAACGACCCAGAAGCGCCCGCGGAGCGATCGACGCCCGCAGCACCTGACCGTCGGTGAAATGGAACGCGGCTCGGTCCCAGCCCGTGACCTCCTCGGCGGGCGGGGCGGGCCGCGGGTCGCCTATGAGCAGCTGCCTGATAGCGCTCACGGGAAAAATGGCGCGCTCACCGTTGGGATCGACGCTTCGCAGCTCTGCCTCGAGGATGGCCAGCTCGAAGGTCAGCTCGGGTGCCTCGACGTGGAGCACCTCACCGTCCATGAAACTGATCACCATCGCGGGCATGGCCTGCGAACACTACGCGAAGTTGTGACTACGCGGTCACATCGCGCAGATCAGCGGGCACGTACGATGCCTTGGGGAACCAGCTGCCGATGGATTGCGGGCTACCGCCCAACAAGGGGTCCTAGGATGCGCGTGCTGCGATGGCTCACGGGCGTTTGGAGGGGCGCGTCCTTTTCCATCAAGTTCGCCATCGTGATTCTCATCGCCGGCACCATCATCGCGGTGGTTCCGCTGCTCACCGCCCAGGCTGATACACGCTCCGAAGCAGTGGACCGCGCGGCGGACAAGGCGGGAGTCGCGGGCAATCTCATCACGGGACAGCGTCAGTCCCTCACTGCATTCGTGAATGGCGTGGCGCGCCAGCTGGCCGCGGCGCATCAGCTGGGAGACCCGCAGGCGCTGACCGCGACTCTGGCACAGGACGCGGGCGTCAATCAGGGCTATGACGTTGTGCTCGGCGTGCTCCCGGTCAACGGCCGTGTGCTCGCGGTACACGGAAAGGCTCAGCTGCCCGCGGGGACGCTGACCACCACGCTTGAGGACGCGGTGGTGGCACGAGCGACCACCGCCGCCACTGCGGACGGTCAGCCGTGGCTGCTGTCGAGCGCCAAAGTGCCCAACAGCGACGTCACCGTGTTCGTCGCTCGACCGATGGACGCCGCGTTCATCGCGGCCATCGCCCACAACCTTGCCACCAGCGCCGATCCGGCAGAGCTCGCGGTGGTGCGCGGCGGCCACTTCGCCGCCGGCGGAACTGTCGCCGGCCGCGTCGTCTCGGGCGGTGAGGTGCCGACCTCGGCGCTGCTCCAGGCGCTTGCCTCGGCAACCCCCGCGATCGTCACCTTCGACTCAGGGCCAGAGGCCGTCGCGACGTACCAGATCGGCAACGGCTTCGCCGTCATGGTGACCACACCGGTGAATGCGATAACGACGTCGCTGCAGCCGATCCTGATTCTGATCGGGCTCATCCTCGTTTCGATGCTCTTCATCGTGGTCGTCGTGCAGACCGACTTGCAGCGCCCGCTGCGCCGGCTCGACCGGGCGGTCGCGGCGTTGGGACGCGGGGAGTTCGACGCACCGGTGACCACGGGAAGCGACGACGAGCTCAGCCGCCTCGGCACCACCTTCGAAGCCATGCGCCGGCAGCTCCAAGCAACGATCCGCGCCACCGCGGCGCGCGCCGCGGTGGCGACCGAGCTGGCGGCGGCGCAGCCTCTGGAGACACTGCTGTCGCGCGTGTGCCACGAGATGCGCACCTCGCTTCTGGCGGACGTCGCCCTCATCGTCGTCACCGGATCGGAGACGGATGATGGGTTCGCCATCGTCGAAGGCGCGCGGGAGTTCGACCACGCCGCGTACCTGTCGGGCGACGGACCTCTTGCCGAGGGATACCGGCACCCCGGGGCCGGGGCGGTCCTGCTCGGTGCAGCGCCATCGAGCCTGGAAGCCCAGCTTGGTGTGCGCGAATTCTGCGTGGCGCCACTCCGCATCGGCACTCACATGCACGGCGTGCTCGCGGTCGCCAAGAAGCACGAGTCGTTTTTGACCGCGGACGTCGACGTCGTGTCGATCACCGCGGAACAGGTCGCGCTCGCGCTGGAGCGCCATCGCTTCCTTGCCGTGGTTCAGCGGCAGGCGAGCATCGACGACCTGACCGGCCTGTACAACCACCGTTTCCTGGTCGACTATCTTGGACAGCAGGTCGCGCTGGCGGAGCGCCTCAACGCACCACTCGCGATCTTGATGATCGACATCGACCACTTCAAGAACCTCAACGACCGTCACGGTCACCAAGCGGGCGACGCCGCGCTTGCGGCGTTCGCGCAAACGCTGGTCAGCAGCGTGCGCCGATCGGACCTGGCAGCGCGCTACGGCGGCGAGGAGTTCTCCGTGGTCATGGCCAACACGTCGGCGGCGGAAGCGCGGCTCGTTGCGGAGAAGATCCGCCGCAACTCCGGACACACGCGCATCGAGCTCCCCGACGGCGATCCAGTCGCACTCACGGTGAGCATCGGAGGGGCGGCGTTTCCCGAGAACACGGACAACGCCCGGGAGTTGCTGCGTCTCGCCGACGAATCGCTGTACCGCGCCAAGCGCACTGGCCGCAACCGCACGTGCATGAGCGGTGAGGGCAGCCGGCGCAGGACGCCGCGTTCGGTCGTCTCGGTGGTGCACACTCCTGGGTCCGTGGAACCCGGGAGAACGGTCGGTGCCTCCGAACATCGTCGATCTGCGCAGTGACACCCTCACCGTCCCGGGGGCGGGGATGCGCGCGGCGATGGCTGCGGCCGAGGTCGGGGACGATGTGTGGGGAGAGGATCCGACCGTAAAGCGCCTCGAGGAGCGCATGGCGCAGCTCCTCGGCAAGCGCTCGTCCGTCTACGTGCCGAGCGGCACGATGGGCAATCTGGCCTCGGTGGCGGCGCAGAGCCGTCCCGGCGACGAGGTCATCGTGGATGCACAAGCGCACGTCGTCGTCTACGAGGTCGGAGGCGCCGCTGCCGTCGCCGGTGTGCAGCTGCGCCTGCTCGATGGTTTCGAGGGCATCCCCGATGCCGGCATGGTGCGCGACGCGGTGTGCGAGGACGATATCCACCAGCCCACCTCGCGACTGCTGTGCGTCGAGAACACGCACAATCGTCGCGGGGGAGCGGCGATCGCCGTGGAGCGTATTCGCGAGTGCGCCGATGCGGCGCACGACTGCGGGCTGCGCGTCCACTGTGACGGTGCGCGGCTCTTCAACGCCGCCGCCGCGTTGGACTGCTCCGTCAGCGCGCTCGCCGCGCCGTGCGACACGGTGTCGGTCTGCCTCAGCAAGGGTCTCGGTGCCCCGGTCGGGTCTGTGGTCGCCGGCGACGCGGACGTCATCGGCGAGGTACGCCGATGGCGCAAGCGCCTCGGGGGTGGGATGCGTCAGGCAGGAATCATCGCCGCGGCCGGCATCTACGCGCTGGACCACAACGTCGCGCGCCTGCGCGACGATCACGCCAACGCCCGGTTGATCGCGTCACGGGTGCGGGAGAGCACCGGTGCCGCGGTGGCCGAGCCCACGGTCCCGACCAACATCGTGCTGATCGAGACGCGTGCGGACGCACATGACGTGGTACGGGCGGCCGCCGAACAGGGTGTGCTCGTCACCCGCGTGGGTCCGCACGCGGTGCGCTGCGTGACGCATCTCGACGTGGGAGAGGTGGAGTGCCGGCGCGCAGCGGATGTGCTGGCGCTGACGCTCAGCAGAGCCTGATGGTCTGAACATGAAGAAGAGCCCCCGGCAAATTGCCGGGGGCTCTTGCTGGTGCTGAGATCAGCTCGACGCGGGCGCTGCCGCCGGCGCTGCCGCCGGTGCCGCTGCCTTGGCGCGCCGGGTTCCGCGGCGTGCGGGCGCCTTGCGCGCGGTTGCCTTGCGGACCGTGCGCTTTGCGCCGACGCGGCGCTTGGCGGTAGAACGCTTGGCGGTCCGCCGCTTGGCGGTCGAACGCTTCGCTGTGGTGCGGCGCTTCGCTGTGCTGCGGCGCTTCGCAGGGGCGCGACGCTTCGCTGTGGTGCGGCGCTTCGCTGTGGTGCGGCGCTTCGCCGTGCCGCGACGCTTCGCTGTGGTGCGGCGCTTCGCCGTGCCGCGACGCTTCGCTGTGGTGCGCTTGGCGCCGGCGCGCCGTGCGACCCGGCGCTTCGCCGTCCGCTTTGCCGTTGCGCGCTTCGCCGTCCGCCGGCGGGTACCGGCGCGCTTGGTGGTGCGCTTGGCGGTGGCGCGCTTGCGACCACCGACGGCGCGACGCACGGTGCCGCGTGCACCGCGCTCGAGGCTCGCCACCGTCCTCTCGACGGCTCTCAGACGCTTCTCGACGTCGCCGAGAAGTCGCAGCGCCCTCTGCACGACAGCGCCACCGGCGGCGGGAGCGCGCCGACGTGCGGTCGTCCTGACGCGCCTCACGGTGCGTTTGACGGCCCTGTCGATGCCGCCTCTACGACGCCTGGTTCTGGCCATATCAGATGGGCCTCCGTGTTGGCGGTCCGCTCACTGATTCTCGGACCGCCGTGTCCGACGTTTGTGACAGGAGGTGTTCAAACCTCTGTCGGTCGCGCATAGCATGCTGCTTACACACTAGTTTGTCAATGTGTAGGCGTTTCTCGTTGCTGCCAGCACAGGCAACTACGCGTCCATCCGGGTTGTGGAAAACCGTCCCGGTGAATGTCCGACCACCTCACATCGGGTTCCGTATAGTCGTCGCGCAATGGTGTCAGCAGTCCCGGCTCCCGAGCGGTCGGCGCTCAGCATCGCGCAGCGACAGTTCGATGCCACCGCCGATGCCCTGGGACTGGATGACGCGTTGCGGGCGGTGCTGCGAGAGGTGAAGCGCGAGCTCGTCGTGCACTTTCCGGTGGAGATGGACGACGGCTCGTTCCGCGTGTTCACCGGCTTCCGGGTCCAGCACAACATCGCACGGGGTCCGGCGAAGGGCGGACTGCGATTTCATCCGGCGATGTCACTCGACGATGCGCGGGCCCTGGCGATGTACATGACCTGGAAAGCCGCCGTGGTCGGATTGCCGTTCGGCGGGGCGAAGGGCGGCGTCGTGTGCGAACCGCGGGCGCTGAGCGTGTCGGAGCTGGAGCGGCTCACGCGCAGGTTCACAACCGAGATCTCCCTGATCATCGGTCAGGACCGCGACATCCCTGCGCCTGACCTGGGCACCGGTCCGCAGGTGATGGCATGGATCATGGACACGCTGTCCATGCATGCCGGGTTCTCCGTTCCGGCATCGGTGACCGGCAAGCCCACCGCGATCGGCGGATCCGAAGGCAGGTATGCGGCCACGGGGCGCGGCCTGTCCATCGTCACCGTGCAGGCCATGCGGGATCGCGGAATCGACCCTTCAGGCGCGCGCGTCGCGGTCCAGGGTTTCGGCAAGGTAGGGGCCGTGTGCGCGGATCTGCTCACCGCTGCCGGGATGACGGTGATCGCGGTGTCCGACAGCTCGGCCGGCCTGCATCGCGGCGCCGGTCTCGACCTGGCGGCCCTCCACGCTCTTAAAGAGGAAGGAGGCAGCTTCGCCGACTACGGCGGGGCCGACCGCATCGGCAACGACGAGCTCCTGACCCTCGACGTCGACCTGCTCGTCCCCGCTGCGCTCGAAGCGCAGATCACCCGCCACAACGCAGACCAGGTTCGCGCCCGAGTCATCGCGGAGGGCGCCAACGCGCCAGTGGACCCGGATGCTGATCTCGTGCTCAACGACCGCGGCGTGCTGATCCTGCCTGACATCCTGGTCAACGCCGGCGGCGTGGTGGTCTCCTACTTCGAGTGGGTGCAGGACATCCAGGCGTATTTCTGGGCAGCCGGCGAGGTGAACTCGCGTCTCCGTGAGGTGATGGTTCGCAGCTATGAGCAGGTGAACGCGCGTGCCACCGCTGAGGGCATCCCACTCCGCGACTCGGCATACCGGATCGCGGTCGAGAAGGTGGCCGAGGCCACCGAGGTCCGCGGCATCTATCCGTAGCCGCGGCGGTACCATCCGCTGCCGGTGGCAGAGACACGACGCGTGCTGATCACGGGCGTCTCCCGCTTCTGGGGATGCCAGCTGGCGAAGGGCCTCGAGGCCGAGCCATCGATCGAGCGCATCGTCGCCGTCGACACCGCAACACCCCCCATCGAGCTGAGCCGCACCGATTTCGTGCGTGCCGACATCCGCCACGGGTTGATCGGCAAGCTGTTGCACGCGATCGACATCGACACCGTGGTCCACGCCGGCCTGATCGTCGATCCACGGAGAGCGGGCGCTCGGCAGGTTCACGAGACCAACGTCATCGGCACCATGAACCTGCTCGCGGCCTGCAGCGCCTCCGGCAGCGCGGTCCGGAAGCTCGTCGTGAAGTCGAGCACCGCGGTCTACGGCGCCGAGGCGGAGGATCCGTCGATCTGGTCGGAGGAGATGGTGCGCCGCGCGCCGGCACGAGACGGCTTCACCCGCGATCTCGACGAGGTCGAGGGTTACGTGCGCGACTTCAGCCTGCGCAAACCGGACGCCGTCACGACGGTGCTCCGCTTCGCCAACGTTCTCGGACCCACGCACGGCACGCCGTTTTCGCGCCTGTTCGATCTCGCCGCGATACCGACCGTGCTCGGTTTCGATCCGCGCTTGCAGTTCGTGCACGAGGCCGACGCTGTGGCGACGCTGAAGCATGCGGTGCTTCACGAGCGTCCGGGGACCTTCAACGTCGCCGGCAGCGGTGTGGTGATACTCAGCCAGGCGATATCGATGATGGGGAAGGCGAACCTGCCGGTGCTGCCGTTCGCGGGCGCCGGGATGCTCGTCGACGTGGTGAACCGAGCCGTACCGCTTGGCTTTCCGGCGCACCTCACGCGGCTCCTGCAATTCGGCCGTGTGGTCGACACCGCCGCTCTGCGCGAACGGTTCGGGGTGGCGCTCCAGTACTCGACGCCCGACACCGTGCTCGAGCACGTGCGCAGCCGGCGCACACGCAAGAGCGCACGGGCACGGCCGGCGACCCGCAGGCGACCCGCGCGACGAGGGCCGGTGGATCGATCATGAGCGGACGAGCCGGCACCTCGAGGAGCCGTGCCAACGGGCGGCGACGTCTTCCGTCCCTGCAGACGCTGACGCGTGAGCTGCCGGCCACCGCCATGACAGCGACCGGCGCCGTCGCGCTGCGGCTTCGCGAGCTCACAGGCCGCGACGTCATCGATTTGGAGAGCCTGCAGGATCTGGTCTCCGTCGGCTACCGCGCGGTCGAGGTCAGGAATCAGCATCGCGCCGGCTCATTTGCCGTCGACGAGTTCGGCTACGACCGCGAGTACACCAACACGATCGTGCCGCTGTTCCGGCTGCTGTACCGCCGCTACTGGCGCGTCGAGACGACAGGTCTGGAGCACGTCCCCCGCCATGGTGGTGCGCTGCTGGTCTCGAACCACTCCGGCGTGCTCCCGTTCGACGGCGCGATGATCGAGATCGCGGTTATCGACGAAGCTGACCGATACCCCCGCGCGCTGGTCGCGTCGTTCTTCGGCACCATGCCCGTGCTGTCATGGTTCCTGCGGCGGACGGGCCAGACGCTCGGGCATCCGGATGACGCCCTGCGCCTGTTGCGCAGCGGCGAGCTGGTGCTCGTGTTCCCCGAAGGGGTGCGCGGCACCGGGAAGCTGTACTCGGAGCGGTATCGCCTGCGTCGCTTCGGTCGCGGCGGCTTCGTCGAGATGGCGCTGCGCGCAGGTGTGCCCGTCGTCCCGATCTCCGTCGTCGGCTCCGAGGAGATCTATCCGATGCTCGCCGACGTGCAGCCCCTGGCGCGGCTGTTCGGCTTTCCGTACTTCCCGATCACTCCGACGTTCCCCTGGCTCGGTCCGCTCGGACTCGTCCCGCTCCCGACGAAGTGGCGCATCCGCTTTCACGCGCCGGTCCACACCGAGGACTATGGCGCCGGCGCCGCGGACGACCCGTCGCTGGTGA
>VBGJ01000065.1 GCA_005880445.1 Chloroflexota bacterium | reverse complement strand
TCAGTTGAGCCGCTCGACCACCATCGCCATCCCCTGACCCCCGCCGACGCACATCGTCTCGAGGCCGACGGTCTTGTCGGCCGTCTGCAGGTCGTTGAGCAGCGTGCAGAGAATGCGCGCGCCGGTCATGCCGAAGGGATGCCCCAATGCGATGGCGCCGCCGTGGGGATTGAACCGATCGTCGAAGGGATCGATGCCGATGCCGCGTGCTGATGGGATCACCTGCGCGGCGAACGCCTCGTTCAGCTCGACGATGTCGACGTCATCGATGCTCATGCCGGCGCGCTGCAGCGCCTGTCGTGACGCCTCGATGGGACCGAGACCCATGTATTCGGGCGCGAGCGCGGTGAGCCCGGTGGAGACGATGCGGGCCAGCGGCGTGATCCCAAGCTCTTTCGCGCGCGAATCCGACATGATCACCACGGCGGCTGCACCGTCGTTCAGTGGACACGAGTTGCCTGCTGTGACGCTGCCCCCCTCGCGGAAAACCGGCTGCAGGCTGGCCAGCTTTTCCAGGCTCGTGTCCGCCCGCGGGCCATCGTCCTTGGTGAACATGCCGTCTCCGTCGGGAAGCGGAACAGGGATGATCTCGCGGCCGAAGAAGCCGTCCTGCTGTGCCGCGACGGCGCGCTGCTGGCTGCGCAACGCGAACTGATCCATCTCCTCGCGCGAGATCTCCTCTCGTTGCGCCACGTTCTCGGCAGTCTGGCCCATGGCGATGTAGATGTCGGGATATCCATCGCTGTTGCCGGGTTGCAGCTTCTCGTTCTGACCCTGCGGCATGTCGCTCGTTCCGTTGAGAAACCGCGAGACGCACTCCACGCCCACGCTGAGGAACACGTCGCCCTCACCTGAGCGGATGGCATGCGCCGCGACGCGCGAGCTCTGTAGGGATGACGCGCAGTACCGGGTGATCGTCGTACCCGGGACATCGAGCCGGGCCAGGATGCTGACCACACGACCGAGGTTGAACCCCTGCTCGCCGCCGGGAAGGCCGCATCCGCAGATCAGGTCCTCGATCTCTTCCCGGGGCAGCTGCGGCACCTTGTCGAGCACCTTGTTGACGACGTAGGCGGCCAGATCGTCGGGCCGGACGTTGATCAGCGAACCCTTCATGGCTCTGCCGATGGGCGAGCGGCCGAGGGCGACGACGACTGGTTCGGGCATGACCGGATGACCTCCACGGGATTGACGTCGCGTTCCATTCTGCCGCGACCGCCTCGCGGCCCGTATCGTGGCCTCACTGCACATCGACCACGTGCGGATCTATTCTCGGCGCGCGGTGGATTACCTCGTCACCGGGGCGACCGGTTTCATCGGCCGGCGGTTGCTCCCCCTTCTGCTCGCGCGCGGTGGCACGGTGGGCGTGCTCGTACGCCACGGCTCGAAGGCGCGCTTCACCGCCCTGCGAAACCGGCTCGACCCCGACGGAGAACGGCTCTTCGCGATTGGCGGTGACGTCACCAAGCCTGCCCTGGGCGTGTCGGCCGAAGACCGCGAGCGCCTACGTGGCGCCCGCGTGTTTCATCTCGCGGCGATCTACAACCTCAGCGCGACGTCCGAGGACTCGGAGCGTGCGAACGTCCACGGCACACGCCATCTCGTGGAGTTCGCCAACGACATCGATGCGCGATGCATTCATCACGTGAGCTCCATCGCCGTGGCCGGCGAGTACTCCGGAGTCTTCACCGAGGCGATGTTCGACGAGGGGCAGGCTCTCGACCACCCGTACTACGCGACGAAATACGAAGCGGAGCGGATCGTACGCACGGAGGCGACGGTGCCCTGGCGTGTCTACCGCCCGGGCATCGTGATCGGCTCGTCCGAGACCGGCGAGGCGGATCGCGTCGACGGCCCGTACTACGCATTCAAGCTGATCCAGCAGATGCGGTCGGCGGTCCCGCAGTGGACGCCGTTCATCGGTCCCGAGGGCGGCCCGCTCAACGTCGTGCCCGTGGATTTCGTGGCCAAGGCAATCGACCACATCGCGCACCAGGATGGGCTCGACGGTCGGGCGTTTCACATCGTCGACTCGGACCCGCTGTCGCTCGGCGACGTGATCAACACGTTCTGCCGCGCCGCGCACGCGCCGGAGTTCGCGCTGCGCTTCGACCGCCGCATGGTTCGCATGCTGCCGTCCAGCGCCGTCTCCGCCGTGTCGCAGCTGCCTGCGGTTCGGCGCATCGTCGACGAGGTGCTCGACAAGCTCGGCATCCCTGCGGCAGCCCTCAAGTACGTCGACTATCGCGCCACCTTCGACTGCGCCGAGGCGACCGCCGCGCTGCAGGGCAGCGGGATCGTCTGCCCTCGCCTGCAGGAGTACGCGTGGAAGGTGTGGGACTACTGGGAGCGACAGCTGGACCCGGAGCTGCCCACGCCGGCGAACCTCCGCCGGGTGGTTTCAGACAAGGTGGTCGTTATCACAGGCGCGTCGAGCGGCATAGGACGCGCCGTAGCGAGCCACCTCGCCGATTCGGGCGCGACGCTGATCGGCGTGGCGCGTACCGAGGAGAAGCTCGAGGAGATGCGGGCGGACGTGGTGAAGAGAGGCGCGAAGGCGCACGTCTATCCCACAGACCTGTCGAGCCCCGACGCGTGCCGTGCGCTGGTGGAGCGCGTCATCGCCGAGCACGGACGCGTCGACGTGCTCATCAACAACGCCGGTCGATCCATCCGGCGGTCGGTGCTCAACTCCCTCGACCGGTT
>VBGJ01000064.1 GCA_005880445.1 Chloroflexota bacterium | reverse complement strand
TGCCACGCCAAAGGATGCGTGCAGGCTGCACTCGGCGAGGACGCGGTCGCGGATGAGCGCTGCAATTTGCGGCGCGGGGCCGTGACGGCGCGCCGACCCGGTGACGTCGAGAAACGCCTCGTCGAGCGATAGCGGCTCGATCAGCGGCGTGTACTCGCGAGCGATGACAAAGATCGCTGACGATGCCGCGCGGTATGCGGCGAAGTCGACCGGAACGACGATCGCGTGGGGGCAGAGCCGGAGCGCCGTCGCGAGCGGCATAGCGGAGTGCACGCCGTGCACCCGGGCTTCGTACGACGCCGCGCTGACCACTCCACGCGACATCTGCGCGCGTCCGCCACCTGCGTCGCCGCCGCCGACGATCACCGGTTTGCCGCGAAGCTCAGGCCGGCGCAGCTGCTCCACCGACGCGTAGAACGCGTCCAGGTCCATGTGGATGATGCCGCGCGGACCCACTCGCGGATCGTCGCACGGTCAGTCGATCAGCGGCTGGCGCGTTCTCCGCGTTCGCCGTACGTTGCGGCGCCTCGCTCCGACCAGTCGTCCAGGTCGGCATCGCTGAGGTATCCCGCTGCGATCAGGAGATCGACGTACGTCACCCCCAGGTGCGGAGCTGCCCGGCGCAGCACCCACGGGGGCGGATTCTCCTTGTTCTTGTTGATGCTCTGATAGAAGTAGATCTGATTGAGATCGCAGAGCAACGCGAGTCGATGCAGCGAGATGCCGCGCTGCCGGCACCGCTCCTTGAGGTAGTCCTTGAAGTCCCTACCGCTTATTTCCACCAACATGAATCACCTTTCCTGCTGACATCAGTAGGGCCACTATACGCGCCGGTCCCCGAAAAGTAGAGGTATCACCTCGCGAAGCTCGTGTACGGTGGCGAACACGCCGGCCCGTGGCGCTGCCCCACGTTCGAGGGGATCGCGCCGAACGAGAACGGCGAGCATGCCTGCCGCTCGCGCTCCGCCGATGTCGTCGTCGATGCTGTCGCCGATCATCACGGTCGCCTCGGCGCGTGCGCCGAGCGCGCCCAACGCGGCTTCGAAGATGCGCGGCGACGGCTTCCGCCATCCGACCTCCGCCGAGAACGTGACCGAGTCGAGATGCGCGGCGATCCCGAAATGGTCGAGCTGCTCGTGCATCGATCGCACCCGGTACGGAGCGTTCGAGCAGAGCCCCACGCGCAGTCCCCGCCCCCGGAGCTCGTCGAGCGTCGGGATCGCCTGCGGATCCACGGCGACTCCCTGCCACCACGACTCTTGCTCGAGGTGAAGAATCTCGTCGAGCACTCCCGGATCGGGTGCGAGGCCGAGATCGGCATACGCCCGGCGAGCGGCGTCCACCAGGTCGATCTCCTCGAGCGAGCCGCTGCGCACGTGCGCGGTGACCTCGCGCTCGACCCGGTCGTGGACGTCGCGCAGCAGGATCTCCGGCGTCGGAGGGTCGAGGCCGGCTGCTCGCAGGCGCGCGGCGATGGCTCGGTACGCTTCGCCGAGCGCCGCCCCGGGCCGCTCGAACGTGATCAGGGTGTTGCCGTAATCGAAGAGGACGCCGGAGACGGGCCTGCCGTCGAGTGAGGCCCCGCCCGGCTGGGTCAACCGGCGCCGCCCCGCCGACCGCCACCCCGGCGGCGCCGGCCCCCTCGCCAGCGGCGCTTGCCACGACGCGCCCCGCGACCGGTGGGCGCGGTCAAACGCTCCAGGTACGCCTGGGCCGGGTGGGGCTCGTTGGGATGTCCCGCCCTCGCGTCCGGCGCGGCAGTGACGCGGGCCTCGTACTCCTCCAGCAATGCCTCGAGCGGCCGCTTGTTCCGCCCCGCGGGAGCTGCGGTCTCCGCCCATGGCTGTGCCTTGGGGCTGGTCTCCGGCTCGGACACGGCACCGCCGGGCGGCTGCGGCACGGCGTCGAGGACGCTCTCGATCGCGCGGGCGATGAGCGCGTCAGGATCGGTCGCCCCGCCATGCGTGTCAGCCACGGCGCAGATCCCACCCGACGAGCGCCAACCCGGCCAGCGTCTTGACGTCCACGACGTCATCCGTGGCCAGGTCCGCCGCCACGGTCCGGTCGAACCAGCCGGCCTCGAGCCGCTCGTCCGGGTCCGGCTCTGCGAGCGTTGCCGTGAACTCCGTCGCCAGGAAGAAGTGCATCACCTCGCTCGAGTAGCCAGGCGCGAGCGGCCAGGCGCCGAGACGCGTCCACGTGGCGGCCGTCACGCCCACCTCCTCGAGCAGCTCACGCCGGGCCGTTTCCTCGGGTGCCTCGCCGGCGCGGTCGCGGGTGCCGGCGGGCAGCTCCCACACGGAGCGGCCGATCGCATGCCGCCATTGCCGCACCAGCGCGACCCGCCCCGATCCGTCCAGCGCGACGATGCAGACCGCTCCCGGATGTTCGACCACCTCACGGTGCGCTACGGCCCCGTCGTCGAAGCGGACCTCGTCGTCATACACGCGCAGCAGCCGTCCCTCGAAGATGGGCAGCCGCCGGATGGGGGTCTCCACCAGTGGGTCCCTCACCTCCGCGCTCATGCCCCAAGTCTGGGGCATCGAACGCTCAGCT
>VBGJ01000047.1 GCA_005880445.1 Chloroflexota bacterium | reverse complement strand
AGGGCGGGCTTAGGATAGATCACGAACCCTCGGCCCGCGGTACGGACCGCCGGATCGATGCCTCGGCCTCGCCGAACCCGAAAGGCCGGGAGGACGCCCCGCCATCACGCAACGCATAATCCGACGCATGGGGAACGAGGGTAGCCCTCGGTTGATCATTTCGCAGCGCGACTACTACGAGTTCATGCGCTATGACAGCGCGGAGCTCAAGCGTCGGTATGCGACGTATGCCGATCACTTCACGCCCGGGGGATTGGTCGTGGATATCGGCTGTGGCAGGGGAGAATTTATCGAGCTCCTGCGTCAGCGCAATATCGAGGCGCTTGGCGTCGATGCCGACGATGACATGATTGCTGTCGCTCGTGGCAAGGGATTGAACGCCACCGTCGCCGACGGGATGGTCTACCTGCTTTCGCACCCGGGCGAATTCCACGGCGTATTCATGGCCCATCTCATCGAGCACATCCCATCAGCACAAGTCCCCGAGCTGATTCGGGCGGCGGCCGCGGCACTGCGTCCGTCGGGACGTCTCATGGTGGTCACCCCAAACCCCAGGAACCTGCAGATGCACCTTCACGAGTTCTGGATCGATCTCCAGCACGTGCGCTTTTATGTGCCCGATACCATCAGATGGCTCTTTCAATCGGCGGGGCTCGACGAGATCAACGACGGAGTAAACCCGGAGTACGTGACAGGGCCCGCGATCCCTTCTCACGAACCCGTGGATTTGGAGGCGCTGCAGCGCATGCCTCGACGCGTGCCCCAGCGGCACAGGCTCCGTGGGACCCTGCGCCAGCGGCTGGCTGAATGGCTGACGGCGGAATCCACGTTGCAGCGGCTTGACCACGCGGAGGTGGCGGTCAACTACCTGGCGACAGAGCTACGAAAATCCGACGCCACCGTGCAGTTGCTGGGCCAGCTCCTCAGGGGTTACTACCCGCCCGGAGAGTTCTTTGTGACGGGAGTCGCGCCCGCTGTGTGACGGATCGGGGCGCGCCCAACCTCAGGTAACACCTGCTCCGGGTCGCACAGATACTCGTAGATGCCCTCCAGCGACTCCTGCCAATTCGAGTGATGCCGCTGGATTCGCGCCAGGCCCGCCGCGCCCAGCCGTCGCCGCAGCGGCGGGTTCACGACAAGGCGCTCGACGGCGTCAGCCAGGCCATCGACGGTCCGTGGCGTGAGCAGCGCGTTCTCCTCATGTGTCAACAGCCAGTGGCCGGCGGGGTTGTCGAACGCCACCACCGCCACCCCGCAGGCCATCAGCTCGAGCGGTAGGTATGACGGGTGCGCTGACACGGTGAGCGCGAGACCGATGTCGCACTGGCGGTACAGCACGCCTGTGGCTCGATAGCCCAGGAGGCCGAGCTGACGAATGCACGGATCCGGACGTTCGTCCTCGGGAATTGCCCACGAGCCGGCCGCTACGATCCGGAGGCGGTCGCCCATGCGCCGCTTCGCTTCGAGCAGCGCCTCGTACGCCAGCTCCCAGCAGTTCCGCCAGTGCCCGGGGCGCGCGTACACGAACAACGTAGCCGGACCGTCGGCCCTTGCATCGACGCGGCCGAACGCATTGAACACAGACGTGTCAACGGCCGGAGTGAAGGAGATCGCATGTCCGCCGTAGTCGCGACGGTAGACGTTCGCGAGATTCGCCGTATTGCAAATGCCATACAGGCCCAGGAGGTACGACTCTTCCGCTAGAGCGTAGAGAGTCCCCGCTGGATAGAACATCGGCTCGAAGTCCTGGATCAAATAGAATTTGCGGCGCGCGCCTGCATAGCGGGCCACGTCGAACGCGGTGGTCCAGAGCGTCGCGATGGCGATGTCGGCGGCAGGCACGGTGTCGACCAGGTACGAGCTTTCCGTGATCTCGATGGGACTGTCGCGAAGTGCGGGAAACGCGGCCGCGATGCCGGCGCGGATGAAGGGTTTTGGGCCTCGCCCCATCACCACGAAGCGGTTGGTGACGTGGTGGTGACGTGCCAGGTGATCGGCGATGCGGAAGGCCGTGTTGATGCCACCGTAGAACGGACTGTCCAAGCCGGGGATGAACCAGTTGATCGTACGAACCTCGAACCGCTCCCCGTTTCGCACGTGCAATTCGCGGACCGCGCGCTCATCCGCTCTTGACGCGCGGTAGCGCAGCGCATATGCACCTGCCTCCTCGAGGTCCCACTTCGACCGGAACGCGTCGAAGCGCCGTCCGATGACCCGACCGACGAGGTCCAGCGGCGCAGGATCGAGCTCCCCGCGACGGCACGGGATGCCACTCTCCGTCGAGAGGCCGGGCGAGAAAAACGGATCTCCGCCATGGAGCCACGGTTGGTACGCCCAGTACGACGTGTGAAAGTCGTCGCTCGGGATGTCGCTTCCGCGGGTGGCGGCCTCCGCATGTCGCAGCCCGTTGAGTGAGGTGCAGACGTTCCGCCGGCCCTGGACGTGTATGGCGAGCCCAAGGGCTACGTCGCTGCCACAAAGGATGAAGCGCTCATCGAAGCCGCCAACATCGTCGAAAACATCGCGGCGGACTGCCAGGCAGGCTCCGGTTACGGCCAGCACGTCACGGTACCAGCGCGTGGAACCCATCAGGCTGTTGGACCCGGGCTCCATCCCTTGAAACAGGTGCGCGGCAAACCCGGTCACGCCGACCACGACTCCGCCGTGCTGAATGCGACCGGCTGAGTCGAGCAGCTGCATCCCCACGACACCCACGCCGCGCGCCCCCGTCCATCCGGCCAGCTCTCGGAGCCAACCGGTGTCGAGGACCTCGATGTCATCGTTGAGGAACACGAGCAGCTCGCCTCGAGCGGCCCGGGCGCCCCGGTTGTTCACCGCCGAGTAATTGAACGGCTCATCCCACCAGATCACGGTGAGCGGAAGGCCCTGTCGCTGGTACCACCCTTCGTTCGCGGGCGTGCGCTCACCGTTGTCGACGACGATGATGTCGAACGACGGGTAGTCGGTGGAACGCAGCCCGGCGAAGAGCTTCTCCAGCAGCGGCCGGTTGTGGCGTGTGGGGACGACGATTGAGGCGTGCGGCGGATCGGAAACGTGCCAGCGCAACCGCACCGCACCGTGTGTCAGCTCTGCGGTCGCAGCCAGTCCGCGCCGGTCACAGTCGTCCTGGACCACGCGGCGACCCGCCTCATCCGCCAGCTCGGGCCGTGTGATCCGATAGCTGAGAAGTCGAGGCCGGCGCACCACATTCACGGCATCGAACGAGGCGCGCAGCAGTGCATCCCAGAGCAGCGCATCGCCGGCCTCCGGCCGAAGTCCGCCTGCCGCCAGGAGGCGGCGGCGGCGCACGGCAAATGCGTTGCCGATGTAGTTGGCCGACAGCAGTGTGTCGGGCGACCAGCTCGGGCGGTACCGCCGAGCTCCCCGCGCGCTGAGCAGCGCATCGTCCCAGTACACGAGGTCGAGAACCGGGTCGCGGTGCGCCTCGCGAGCCACGCGAAACAGACAGCTGCGCGTCAGCTGGTCGCCGGCGCTGAGGAACAGCACGAAGTCGGCCTCAGTGTCAGCGATCGCGCGGTTGGCTGCCGACACGGCATCCGCGGATTCCGACACGCTCACCCGGTCGTCCTGCGGCAGCCAGCTCTGAGCGGCGCCGGAATTCCTGATCACCACCGCGTGCCAGCGCACCCACTGCTGACTCACGAGACTGTCGATGGTTCGGGCGACCAGACGGCGGTCGCCGGGCAGCACGACGACGCAGAACGTGCAGCCGGCCTCGTCACCGTCGTGCTCCGGAACCGGCCACGACGTTCCTGCGATCTTGCGGCGCAGCTTGGCAACCATGCCCGGCACCCGCTCTTCGATCTCCATCACGTCTCGGGGGTGTCCACGTCGCCGCGCCGCGGCGGAGTCAGCGCGATCGCTACGCGGGCCGCCAGGCGGCGCTGCGGTGATCCCGCCGGAAGCACGCGGCGCGCCACCAGGCTGCCACGGTGCGCCACCCGGAAGCTGATCGAGCGATTGATCGCATCGAGCGTGCGCTGGGTGTCCACGAGCTCCACGGCGAGGCGGTCGGCCTTCCCAGCCTTCCGCAGCGCCGCCTGCTCCCGGGAGCGCAGCCGGTCGAGCTCCGCCCGCACCGCACTGAGTTGATCCAGCAAGGCCGACTCTGCGGTCGACGCGCGGTGGAGCGCGACGACGGGCGTCTGCTCGACGATGCGCGACCGTGCAGCGCCGTCGTGGCTGGCGTGAGGAGCGACCATGCCGCTCGCCGCGCATCGCCAGCGCCGCTCTTCGGGTGGCAGCTCGCCGGCGTCGGGCAGGGTCGCCAGATCGGCTGTCGTGACCTTCTCGAGTCCAGACTGCCGAAACAGCTCGAGAAGCGACGCGGCGTCGAAGGACCAGCGCTGCTGCCGCCCCACGAAGGCCCGGTGAGCGAAGGACCGGTTGAACTGCTCGATACCGATCTCCCCGGCAGCGAACGCGGCGCAAGCAGCGCGGACGTCGGTGGCAGCCGCTGCGACCGCTGTCCCTGGCGCAGCGCGTGAGTTGGTTAGCCGGAGCAGCGCAGTGGCATCGTCCGGAGACAGGGCTTCGAGCAGATGGCCCATGTAGAGCTCCCCGATCTCGGGCCCGTGTTCGGCCACGAAGTCGAATGGGTCTGCGTACACATCGGCGCCCACGCGCGGATCACTCTCCACGTTGAGCCAACCGTCGAGGCGGACGCCCGCGCAGCCAAGATGAACCCGCAGCATGGGAATGCCACGGTACCCCACTGCCGGTCTACCAGTGCAGCCGCACGCTGTCGACAACTACTATGCCCACCCGATGACCGTTGCAGCCCTCGCGGCAGCGGCTCGAGGCCAGTCACAGCGAAGCAGGGTGACGCTGCCCATCGCGTTTGTGGCCTTCACCGTGCTTGCTGTGTTGTGCAATCTCCCGGTCTGGGAGGCGCCGCTCCATCGTCACGTCGGCGCCGCCGGCCAGTCCGACCCTCTCCTGTCCATGTGGTTTCTCAGCTGGACGCCGTACGCGCTCAGCCATGCACACAACCCATTTCTCACGAGCTACGTAAACTATCCGAGGGGCGTCAACCTGATGTGGAACGCCTCCACGCCGGCGCTCGGCGTGCTGCTCTGGCCCATCACGGTTATCTGGGGCGCGGTTCTCAGCGACAACCTCATCACGACGGCCAGTTTCGCCTTGTCCGCATTCTTTGCGTTCGTGGCGATCCGCCGGTACGTTCGAGGTGATCTCGCGTCGGCTTTGGGCGGCCTCCTCTATGGGTTTTCTCCATATCTCATGGCACAGGACATTGGCCACGCGCAAGTGGTTTCGTCCGCCATCACCATCCCTCTCGCCTTCCTGCTGCTCGATGAAGCCCTGGTGCGTCAGCGGCTGAAACCTTGGCTGCTCGGGGTGCTCATCGCCGGGCTGGGGATCCTGCAGTTCTTCATCTTCGAGGAGATCTTTGTCAGCGAGATCGTCGCCGCGGGTGTGCTGATACTTGTCCTAGCGTGCTTCAACCCGCGTCAGGTTCGCAACCGCGCGCCGTATGTGCTCAAGACGCTGGGGGTAGCCGCCGCGCTGATTGCTGTCGTGATTGCCTACCCGGCAGTCGTCGTGCAACTGCGTGGTCCCAATAGGCTGGTCGGCTACACGCACAATCCGGAGCTCTTTGTCACCGATCTCCTCAACTTGGTCGTGCCCACCTCCACGCAGCTCATCGCCCCGTCATGGGCCACCAACATCAGCTCCGCCTTCACCGGAAACATCTCCGAGTGGGATGGCTATCTCGGCCTTCCGCTCCTGGTGCTCGTGGCCGTCGTCGTGGCGCGCCACTGGCGCCAACCGATGGTCCGCACGTCGATTGTCGTGGCGTCGCGCCTGCCACTGCTCCAGGACGTTCAACCCAACCGTTTCACGATCTACGTGTACCTGTGCGCCGGTTTCGTGCTCGCCTTTGCGATCAACCGCCTCTGGGCCTGGCGACACAACCTCGTCCTTTCGGTGCTGGTGCTCGGCGTTGTGATGGCACCGCTGATTCCCCAGCTCCCGCTTTCCTCACAGCCGTTCTCCGTGCCCTCCTACTTCGCGAGCGCCGCCGTCGGCGAGATCCCCGACGGGGCTGTGGTGTTGACGGTTCCGTGCGCCTGCCAGTACTCAATGGAAGGCCTGACGTGGCAGGCGACATCGAAGATGCACTTCAGAGTGCTCGGCGCCGGGTATTTCTTTGGGATCCCGTCGACCGGTCAGGAGCAGATGCTCGCAACGGCAACCGCGCTCGCGGGTGACTCACCGGCACCCGTGAATGATGCGCAGCGAGCGACGTTCCTTCAGGAGCTCCGCGACGTTGGAGCGCGTGCCGTGGTGCTGGGACCGGTGCCGAAACAGGCCGCTGCCGCCGGGATTCTCAGCGGCGTGCTGGGCTTCAGCCCGCACTCGAGCGGTGACGTCGACGTCTGGGTGCTCAACCGTTGAACGCCTGCCAGAGGTGGCCGTTCGACCCCTGCCAGGAGACAACTTCTCCACCGGATGTTCTGGCGACGGTCGGGGACGACGCGAGCTGGCTCGCAGTGGTGCCTCCCAACGTGGCCGTCAGGTCCGCCGGCCCGTACCACTGACCACTGAATCGAGCCCACCAGAGATCATCTTTGGTGGCGGGGGCCGTGCCCGTGCTGCCCGGCGGACTGGTGCTGGCCCCCTGCCACAGGACCAGGACCTGACCACCACGATCGACCACGACGCTGGGTGCCGATTCGACTCCCGCTCCGCCGAGCTGTGCGGTCCAGTCGGCCGGGCCCTGCCAATGATCCGTGTACCACGCCTGCCAGAGGTGCCCGTTGGTGCCCTGCCAGAACAGCAGCAGCTGCGATGGCGTGTACGCGACGCTGGGCGCCGAGGCCAAGGTGGCGGAGGTGTTGCCCCACTGCGTTGTCCAGTCGACCGGGCCCTGCCAGTGGTCCGTGTACCACGCCTGCCATGCATGTCCGTCGGTGCCCTGCCAGAACACCAGCAATTGCGTGGGCGTCTTGGTGACGTTGGGAGCCGAGGCCAGGGTGGCCGACGTGCTGCCCCACCGCGCCGTCCAGTCGACCGGACCCTGCCAATGATCCGAGTACCACGCCTGCCACACGTGCTTGTCGGCGCCCTGCCAGAAGACCAGCACCTGCGTGGACGTGACCGTGACCGTGGGTGTCGAGGCAACCGTGGCCGATGTATTGCCCCACTGCGCGGTCCAGTCGACCGGGCCGTGCCAGCTGTTGTCGTACCACGCTTGCCACACGTGTCCGTTGGTGCCCTGCCAGAACACCAGCACCTGTGTGGACGTGACGGTGACCGTGGGTGCAGAGGCAAGGGTGGCGGCCGGGTTGCCCCACTGCGCGGTCCAGTCGACGGGGCCACGCCACGCGTTGTCAAACCAGGTCTGCCAGAGGTGACCGTTGGCGTCACGCCAGAAGACGAGCTGCTGTGTCGATGTCATGGCGACGGTCGGCTGCGACGCGGGGGCCGCGGCGCCCTGCCACTGCGCCGTCCGGTCCAGCGGGCCGACCCACGACAGCGGGCGCACCCACCCGATGAGTGGTGTGTAGCCCGACGGCTGCGTGACGGTCGACCCGTTCAACGCGAAGTGGTCGGCGCCGCTCGGCGTGCCGTTCTGCTGGACGATGTTGACGTATCCGGGACCCACCGCTGAGACCACGGCGACATGACCGGCGCCATCCCAGTAGCTGCCGAGCCAACCGGGACCGAAGATCATGAGATCGCCCTGCCGTGGCGGCACGCCGCTCCCGTTCGGGAACTGCATCAGCGGCACCGGCAGCGCCGGCGCGGCCTGCCACATGGAGGCCGCCGATCCGCTGGCGCCGCCGTATCCGTACCAGGTCGGCGGCTCACCCCACGCGTAGTACGCGTAGCGCTGGGCCAGCTCGTTGCACTGGAACTCCTGACCGAACTTGCACCCATTCGGCGGACCGCATGTCGCGTTGTTGAAGGAGTTCCCGTTTCCGTAGACGGTCAGGTTGCTGCAGTTGGTCACCCATGTGGCCCAGTTACATCCGGCAATCAGCGGAGCTCCATACGGCCCCGAGCTCGACTGGTGAGACACGAGGCCGAGCAGTCCGGGAACGAGATGCACAGGTGCGCCCGTGACGGCGGCTGCACTTGTCGGCGCCGTCGCAGCGACGACGCAGGCGGCGACGAGTGACGCGGAAAAGCCAGATACCCAACGAGCGCGCATGGCCTGCGAGCCTGGCAGGTGCGGTCAGATGGCCTCGATACGCCGCGGCAACAATTGTCCGACGTCGGGGGTCCGTATCTTCCGGCGCTACGCGCGCTCCAGGACCATCGCGATGCCCTGTCCGCCGCCGATGCACAACGCCGCCACACCGAGGTGCGCATCGCGCTTCAGCATCTCGTGAAGCAGCGTCACCAGGATGCGCGTGCCGCTTGCCCCGATGGGATGACCCAGGGCTATCGCCCCCCCGTTGACATTGAGCTTGTCCTCCGGGATGGCGAGTTCCCGCCCCACCGCTACCGATTGGGCGGCGAAGGCCTCGTTGAGCTCGAAGAGGTCGATGTCTCGCAACTCGACGCCCGCCTTCTGCAGAGCCAGTTTAACGGACGGAACCGGTCCCATTCCCATGATGCGGGGAGCCACCCCGGCGCTCGAGTAGCTCCGGATTCGTGCGAGCGGCACGCGATGCTCGGCCTTGGCGCGGTCGTCGCTCATGACCACGACCGCTGCGGCGCCGTCGTTGATGCCGCTGGCGTTGCCCGCGGTCACCGTGCCGTCCTTCGCGAAGGCAGGTCGCAGCGCGCGGAGCGAGTCAACGGTGGTGCCGGAACGGGGATGCTCGTCGGTATCCACCAGCACCTGCTCCTTCTTGCGCTGCACCGGGACCGCAACGATCTCGTCCTTGAAACGGCCGCCGGCGATGGCCGCCTCGGCCTTCTGTTGCGACGCGGCCGCGAAGACATCTTGATCGTCGCGCGAAACCTCGAAGTCGCGTGCGATGTTCTCGGCGGTGGTGCCCATGTGGCAGTCGTCGAAAGCGCACCACAGACCATCGCGGATCATCTCGTCGATGAGCTGTCCGTGCCCCAGCCGATATCCGTATCGCCCGTTCTCCATGAGGTATGGAGCACGCGACATGTTCTCCATGCCCCCTGCCACGACGCATTCGGCATCGCCGGCGCGGATGGCCTGCGCCGCCAGCGCCACCGTCTTCAAGCCGCTTCCGCACACCTTGTTGATGGTCGTCGACGGCACCGTGTCCGCGAGACCCGCGCCGATGGCCGACTGCCGCGCCGTGTTCTGCCCGAGCCCGGCCTGGAGCACGTTGCCCAGCAGGACCTCGTCTGCTTCGTCTATCCCGGCGCGCTGCATCGCCTCCCGCACCGCCAGAGCACCAAGTTGCGTTGCAGAGACGTCGACGAAGGCGCCTCCAAACGTGCCGACGGGGGTTCGCGCCGCGCTGACGATGACCGCGTCTGCCATCGAGCCCACTCTACGCCAGCGTGTCGAGGCTCTGAGGCAGCTCGCGGGCGAACGCGGCTTTGTATCGGGCACGGAACTCGTGCCGGCTGAACACGTGACCCTGCGGTCCGGTCGCTTCCACGGCGAACGCGCCGGCCAGGGCCGCGACCTGTCCCGCCTCCTGCAACGAAGCGCCGGCTCGCAAACCGGTCAGGAGTCCTGCGGCAAATGCGTCGCCCGCTCCGGTGGGATCGACCACATGCTGCACCGGCGCGGCGGCGACGTCGAGGACGGCGTCGGGTGCGTACAGGGCGCTGCCGGTCGCGCCCCGCGTCACTGCGACGAGACGGCGAGCCCCGAGCTGCTCGACCGCGATGCCCGTGCGCTCGCGCATCATCTCGAACTCATAGTCGTTGCCCACGACGAGCCACGCCGTTTCGAGGCCGCGTCGCAGCACCGCATCCGGGATCGACGGAATCTGTTGCGCAGGGGCAAACGTGAGCCGGGCGCCCCGGGCTGCCGCCTGGTCGATGTGCACGGCGATGGCGTCCGGTGCGTCCGCTCCCACGACCACGTCCGACACGTCGTCGATGCGCGCGAGGTCCACGCTCGCTGCGCGCGCCATGGCTCCCGCATAGAACGCAGTGATCTGATTGTCGGCGAGGTCGGTCGTGATGAATGCGCTCGCGGTGCCCACGCCCTCGCACGACAACACGGCGGAGGTGTCCACCCCCACGGACTCGAGCGTGGCTGCGTACTCCGTGAAGTCGTCGGCGCCGACCGAGGCACACAGCATCGGATGCTCGCCGAGCAGGCCCATGGTGTAACAGACGTTGGCCGCGGTTCCCCCGCGCCGGCGCTCGAGTCGGTCGACCTGAAAGGACACGTTGATCAGATGGGTCTTGTCGGGCAGGATGTGATCGCCGAAGCGCCCCGGGAAGACCATGATCGTGTCGTACGCGACCGACCCGGTCACCGCGATGCGTCCCACGCCCGGTGAGGATACGGGTCCGGGCAGGCGTCTCCGCACGCAGGCTGTCCGGTTCGGGGGAATCGCGACAATGATCGCCATGGCTTTGCATGAGCTGCGCAAGAAGGCGCCTGCCACGGCGCTTTCCGGCCCCGTCGCGCCGCAGCCCACAGAGCAAGAAGCAGAGCTGGCCGAAGCCGTCGAGGTCTACCACCGCACGTATACGACCGTTCTCCGCAGCAGTGGCGAGACGCTGCTGCGGGTGTTGGAGCACTCGCACAAGGCGATGGGGTCGAGTCTCCACCCGCTGGCAGCCTCGCCGCAGCCGGACCTCGGCGCCTTCCTGTACGCAGTGCGACGTCTGCCGCAGGCCATCTACAGCGCGGAGCGCGTGCTGATGGGCCAGTCAGCCGAAGTGTTTGCGCAGCAGGGATACGGCTCCGTGATCGAGTGGGACGAGGTCCGTGCTCCAGGCCGGCGCCGGCGTTGGTACGACGACGGCAAGAAGACGCTCGCCGTGCTCATCGCCAGCGCGTCGGACGTGGACGATCTCATCCCGACCATGGTCGGGTTCCAGATCGAATGGAACAAGATACGGATTGCCCTCCGCGGGTCCGGCGTGGAGCGAATCGCCGACCTCGACCCCGCAGCGTGCGCGGACGCGTGCGGCGGCGCCGAGGACGACTGGCTGCAGCTGTATGAGGCGTGGGGGCCCGCCTTCGGAGAGCGCCTCACCGACGTGGCGCACCACAACATGTCCCTGCGGGTGCGCATGCTGGGCGGCACACAGGTCGGATATGCACGGGTCACCCGGCGCTGGTGGCAGCAAGTCACCGGCGTCATGCGCTCCGAATCACTGCTCAACCGGCCGGTGTACTTCGTCAGCAGCAACTCGCACTCCATCGCGAATCTGGTGACCGGGGTCGCCCACCGCCACGAGGAGCGCTTGGTTGCGTCGCTGGAGGCGGAGGGACCGAGCGAGCTCCGCGACGAGCTGGAGCGCTTTCGCATGAACACCGCGGAGGGCAACTGGAACAACCTTCTCTTCCACGCTGCGCGCCAGACCTTCCGTGCCGCAAGCGACGCCGAGCGTGCGGCGCTACGACGTGAGGAGCGTGAGGCGGGGCTCCTCAACGTCACCAGCCGCACCGCGCTCGACGTCGCGGCCCAGGTGATCCCCCTCGACCGTCTGGCGCTGCCGAACCTCGATGAACGCCTGCTGCCGGTCGAAGCAGAAGTGCTGCGCCGCAGCCCCGCAGTCATCGTCAACATCGACTACCCACTGGGATTGGCCGCCTACAACATCCTGCGAGAGGTGGCGGAGACCGCCGCCGACCTGCGCGGTGTCTACATCCTCGGCAAGGCCGCGACTCTGAACGCCGACGTTGGCGACGTGATGATCAGCAGCGTGGTCCACGATGAGCACAGCGGCTCCACCTACTGGCTCGACAACGTCTTCGATGTCTCTGACATCGCGCCATATCTGCGTTTCGGCAGCGGGCTGGACAACCAGCGCGCCGTCAGCGTGAAGGGGACGTTCCTGCAGAATCGCGGCTACCTCGACTTCTACTACCGCGAGGCGTTCACCGTGGTGGAGATGGAGGCGGGGCCGTATTGCGCCGCGGTATTCGAGCTGAGCCAGCCGGCTCGCTATCCGATCGGAGAGCCGGTCAACTTCTCGAAGCTCCCCATCGACTTCGGGGTCATCCACTACGCCTCCGACACACCGTTCACCCAAGCACGCACGCTGGGGGCCAGGGGGCTCTCGTACTTCGGCATGGATTCCACGTACGCATCGTCGGTGGCCATCCTGCGCCGGATCCTGCGCCGGGAGGGAGCGCTCCAGGATGCGGCTTGAGCTCGCGATGAGCGGGCTTGTCTGCTGCCTGCTGGCGATGAGCGCGTGCGGCGCCGACTCTTCCGGAGGAACGGCGGGCGAGAGCCTGAGCGTCTCCCCGCAGAACACGACCCTGCTCAAGGGACAGAATCGCATCAGCGTCGCGCTGCTCGACCCACAGCAGAACCCCATCGCTGCGTCCCACGTCAGTGTGCAGGTCGTCAACGCGGCTGGGACCATGGTGGAGACCCGCCCGATGCAGAACATCGGCCCCGAGTACAACGGCATTCCCGTGTTGGTTGGCATCGTGGACTTTCCCGATGTCGGTCAATACGAGTACGTCGTGCACGGCACCGGCGCCGGCGGTACGCAATTGCAGGGGCATGCCTATGTGACGGTGCGCGCATCGGGACCCGAGGTGAGCGTTGGCGCCGCAGCGCCCCGCGTCAAACAGGCGATCCTCGGCGATCCCGGGATCACCATCGCGATGATCGATTCTGGCGTCCCACCGGACCGGTGGCACGACGAGACGGTGGCGCAAGGCATCGTGCAACACCGCCCCATGGTGCTGTACTTCGGCGATCCTGCGTACTGTCCGAGCAAGACGTGCGGACCGACGCGACAGATTCTGCAGCAGCTGTGCACGCAGTACTGCTCCTCGCTGCTGTTCGAGCACATCGAGACGTACTACCCCGCGGGTCCTCCGGGGCCGGCGGCGAAGGTGAACCCAGCCTTCGATTCGTTCGGCTTGCGGACCGACCCGTGGATCTACTTCGTGAACGCCACCGGCATCGTCACCGACCGATTCGAAGGACCGGTGACCCTTGCGGAGCTGCGGGACTCGGCGCAGGGAACGTTGCAAGGCAAGGTGCCGGCGGTCGCTCTCGGCTAGGCAGAGGTACCGATGTCGCTCATCGATTGCGACGGACTCGCGCTGTCGTTTGGATCTCACCAGGTGTTCACGAACGTGAGCCTGCGCATCGAACCGCGTGAACGTCTCGCGGTCGTCGGCGCCAACGGCACGGGGAAGACCTCGTTGCTCGACCTCATCGCGGGCGTCAGGAATCCCACCGAGGGCATGGTCGATCGCATGCGGGGGCTGCGCATCGGCTACCTGCCGCAGGACGCGCCCGAACCGGTGGCGAGCACGGTGCTCGACGAGGTGATGGCATCCCGGGACGACCTGGTCGCCCTGCACGCGGAGATGACCTCCCTCGAACGAGCCCTGGGCGGCGGCGGCGACATCGAGCCTGCGCTGCTGCGCTACGGGCAGGTGCAGCACGCATACCAGGACGCGGGCGGGTACGGCCTGCAGATGCGGGCGCGCGAGGCGCTGGGCGGACTCGATCTCGATGAGGAGGTGCAGCGCCGCCATCCTGGCGATCTCAGCGGGGGCCAGCAGCGCAGGCTCGAGCTCGCCAAGCTGCTGATGCAGGATGCGGATGTCCTGCTCATCGATGAGCCCACGAATCACCTCGACCTCTGGTCGATCGAGTGGCTCGAGGGCTTCATGCGCGGCGTGTCCACAGCCTTCGTGCTTGTGTCGCACGACCGGCGCTTTCTCGACAATGTGTGCTCGCGTGTCCTCGAGCTCGCTGGTGGCACCGCTGAGGAGTACCCAGGCACGTACTCCACGTATCTGCGGCTTCGCGACGAGCGACGCGAGCGGCGCCGGCGCGAATACGAAGCGCAGCAGTCGTACATCGCGCATCAGGAGGAGTTCATCAGCCGGTACCGCGCAGGTCAGCGAGCTCGCGAGGCGCGCGGCCGCCAGACCCGGCTTGATCGCCTGCAACGACTGGCGCCGCCATCGCGGGACCGCCGTCCACGACTCCGTTTCGCGACGACGCCGTCCTCCAATGTCACGCTCAAGGCAACCGGTCTTGTCGTTGGCCGGGACGCGCCCCTGGCGACGCTGGCGCCGACGACCATCGTGCCCGGAGAGCGCATCGCCGTGGTCGGTCCCAACGGGAGCGGCAAGTCGACGCTCCTGCACACGCTGGCCGGGGACCTTCGGCCGGTCGCGGGGACCGTGACGCTGGGCCCGCGCACGGTGCGCCGGCTGTACCGTCAGGACCTGGGACGCTCGTCGACCGACAGCACGGCAGATGTCGCCGCACCAGTCGACGACCGCACCGTGCTCGACGAGTTGCTTGCGTTCAGGCCGATCGGAGCCGAACGTGCACGCACGCTGCTCGGCTCGCTGCTCTTCAGCGGTGATGAGGTGAACAAGCGCGTCGGCGACCTCAGCGGCGGCGAGCGAGCGCGGCTTCTTTTGGGACGACTCGCGCTCGAGGAGACGAACCTCCTGCTCCTCGACGAGCCCACCAACCATCTCGACATCCCTGCGCAGGAGGTGCTCGAGACGGCGCTGCTCCACTACCCCGGCGCCGTTGTGCTGGTCACCCACGACCGGGCGCTCATCGACGCGGTCGCCACGCGAACGTGGTCCATCGAGGAGCGCCCGGTGACGACGGGCTCGGCGGATGGCGACGCACCGCGGTTGGTGCACGAGATCAGCGGCGGTTACAGCGACCTGGTTCGCATTCGTGAGCGCACGGCCGCGGACCGCGGGCGCGCACCCGCGGCGAGGCGCGCGAGCGCGAGCCGGCGATCACGCAAGCGAACGAAGCGGTGATGGCCGCGCGTGGCGCCGGCTTCGCGCTCGTGGGTGCCACCGTGGCGGTTTCGTTCTCGGCCATCTTCATACGCATTGCGGGCGATGATGCCGCCACCATCGTGTGGCTTCGCATGGGCATGGCCGCGCTGCTCCTGTTCCCCTGGGTGGTCCGCGATGGTCACCGGGACGCGGCGGTCCTCGACCAGCGCTCGAGGCTGCTGGTGGCCGCCTCCGGCGTTCTGCTCGCCGGTCACTTCCTGTTGTGGACCGCATCGCTGCGCTACACCTCCATCGCTGCAAGTGTGCTGCTGGTGTCGGTGCACCCCGTCATCGTGTCGCCGCTGGCCCGCCGGCTCTTGGGTGAGACGGTGACACTGCGACAGGCGACCGGCCTTGTGCTCGCGCTCGCCGGCACGGTCGTGACCTGCGCGGGTGACATCAGCGTGGGCGGGACTGCCCTCTTCGGCGATGCGCTCGCTCTGGGCGGTGCCGTTTGCCTGGCCGGCTATCTCCTGATAGGGCGCGGCGTGCGCCCGCGACTGAGCGTTGCCGGCTATTCGGCGTCTGTATATGCGATCACGTGCGTCGTGGCAGCGGCGACAGCCGGCGCGCTCGGAGTCGCGCACCTCCCCACACCACGCGTGGCGGTGACCGGTCTCGCGCTCGCCGTTGTCTGCACGTTGGGTGGCCACACGGTCTACAACTGGGCCCTGCGCCATGTGCGAACGCTGACGGTGTCGATCGCGTTCCTCGGCGAACCACCGTTGACAGCGATCCTCGCCTTCGTCATCTTCGCATCCGCACCTTCTGCGCCAACCGTCGGCGGCGGGGTGCTCATTCTCACCGGTGTGGCGGTGGCGCTCCTGGAGCCGCTACGCCGTCCCGAGCGCGGCGTCGTCACCGCGCTCGAGTGATGCCGCGCGGGAGATCGCCTGCCGCGCCGGCTGGGATGGTCTGCGGCTGTCACGAACACGTCACGGGCTGATTCCCGACCGGCTGGTCACCCATGTGCTCGATATGCTCCGTCGCGCCGTGCATCTCCCATCCGCACGGTTCGCGTTCATGCACGAGTAGCGGGCAAATGGATGAACCAGCACCGGAACAGGATTAGATGCGCAGCGGCCTGAAGCTGCGCGTCCGCGCCCTTCTCGCCATCGTTGCCGTCGCGGGGTCGTTCCTGGTGCTCTCACCTCGATCGGTGTCGGAGGCCCAGACAACGAACCAGCGCGGCATCGATGTGAGCTCGTACCAGGGACCCTCGATCAACTGGCACGCAGTGGCCGCATCCGGAATCTCCTTCGCCTACATACGAGCAGGCGTGGGAAGCAGCCTGGCGGACGTCGACTTCCAAACCAACTGGACTCGTGCGAGCGCCGCCGGAGTCGCACCCGGCGCCTATCTGTTCTTCCATCCAGCCAATGACCCGCATGCACAGGCGCGGCTGCTCATCAGACAGCTTCAATCGGTGACCTTCGGCGCGGGCTATCTGGTCCCTGCCATCGATGTCGAGACCACCGATGGACTACCGCCGTCTGCGGTGGTGGCCAGTCTGCAGACAGCGGTGAACGACGTGCAATCGACCATCGGCGCCCTTCCGGCGATCTACGCCTCCCCTTCGTGGTGGGACGGCCACGTGCAGTCGTCCAACTTCACCGGTGATCCGTTGTGGGTGGCGTGCTGGTGTGGCAGCAGCCCTTCGCTACCGGCGAACAACTGGGGTGGGCAGGGCTGGCAGGCATGGCAGTACACCTCGAGCGGTTCCGTGCCTGGCATCCCGGGCAACGTCGATCTCGACATGGGCGATCCCGGACCACCACTGTTCTCCGGTGCGACCACCACGCGCATGGGTGGTCCGGCCAATGCGCCGTCGGGTCAGCCGGTGACCTTCTGGGCGGCGGTGACTCCGACGCCGGGTGGCGGCACCCTCACATTCACGGAGAACGGCGCGTCGATCACCGGCTGCAAGAACCTGCCGCTGAGTGGCGGTCAAGCGGCGTGTCGGGTCTCCTCGATGGCGACCGGCGCAACGGATCGCTGCCCTGTACAGCACCGGCGGCGGCTACTTCAACAGCGGCGATGCTGTCGACGTCGGCATCCAGAACGCCGCCTGGCCGCGGATGACAGGCAACCCCAGCCTCACGGTGACTCAAGGAGCACATGTCCAGGCGTTCTGGCGCGGCACCGACAACCACCTGTGGCAGGCGTGGAGTGGGAATGGGCCGTGGAGCGGCCCGGTGGACTGGACGACCACCGCCTTCGGGGGCGCCGGCGCCCTGGCGTCTTCCCCGAGCGTGCTGACGTTGTCCAGCGGCCAGACGTACGTCTTCTGGCAGGGGACCAACGGTGACCTGTGGCAGGCGTGGTACAGCAACGGCTGGCAGGGCCCGGTGGACTGGACCGCGACGTGGGGGTTCTCGGGACGCCTCGCCTCCGCCCCCACGCTGAGCCTGACGCCGTCCGGCCAGCTGCTCGTCTTCTGGCAGGGAACGGATGGACACCTCTGGCAGGCCTGGTACACGGATCACTGGCAGGGCCCGGTCGACTGGACCGCCCGCTGGGGCACGTCGGCCACGCTTGCCTCCGCCCCGACGGTCTCGCTCATGCCGCACCAGGTGAACGTGTTCTGGCAGGGAGGCGACAACCACCTCTGGCAGGCCTGGTACACGGATCACTGGCAGGGCCCGGTCGATTGGACCGCCCGGTGGGGCACGTCGGCCACGCTCGCCTCTGCTCCGACGATCACGCTCATGCCCAACCAGGTGAACGTCTTCTGGCAGGGAGGCAACAGCCACCTGTGGCAGGCGTGGTACACGGATCACTGGCAGGGCCCCACCGATTGGACGGTGGCATGGGGCAACCCGTCGGCCACCATCGGCTCCACGCCGTCAGTCATGCTCACGTCGAACCAGGTGTTGGTGTTCTGGCAGGGAGGCAATGGACATCTCTGGCAGACCTGGTACTCGGATCACTGGCAGGGTCCGGTCGACTGGACGGCGCAGTGGAACCCGTCTGCAACGTTGGGTGGCGCCCCGTCGCTCGTGCAGGATCCATGGAACCGGCTGATCGTGTTCTGGCGGGGAGGGGGCGGCGACGCCTGGGAGTCGGACTATTCCTGGGGCTGGAACGGTCCCTATGACTGGAGCGGGGTCTAGGCTCTCCCCTGGGCTCGGGACTGCTCCGAGGTCGGACCTCCGTCAGCCTCGTGATCCACCGCCACGTGATTCACCCGCGGATGCCATGGCACCGGCCGGCCGGCGGCCACGTGCGCCGGCCTCCACGCCCGATACCGGGCCAGGGCGACCAGCGCCCTCGCCCCGTCCATGGCGGTGAGCTTCTTGCCCTCCGCGCGAGAGCGAGCCGCGTATTCCACGGGGACCTCGTAGATGCGGTGGCCCGAACGGAGCAGCTTTGCGGTGATCTCGGGTTCCAGCTCGAATCCGCGTGCCTCCAGATCAAGAGCCAGCGCCACGTCGCGCGGCATCACCTTGTAGCCGGTCTCCATGTCCGACAGATAGACGTTGTACAAGAGGTTCGTCGCGAGCGTCACCAGCCGATTGCCCATCACGTACCAATAGGAGTACGCGGTGTGCGCGGCGAAGGCGCGCGTGCCGAACACCACCGTGGCCCTGCCGTTGATGATCGGGTCGATGAGCCGGTGATAGTCGGCTGGGTCGTACTCGAGGTCCGCGTCTTGAATGATCACCAGCTCGCCTCGCGCCTCGCGTAATGCGGTGCGAATCGCCGCGCCCTTTCCCTGGTTCGCAGCGTGCCGAAACGCACGTACGCGATCGCCATCGGCTCGCGCCTGCATCCGGTGCCAGGTGTCATCAGTCGATCCGTCATCGACCAGGATCACCTCCAGGGACACGTCGACCGCGAGCACAGCGTCGAGGACACGGTCGATCGTCGTCCCCTCGTTGAGCGCAGGCATGAGCACCGATAGATACGGCTGGTTCGGCATCACCTCAATTGTGTCTCCCAGTGAGCGGGCCAGAGACCGCCGGCGCCTCCATCTCCACCTCGGTGTGCTCGCGCCACCAGGCGATCGTTCGGCGCAGACCTTCGCGCAATTCTATCGACGGCTCCCACTGCAGAACACTTCTCGCCCTGGCGATGTCCGGACAACGCTGCCGGGGATCGTCGACGGGGAGCGGATGATGCTCCACGGGACTGTCGCTGTCACAGAGCTCACGGATCACGACCGCCAGCTCGCCGATCGTCAGCTCGTGAGGGTTGCCCAGGTTCACCGGATCCGTGCACCCGGACGCGAGCAAACGCTCGATGCCGTCGATCAGGTCGTCAACGTAACAGAGGCTGCGCGTCTGCGATCCATCGCCGTGAATGGTGAGCGGATCCCCTGCGAGCGCTTGCGTGATGAACTGCGGCACGGCTCGGCCGTCGTCTCTGCGCATGCGCGGACCGTACGTGTTGAAGATGCGGACGATCCGCGTGTCGACACCCCGCGCACGACGATACGCCATCACATACGCTTCCGCCGCCCGCTTGGCTTCGTCGTACACGCTTCGCGGACCAACCGAATTCACATTGCCCCAGTACGATTCCGGCTGCGGATGCACCAAAGGGTCGCCGTACACCTCGCTGGTCGATGCCAGCAGGAACATCGCCCCCTTCTCGCTCGCGAGCTCCAGCGCGTTGCGCGTGCCGGCGGTGCCGACGTCGAGGGTGTCAATGGGGCGGGCCAGGTAGTCGGGAGGCGACGCCGGAGAGGCGAAGTGCAGCACCGCGTCGACCCGCCCCGCAACTGCCAGCGCACGTGACACGTCATGTTCTTGAAAGGCAAACCGCGGGTTCGCCTCGAGGTGCGCGAGGTTGCTCGAGCGCCCCGTGCTGAAGTTGTCGACGCACACCACATCGGACCCACCCGCGAGCAGGCGATCCGCCATGTGTGAGCCGAGAAAGCCGCCACCACCGGTGAGCACGACGCGGTCCCAGCGATGAGGCGTGCCGATCGACCCGGTCACTCGCTGGCGATGCTCACGAGCGGCGGAGCAGGCGCTTGCTTCTCGACCGCCACACCTGCCTTGGTTGACGGTCGCCGCGTCGCCCGACCCATGCTGATATAGGTGAAGCCCGCGGCGACCATCGCATCCGCGTCGAGGCAGTTCCTGCCGTCGACGATCACATGTCGCCGCACCATCCGGGCGACTCGGGTCCAGTCCAGCTCACGAAACTGCGGCCATTCGGTTAC
>VBGJ01000063.1 GCA_005880445.1 Chloroflexota bacterium | reverse complement strand
CTCCATGGCCAGCTTGGTGCCCGAACCGATGGAGAAGTGCGCGGTGTGCGCGGCGTCGCCGAGGAGCACGATGTTGCGGTGCCGCCAGCTCGCGCACCGCACGGTCGTGAAGTTGATCCAGCGTGAGTTGTTGCCAACGACGCTGTGGCCGCCGAGGATGCCGGCGAACAGGGTACGAACGCGCTCGATGCTCTCGTCGTCGCTCGCTCCCGGCGCGAATTCTCGCCCGGCGAGGGCGTCGAATCCGGCTCGCTTCCACACCGCGGTGTTCATCTCGACGATGAACGTGCTGCCCGTGGCGTCGTAAGGGTATCCGTGGATCTGCATCACACCGTCGGGTGTCTCCGCGATGTAGAACTTGAACGCGTCGAAGACGAGGTCGGTGCCCAGCCACATGAACTTGCACCGACGCGCATCGAGGGCCGGCCGGAACGTCTCCGCATACTCCGTCCTCGTCGCCGAGTTCACTCCGTCCGCGGCCACGACGAGGTCATGGGTGGCGGCGAGCTCGCCGGCTGACGGTGCCTGGTTCTGGAAGTGCAGCGTGACGCCCAGCGCCATGCACCGCTCCTGAAGGATCTGCAGCAGCCGCCTCCGGCTCATCGCCGCGAACCCATGGCCGCCTGACGTGACGACCTCTCCTCGATAGTGCACGTCGATGTCGTCCCAGCGCGCGAATGTGCACGCCATGGCCTCGTAGATCGCCGGGTCAGCGTGCTCGATGCCACCAAGCGTTTCGTCGGAGAACACCACGCCGAACCCGAAGGTGTCGTCGGCCGCGTTGCGCTCCCACACGACGATCTCGTGCATGGGATCGAGCTGTTTCGCGAGCGCCGCAAAATACAGGCCGCCCGGACCGCCGCCGATCACAGCGATGCGCACGCGGCGGCTATGGGGTGGCGACGGCATCGAAGTGCCGCTGCGAGGGTGTGCTGAGCGACCGATACAGCCTGTGAAACACGGACACGGCTTGCGTACGATGCGCGGGCGCGGCGATCACGTCGCTCGGCAGTTCCGGGTCGAGAAGGGGGAACTCGCGGAAAGCGTCGACGAGCAGCGTTCGCAACCTGAAGGCAGCCCTGTCATCGAGCCGAGCTGTCCGATGGCTCGTCGCGTACGGCCCGAATGCGTCGATGAAACCGCCGTACCGCTCGTCCAGTCCTTCGATGTCCCACACGCGGCCGGCGACACCGGCAAAGTCCAGCGATGCCGCGGGTTTCCCGACCATGACTCCCGCGTAGGCGGTGACGTCCAGGTCGTCGAGAAGCGCGGCCACCTCGCGCTCACGGTTACGGGCGGCGATCCAGGTGCCGTCCTGCAGCGGGCCAAAGCCAAGGAAGCGAAGCCGCCGCGCGAGACGGCCTCGCTCCAGCCGGCGCTCATCGGGGATCACGTGCCAGAGGACCGTCCACGGTTCCGGCCTGCGGGCGGGCCGTCCCAGCGCGAAGATCCGCGCGTCGCCCTCTTCGAGCAGGGCAGCGCATCGCGCCGTGACGCGGTAGTGCACGAATCGCCCGTGGTGTTCGCGCGCCAGCAGGCCGCGTGCAACCAGGCGTGCCAGCGCCACGCGCGACGCGGCGACGGAGAAGCCCAGCTCACCGAGCAGGCGGACCAGGCCCCCTGACCACACGCGTCGCTCACCGTTCCGCATGTACGTGCCGAGCAGCGTGATCACGAGGTCCTGTGGCTGGGGCTGCGAGACCAGCATGCCCGTACCCTACAGTTGACACCTCAGCCAGGTCAAGTGTAGAGTGTCGATCCGTCGTGAGCGAGGGAGTGAACTTCGCAGACCTGACCTCGCCGGAGATCGATGTGCTGCACCGCGGCCCGACGCCCGTGTTGCTGCTCCCGGTGGGCGCGGTCGAGCCGCACGGCCCGCATGCTCCACTCGACACCGACTCGATCATCTCCACCACCGTGTGCGAGCGCGTGGCATGGGAGCTCGCAGGTGAGAGCGCGATGCGAGTGCTGGTCCTGCCGCCGATTCGCTACGGTGTCACGCGCTACGCGGCCGCATTCCCTGGCGCGGTCTCCATCAGCGAGGCCGCTCTGGAGACGCTCGTAATCGACGTGTGCACCGCGGTGCGAGAACAAGGATTTCGGCACGTCGTCCTCGTCAACAGCCACTTCGAGCCCGAGCACGTCGCGGTCCTGCGCCGGGTCGCCGAGCGTGGGCACGCCGTGCTGTTCGATGTGACTCGCCGGCGCGTCGCCGAGCGCCTCACCGAGGAGTTCAGAAGTGGTTCGGCACACGCCGGCCGGTACGAGACATCGGTGGTGCTGGCAGCCAGACCCGAGCTGGTCGACGCCAAGCGCATGCACGGGCTGCCGGAGCATCCCGTCGACATGCCAGCCGCCATCGCTGCCGGCAAGACGGACTTCATCGCGATGGGGATGGACGAGGCATACTGCGGCGCCCCCGCCGACGCGACGGCAGCGGAGGGCGAGAAGACGCTGGCCACGCTCAGCGCGATGCTCGTCGACCTGATTCGCGATCGGATCACCGTCTGAGGATCGACCTCTGCACAGCCTCAACCTCGCCACCTACTTCCTCGACAACAACGTCGTCGCGGGACGCGGGCGCCGCACCGCCCTGATCACCACGGACGGCGCGTGCAGCTACGCGGAGCTTGCGGCGCTGGCAAGCAGAGCGGGCAACGTTCTTCTCGAACTGGGAGTGCGCAAACAGGAACGCGTGCTGCTCGCTCTCGCCGACTCCGCGGAGTTCGTCGCGATCTGGTACGGAGCGCAGAAGATCGGAGCCGTCACCGCCGAGGTGTACACGTTCCTCCCCGCCAAGGACTACACGTACTACCTCGAGTACACGGGTGCGTCGCTGGTCGTCGCCGACCGCGACACCCTGCCGCGGATGCGTCTCGCAGTTGCAGGAAGGCGCGCAAAGCCGGTCCTGCTCGTGGTTGGCGCGAACGCCGATGAGCTGCAAGCCGGCGAAGCATCCTTCGAAGCGCTCGCCGGCGCGGCGTCGTCAGAGCTCGCTCCTGCTGACACGCGAACGGATGACGTCGCCATCTGGAAGTTCACGACGGGTAGCACGGGGCAGCCGAAAGCCTGCGTGCATCCGTTGCGCAGCCCGATGGCCAGCTATCTCAACTATGCCCGCGGCGTGCTCGACCTCCGCGCCGACGACGTCGTGCTACCGGTGCCGAAGCTCTTCTTCGGCTACGCGCGCGACCTCACCGCCATGTATCCGTTTGGCGTCGGCGGAGCGGGCATCGTCTTCCCCGAGAGGACAACGCCCGAGCTTCTTTTTGACCTGATCGCGCGCCACCGCCCCTCCATCCTGGTCAACGTGCCCACGATGATGCAGGCCATGCTCGATCACCCCGCGGCGTCGAAGCAGGACCTCGGCTGCCTCCGCCTGTGCACGTCT